>NZ_JQFJ01000002.1:1200000-1500000 GCF_000763945.1 Sphingopyxis sp. MWB1
GCGTTCCAAGACGGGTAAGATTGGTCAACATTTGCCCAATAGTGGCAGAAGCAGCCGTACCGGCCAGATCGCCTTCAAAACCATCGAGTCCGAGTTCAGAGATTAGACCCGCCACAAGGTAAGAAGAGACCGCTCCTATGCTGCCTGCGACTAAATTCTCAACAAACTCTTTACCAATGCCATCGAACATTTCACCGATGGATACGTCCCGATTGGCGGTAGCAAAGACTTCACGGTTCAAAACATCGCCAATATTTTGTCCGAGGGTCTGCAATGCTGCCGAAGATATCGTTCTGATGACGAGGTGCTTTGAAATCCGTGACCCAAGCACCGATCCGAGGACAGCACCGGCGTCAACGAAATCGAGACCGACTGGAGAGTCCTTGATACGAATAGATGTAATACCATCTCGAGTTAGAACAACGGTTCCGTCATCAAATATTTCGGTTAATTCAACTTTCCGTGATCCGTCATCTGTCTTTCTTACCGTCCTCTTAAGCAACTTGTTTTCCGACAACGTACCGATTTCAACAGTGAGTCCGGTCAATTTGCGCAAGGCACCTAGGTCGATCGCAATGATACGGGTTAAGTCGCCACCAATCGTTTCAAGCGAAAACTCGATTGGGAGATTCACCGAGCCGTCTTGCCCGTTTGTCGCAATCAATCTCCGACGCGATTGCTCGTAGGCATAATCAGCCAATTCGATCAGGAGTGATCTAGTCGCCTCATCTGCCAGAAGGAATATTTCTACACCATCGATCAGTACTTCCTCAACCTGACCATCCTCACTAAATACAAGCATTAAAGACTTGACTTCGCTATCAACCTGAACATTTCTTAGGGAAAGAGTTGCCAAAGAATTTGATTCAACCTCAATTCCACTGAACGATCCCCGCATATTAGTAGAAGCATTAAATTTTGCTTTCAACTCTAGGCAAGAATCTCCAACATGCCCCGATATAATACTATTACATCCGAGCGCGCCCATTTTTTCAAGGAGTCCTATATTCTCTACCGAGACACCCCAGAGCGCATCATTTGTACTATTGCGATTGCCAATAGCAAATTTGTATCCCTCCAGGACAAAGTAGCCATCCGCAGACAGGCTCATGCTGTAGTCGGATTTATCGTTTGGGTCTCCTTCGCTTCGAAGTGACAACAAACCCTGTTTTTCCAGTTCTTTCACCTGATCTAAAGTAAAGTTTAGCCAATTGCTATCCGCTCCGAGAGCATAAATTCGTAGATCGCGAAGAACTTTTGCCTGATCGAAAATCGGCTCTAGGCGCGCAACATCAGCTTGCCTTAAATTCTCCACCAACTGCTCGACCGTTATTGCGCCCGGGTCGCCAAACGCCTTGTTGTCATTGAGCAGGTGTCCATTACGATACAGTTCGCCTAAGATGACTCTCGTTTCCGCGTAAACAGGGTCATCGACGATCTCGTTGAGACTAAACTCGGGGATCAAACCAGCAATGCCAGCGTCTGCTCCAATGCGAACATTGTATTGATGCGGCTGTTTACGATGGAGGAGTTCATGTATCGCCGTGGAGGCGAAACGAAAGGCCCGGTATTCATCGTCTGGAGAGTCTGCGGCGAAGATTTCTATATAGTCAAAATCAGTATCGGAAGACGGGGAAGTAAAGTCCAAAAGGCCGCTTATTGAAGATAGATCGATACCAACTGCCTCGTCAGTGATATCCAAGTCGTGATATGCACCACCTTGGACACCTCCAGAACGCTTATCTCGAATATGAATGACGATCGTTTCATTATTCTGCACGCTCGGCAAGGAGCCATCGAGCATAGCCGCCAATCCAAACGCATCGTATTCGCCGAGCAATGCCTCCATAACGTTTAGAAAACCGGCCAGACCCGATATGTTTGGGTCGTCCACAGCGACAATTATTGGCGCGAACCCGTCTCGCTGAAAGATGTATCCCACTCCAGGGTAATCCGTGTCTGGATCAGAAAATAGCCAGCCAGGCTGCTCAGCATTACCCAACAAGTGAGCGAGTGGGATATCAACCGAGGTGTCGGAACTTGAAACAGACACACTCGAACCCGTCGCACGAGTACGGCTACGCCAATTTAAGCTAATTTGTCTCCGTGTTACTGTAATATTACTCATCATCCACCTCAAAACCCTTCGGATGACCAAGAAATTCTAGTCTTTTAGCGCAAAACTGTCTGCTCATAACAGATTTGCCTGCCTCGCCTTCTAACCAGTCAGCATAGGTGTTGGCGAAGAGAATCCTCAGTTGAAGGTAACTAATGAGGTCGTCCTGGCCTTCAACCTTTGGGCGACCCTGCTTCATCATCTCGAGCGCTTGCATGCAGCGTCGGTTCTCCGGAAATGCAGTCTGGCAGATGCTTGACCGACACAGGTTGACGTAATTTTCAAAGACCAGCAGATCTTCGTTTTCCTCCGTTTTCCAGACGGCTGGTGGCGAGCATGCCGCGAGGAGAAGCAGCAACCCGGAGGAGGCCAAAAGAGTAGCCTCGACTCCAAGGCGCGTTGGAATACCCGAAAGTTGCGGCATCCCTTGGCAAAAGGTTAGCTTTCTAAATCTCATGATCCAGCACCTCCAACCGCTTCTGCGCAGCCTCAAGACCCACTTGAAAGGGCGCATCGCCAACTTGCATCACTCGACCAGAGGAGCCACTCACGCCCGGAATATAAACCCACATGCGTCCTCCACTGTCGCTGGCGGCGAGACGATAAAGCCGTTTTGCCTGTGCGAGGTCCCGCTCAACTCCGTTTCCCTGCTCGTATCGAATCCCAAGATCCAACTGAGCCTGCTTGTCCCCAACGGACGCACGCTGGGCGAGTGAGCGAAGCTCCGGATCTCCAACACCTTCCGTCAGCGAAATTCCCATGTAGACATTGCTCGAGCAAGAAGCGAGCAACAGCACTGCCGCCAACTGCGACAGAATGTGTTTCCTGAAAAGGAACCCGTTCGAATCACTCATCGGACAGATGCCCCCATCCACCTCAAGCACCTTTTAAGATACGGTTATCTTGCCCCCGTCAACTATTGATCGATACCATTTCGAAATCACCTTCACGATTTCGAGAAAAAGCGTTATGTCGACTGGCCTTATCTTTCCCGACCTGCCTGAGAAACACTTGTTTGCAGCGGACTGATTAAATAACTAACGATACGCCGCGTGCCCGTCTTGACGTCGACCGTCGCGGCCAATCCCGGCGTCAGCGCGTAACGCCGCCCGTCAGCGTCAACGAAGCTGCGGTCGAGCGTGACCGTCACGATGTAGACCAGCCCCAGATCCTTGTCCTGCACCGCGTCGCGGCTGATCCGTGCGACCCGGCCAGGGACTGCGCCATAGCGTGTAAAGGAGAAAGCCTCGAGCTTCACTGCCGCTTCCTGTCCGGTACGGATAAACCCGATATCCTTGTTGAGTACCTTCGCCTGCACCTCGAGCGCACCGCGCGCGGGGACAACGGTCATGAGCGGTTTCGCTGCCTCGACGACGCCGCCGACGGTATGCACCTCGAGATTCTGGATGGTGCCATCGACCGGCGCGACGAGGCGCTGGAAGCGGTTCATCTGGCGCGCTTTCGTCACCTCCTCGCGGCGTAGAATTGCGTCGGCCTCGGCCTTGGCGAGGTCGGCGAGCGCGGTACGTAGCGCCGTCTCGCGCGTCTCGCGTATCTGTTCGCTGGCCTTGCGCGCCTCGGCTTCGCCGCGCGCAATCTGGGTGAGCGCGACGTCGCGCTCGCCGGCTTCGGCGCGGCGCTGGCGCTGCATTTCGAGGAGGCGCTGTCCCGGCGCATAGCCCTTGGCATCGAGGCGGTTCATCCGCTCGATCTGCCGGTCAAGAATCGGCACCGTATCCGCAAGCCGCGCAGCATTGGCGCGCGCGGCATTGGCATCCGACAATGCCGTCGCACGCGCCGATGCGAGGCTGGCAGCCGATGCCTCGATCTCGGCCAGCTGTGCGGCGATCAACCGGCGCTGGGTGTCGACGATTTCGGGCGGCGTGCCCGCAGGTGCGACGAAGCGAAGCCCCTTGCCTGCGAGCGCATCGGCGATCGCGCGGCTGCGCGCGATATCGAGTTCGGCGGTAGCAAGGGCCTTTTCGGCGGCGGCAAGGTCGGCCCCAGCGAGCGTTGGGTCGAGATCGAGCAGCGCTTGTCCCTTGCG
The DNA here is from genome assembly GCF_000763945.1 of Sphingopyxis sp. MWB1. Lineage (NCBI taxonomy): Bacteria > Pseudomonadati > Pseudomonadota > Alphaproteobacteria > Sphingomonadales > Sphingopyxidaceae > Sphingopyxis > Sphingopyxis sp. MWB1. The sequence goes on from NZ_JQFJ01000002.1 coordinate 1,204,164, forward strand.
AACTGTATCGCCGTTGCGAACATAGATTGCACGCACCACGCCGGCCCCCGGCGACTGGACGAGCTTGATATTGCCAGCCGGAATCAAGGTTCCAGGCGCCGAAGCGACGACATCGACACGGCCAAACACCGTCCAGACGACCGCGATGGCGAGCCCGATCATCAATGCCCAGGCCACGACCCGCCCGGTTGGCGATACCGGGCGTTCGGCAACCTCGAGCGCAGCGGGAAGAAAATCGGCTTCCTCGGTCGGGATAAAGCCCTTCCGGCGCTCACGATCAGCGCGGATCGCCTCTTTCAGCACGTCCCAATGATGTCGCCACCCGCTCATGCCGGAATGCCCCCGCTCTGGCGCCGGTGGAGATCGGCATAGCGTCCTCCCGCGCGCAGGAGCTCTTCATGCGTTCCGCGCTCGACAATCTGTCCGCGCTCGAGCGCGATCAGATTGTCGCACTGGCGCACCGCCGAAAGTCGGTGCGCGATGATGATCACCGTCCGGCCCGCCGAAATGGCTTTCAGATTGCGCTGGATGATTTCCTCGCTCTCGGCATCGAGCGCGCTCGTCGCTTCGTCGAGGATCAGGATACGCGGCTGGGTCACGAGCGCCCGCGCAATGGCGAGCCGCTGGCGCTGCCCGCCAGACAGGTTCGTGCCGCGTTCCTCGACCGGCGTGTCATAGCCTTGCGGCAGCTTGACGATGAACTCATGTGCGCCTGCAAGTTCGGCCGCCGCCATCACATGTTCGAGCGACATCGCAGGGTTGGCGAGCGCGATATTTTCGCGGATCGAGCGATTGAAAAGCAGATTCTCCTGCAACACCACGCCGATCTGGCGTCGTAGCCAGGCAGGATCGATCTGCGCGATGTCGACACCGTCGATCAGCACGCGTCCGCTGGCTGGCACATACATGCGCTGGAGCAATTTCGTCAGTGTCGATTTTCCCGAGCCCGACGAGCCGACGATGCCGAGCGTCGTCCCAGCGGGCACGTCGAGATTAATGTCTTCGAGCGTCCATGGCCCCTCGAGACCATAGCGGAACTTGACGGCGTCGAAACGCACTTCGCCCTTGAGTGCAGGGAGCGCGACGCGGCTGCCCGTACCAGGTTCAACCGGCTGGTTGAGCACATCGCCGAGCCGCTCGATCGCAATACGCACCTGCTGGAAATCCTGCCACAGCTGCGCCATGCGGATGACCGGCCCCGACACACGCTGCGCAAACATGTTGAAAGCGACGAGCGCGCCCACCGTCATTTCCTTGTCGATCACCGCCTTGGCGCCAAAATAGAGGATCAGCACCATGTTGATCTTCGATATCAGCTGAATGAGCTGGCTGCCGGTATTCCCGAGGTTGATGACCTTCTGCGAAGCAAAGCTGTAACCCGCAAGCTGCCGTTCCCAGCGATCCTGCCACTGCGGCTCGACCGCCCCTGCCTTCACCGTCTGGATGCCGCCAATGCTCTCGACAAGCAGCGCATTATTCGCCGCCGATCGTTCGAACTTCTCCTCAATTCGCGCGCGCAAGGGGCCGGTAATGAAGATCGCGACCGCGATATAACAAGGAATGGCGAGCACCGCGATGATGAAGAGCTTCACCGAATAGAACCACATCACTACCAGAAAGACGATCGTGAAAAGCGGATCGACAAGGACGCTCAGCGACGCATTGGTAAGAAATTCGCGGATGGTCTCGAGCTGGCGCACACGCATCGCGACGTCACCGACGCGGCGCGCCTCGAAATAGGAAAGACCCAGCCCGAGCAAATGACGAAAGAGCTTTGCGCCAAGCTCAACGTCGATCTTCTGGCTTGTTTCCGAATAAAGCCGCGTCCGCAGCCAGCCGAACAAGGTCTCCCAGATCGACACGATGCCAAAGCCGATCACCAGAATCGTGAGCGTATCGAGCGTGTTGTGGACCAGCACCTTGTCGATGACATTCTGGAAGAAGAGCGGCGAGGCGAGCCCCAGAAGGTTGATGCAAAGCGTGACCAGCAGGACCTCGCCAATGAGCCGGCGATATTTGACGATCTGCGGGATGAACCAGGACACATCGAACGCGCGCGTCACGCCGCCAATGCCCTCACGCGTCGTTACCAGCAAAAGCTCGCCCGACCACATGGCTTCCATCGCAGAACGCTCGACCTTGATCACCTGCGGCTGGACACCGTCGCTGCTCTTGCAAGGCGGCTGGATCAGCGCCTCGTCATCCCCCACGCGCGCGATGATGAACCAGCCCGAGGGCCCGTTCGCCAAGGCAGGCAATGGCGTTTGCTTGAGCTTTTCCCAAGTGGAACGAACGGACTTTGCGCGCACTTCGTCCTGGCGCTTGGCGATGCGCTTGAGATCATCGGCAGCAATTGCGCGGTCGTGGCCGACCCCGTGCCGGAGCTGTTTGGGATCGACAGCAATACGATGAAGCGCCAATATCGTGGCATAAGCAATTAGCCCGCTGTCATCGCGCTCGGCCCCTGCGGCATCGACCGTTGCTTCCGAATTCACTGTCTATCCCCCGGCAATATAGCATCATCATGCCTGATGAGTTCGGCCGAGCTTCCTGGATCAGCGGCAGGCGGCAGCAGCGCCGGGCCGCCACCAGGAACCGGGGCATCGACGGTCTGGGCACGCGCCGCAGGCGCGCCCACGGCATCGATAGCGCGAAAAAGGCCGTCGCTGGGCAAGGCGCTGCGCTTGGCCGCACGCTTGGCATATGCAGCAGGATCATAGCGCGGCCCCCCGGCGAGCAGATGCCTGACTTCCAGCTGGCCCAAATGACGAAGCAAGATGGCCTGCGCGACATAGCGGTCGCGCTTGTTCGCCAGCAGCGCCACTTCGGTTTCGCGAAGCGAGTTCTGGGCGAACAGAACATCGAAGGTTGAACGCAATCCTTCGCGATACTCCTCAAATGTACCCTCGTAATAGATTCGAGCGGCTCTGAGCTGGAGCGCTTGTGCATCGAGGTTACGCTCTGCCACGACCCACTGGTTCCAGGCGTTCAGAACAGCTTCGACCAGCTGGCGTTGCGCCGCTTCGACGCGCAGTGCGTCAGCACTGTGGCGATTTTTCGCCTGCGCGACGAGCGACCGCACCCGCCCCCCTGCCACAATCGGGATCGTCAGCGTAGCCCGGCCCGTAAAGGTGACATCATGCTCGCGCCTGTCGAAAGGCACCGCGGGGCCGCTGCTTCCTGCAACTCCCTGAAGGGAGAGCTGCGGGTTGCCTTCGGCACGCGCCGCAGCAATCCGCGCGCGCGATGCGCGCTCGGTTGCCGCCGCCGCCGCCAAGTCGGGATTGGCGACGCGGGCTATTGCAAAGGCTTCTTCCGCGTCCCGGGGCAAGCCTGGAAGGTCAGGCTCCTCGGCGAGAATACCGGGCTTCCGGCCCACGATACGGGTAAAGGCCGCCGCACTGGCCTCCAGTTGCGCTTCGGCGGCGTTGAGCTGGACGCGCGCTGCCTGAAGCTGTGTTTCCGCTTGCGCAATATCGGTTCGAGTGAGTTCGCCGGCGTCGCGACGCGCAACGATTTCGTCGAGCGTTGCTTCGAGAATGCGAACATTTTTGCGTCGTATCGCCAGCGACTGGCTGTCGCGGCGGACATCGCTATAGGCCGCGATAAGCTCGACCAGGAGGTCACCCTCAGCGCCGCGAAGCATCTCGCGGCCCGCGGCACTCGACGCTGCGGCAGCCATGACCGCACTGCGTACACGCCCGCCCGTAGTGATCGGCTGGTCGATCATGAGCTGCGCTCCCACATTATCGCGCTGAATGTGCGGGCCGTTCAAGCGATCGGAGATCGGCCTTCCAGCCTGCGTGATCGAGCCGGGAAGGATATAATCATAACTGCCTGAAATCTGCATCTGGGCGGTCGGCCGTATTCCCGAAAGCGCAATGCCCATTTCATCGTCGGTCGCGCGAAGATCATAACGGCGCGCAGCCAGCTCTGGATTGGAGACAAACACCTCGGCGAGAGCTGCCGCCAAGCTATCATTGGGCGGCAAAGTCGGCGAGTCATCGAAAGAAAGTTCAGGTTCGGGATAAGCTTGATGGACCAAGCTCAACTGCCCCTCCTGACCTTTTGCAGGAAGGGCAGCCAAAAAAGGCGCGATTAGCGCGAGACCGTGCCACCGACGGCCAAACTTCGACTTCATTTTGCGAAGCGATCATCCGCAGGCGCAGCGAGAACATCAATCGCCCGCTGTCCAGCAAGGGCTGAAGTCAGCCTGTTTGATTTCATATTCGCCCGCCCCACCCACAGAATCGCCCGTAATTCACAGGAGACTTGAAGTATCTGGGAATTGAAGACAGTCAACAACAAATCTATTATATCATTTTCATGATCTCACAAGACCACCGAAGCATAGCTTGCTAATCTTGCGAGAATCATCCCCCCATATCCTTCCAATATTCACATACAGCAATATTTCGCTACCACGTCGACGTATACCCCGGGAGACAATGTGGTAGAGCGATTATCTGCTGGCACGTGGACATCCCATTGAGCCTATGGGACGACGGCCCGAAGCGAATGGGGGACCTCCGGCCTGGACCGGCCCTCCACCCCTGCTGAGCGACGCGCCACCCCCGGCTAACCTGCCAGAGCCAATCGGTGACGAGTCACCAAATGTTTATGACCTCACGAACTAGAAACGCTTCCAAGAGGTTTTGTCCCTTTTGTCATGCGATCCGGTCCCCTCAAGGGAAGGGCGCGTCGAGGGCCTTGGCCGGCTCGGTGAACCAGCACGGCCCCTCTGCCGTCATGTAGAAATGATCCTCCAGGCGGACGCCAAATTCGCCATAGATGCAGATCATCGGCTCGTTCGAAAAACACATGCCTGGAGCAAGCGGCGTGCGATTTCCTTCGACGAGATAGGGATGCTCGTGAATATCGAGCCCCAGTCCATGACCGGTGCGATGCGGGAGGCCCGGCACCGCATAGCCGGGGCCGAGTCCGTGGGCTTCGAGCACCTGGCGCGCGGCCTGATCGACCGCTTCGCATGGGACGCCGGGACGCGCGGCAGCAAAAGCGGCTGCCTGAGCCTCCTTTTCAATCGCCCATATCGTGCGCTGACGTTCGCTTGGGACGCCAAACACATAGCTGCGGGTAATATCGGAGTGATAGCCGTGCAGGCAGGTTCCGGTGTCGATCAGTACCATGTCGCCTTCCTGCAATGATTGCCCTGCGCCCCCTCCGTGCGGATAGGCGGTAGCCTCCCCAAAGCTGACGATACAGAATGTCGAAGGATGGCCAGCAATCTTCCGGTGGGCGGTATCGATGAACGCGACGACCTCACTCGCGGAAATTCCCGCGCGTAATATGCGGGCGGCGTGACGCTGAACAACAAGGGTCAAGGCCATCGCATGGCGAATAATGGCGATTTCGCTGGGCGATTTGCACATGCGGCAGACGGCGGTGATGGGCGTTGCCGGGTGTAGCGTGGCCCCATTCAGCTGGCGGGCCAAATGGTCGGCGACAAAATAGGGGGCCTGTTCATCGAGCGCGATTGCGCCTCTCGCCAAGGCGACCTCCGTGAGCGCATCCCGCACCAGCGCATAGGGATCCGCCCCTTCTTCCCACAAAAGCATGGGCGCCTCCTCAGCCAGCATCGCCGCGAGACGCGGCGCTTCAAAAGCGGGGACGACATAGAGAGTCGGACGATCCCGGAAGATGAGAGCTCCGAAAAAGCGTTCGCTGGGGTGCCAGTCGACCCCGGTAAAATAAGAGAGATTGCTGCTGGCCGTAAGCAAGAGGACATCAATATCCTGCTCCGCCATCTGCTGCCGCGCCCGGTGGAGACGTGCGCCATACTCCTCCAAAGCAATCGGCGCGACCTCATCGCCGCGATAGGCGATAAGCGCCAGTTCCGTCTCGGCGTCCGATCGGCCAATTTGCTGCGTCATAATCCTGTTCCTCCGCGTGAAATCGCTTCGCCCCGAATAGCGTGTTTTCATTCCAATAGCCGGCTCGCCTGCCCCCGACGGGGCATCGCTATCCATTGCACAATCCATTGATCGAAGCCAGGGGTTGAATATTGGATACAAAATGCATAATCCATTGTCATTCGCGGATCGACGGAGGCATCGACGCCAGAAGCTCCGACGGAAAATGGAGAGTGATTGTGACGAAAATCAATTGGGCCGGGGTGCTGCCGGCCGTTACCACCCAGTTCGACGAGCAATTGGCGATCGACCCCGCCGCCACCGGTGCGATGGTGGACATGCTGATCCGCGAAGGCGTGCACGGCATTGTCGCGCTGGGCACGGTGGGAGAAAATAACTCTCTCTCCGCCGACGAAAAACGCACCATGCTGGGCGCGATCGTCGAAGCGGCGGCGGGACGGGTGCCGGTCATCAGCGGCGTATCCGAACTCACCACCGACGCTGCCAGCCTCTTTGCGCAAGATGCCGAACAAATCGGCGCTGACGGACTGATGCTTTTGCCCGCCATGGTCTATGTGCCGAGCGGCGAGGAGCTGGATTTCCATATCCGCAAGGTGGCCGCCGCCAGCACCCTGCCGGTGATGCTCTATAATAATCCCGCCGCCTATCGCGTGTCGGTTCCGCTCAATCTGCTGCAACGCTGGTCGGACGTTCCCAATATCGTCGCGGTCAAGGAATCGATGGAGGATTCGCGCCGCTTTACCGATATTTTCAATGCCTGCGGCGACCGCTATAAAATTTTCGCCGGGCTCGACGATCTGGCATTCGAGGGATTGACCTTAGGAGCCGAAGGCTGGATTTCGGGCCTGACCAATGTTTTTCCTAAGGAATCGCTCGCGCTTTGGGAGGCGCTTGTTGCCGGTGACCTGAACGCAGCGCGTAGCATCTATCGCTGGTTTCTGCCGCTCCTGCACCTCGATGCCCAGCCCAATCTGGTCCAGTGCATCAAACTGGCCGAAGAGGTGATGGGACGAGGGTCCGAACGGGTACGCCCGCCGCGGCTGATCCTGTCGGGAAGCGAGCGCGACCGGGTCATCGCCATGGTGGAAGAAGCCGCGCGCACGCGCCCGTCGCTGGCGACGGCGCGGTCAGCCGCCTGACACGCCGCAACAGGGACAAGCCAGAAAGGACGCAGATGGCAAGGCATAGTTTTCCCTGCTTCGACGGCCACACATGCGGCAATCCGGTGCGCCTGATTGCCGGGGGGGCGCCGCTGTTGCGGGGGCGGTCCATGAGCGAAAAGCGGCAGGATTTCCTCGATCGCTTTGACTGGATACGCACCGCGCTGATGTTCGAACCGCGAGGGCATGACATGATGTCCGGCGCCTTTCTCTATCCGCCGAGCAGTGAAGACGCCGACGCTTCCATCCTGTTCGTCGAAACCAGCGGATGCCTGCCCATGTGCGGCCATGGAACCATCGGCACCATCACCCTGGCCATCGAAAACGGGTTGATCAGTCCCAAAACGCCCGGACGCATCTTGCTCGACGCCCCCGCCGGGCGGGTCATCGCCGAATATGAGATGGAGGGGGAATATGTCGCGCAGGTCCGCATATTCAACGTCCCCAGCTATCTGGCGCATCAGGATGTTCGGATCGATGTGCCGGGGCTGGGCGAGATTATTCTCGACATTGCCTATGGCGGCAATTTCTATGCGATCATTGAACCGCAGCCTCATTATCGCGGACTGGAGGCTATGTCCGTGGGCGATCTGCTGCGCTTCAGCCCCCTTGTCCGCAAGCTGGCCGATGAAGCAGCCCCCTGCGTTCACCCGCTCGATCCGACGGTGCGAGGGGTGAGCCATGTCCAATGGACCGACAAGCCACGCAATTCGCGTGCGCATGGCCGCAACGCCGTTTTCTATGGTGAAAAGGCAATCGACCGCTCCCCTTGCGGCACCGGGACGAGCGCCCGCATGGCACAACTGGCCGCCCGGGGCGATTTGCGCCCCGGCGAGGCGTTTATCCATGAAAGCATTATCGGCAGCCTGTTCGATGGCCGCCACGAAGGCGAAACCCGGATCGGCAATATGGAGGCCATTTTGCCCAGCGTGGCCGGATGGGCCCGGATGACGGGGATCAACACCCTGTTTGTCGATGACCGCGATCCCTTCGCCCACGGCTTTCAGCTCCTCTAGCGCCAGGCACCCCCGCCCCCTCCCAACGCGCATACCGCAGGACAGTCGGCGCCTTCTGATGGCGGCGGAGACAAACAAGACAGAAAGACAAGGCAGATGATGCACGGCAATCTTATCGGTGGCAACTGGCAGGAAACGGCGCAGGGTTTCGACAACATCAACCCATCGGACACGCGGGATATTATCGGACGCTATGCCGCTTCGAGCCCGGCGGACGCGCAGGCCGCCCTCGCCGCAGCACGTGCCGCGCAGAAGCAATGGGCCGCCTCCACCCCGCAAATGCGTTTCGACATTCTCGATCGAGCTGCGGAAGAGATTCTCGCACGCAAGGCCGAACTGGGGGATTTGCTGGCCCGCGAGGAAGGCAAAACGCTTCCAGAGGCCATTGGCGAAGCGACGCGGGCCGGAATGATTTTCAAGTTTTTCGCTGGCGAAGCGCTCCGCCCTGGCGGCGAAATGCTTCCTTCGGTTCGGGCCAATGTGAGCGTCGAAATCAGCCGCGAACCCGTTGGCGTCGTCGCGGCCATCACACCCTGGAATTTTCCCCTTGCGATCCCGGCATGGAAAGTGGCGCCAGCCCTGGCCTATGGCAATTGCGTTATTCTGAAACCCGCCGAAATCGCGCCGGGATGCGCCTGGGCGCTTGCCGATATTCTGCACCGCGCGGGACTACCCGCCGGCGTGTTCAACCTGCTGCTGGGACAGGGTGCAATATTGGGGCCCATTCTTGCCCAACAGAGCGATGCCATCAGTTTCACCGGATCGACCGGGGTGGGCCGTGACGTATGCCAGACCGCGGCAGCCGCAGGAACGCGCGTGCAACTGGAAATGGGCGGAAAGAATCCGCTGATCGTGCTGGACGACGCCGACCTCGACACCGCCGTAGAATGTGCGGTGCAGGGGGCTTTTTATTCAACCGGGCAACGCTGCACAGCCTCTTCGCGGCTGATCGTAACGCCGGGGATCGCCGATCGCTTTGCCGAAGCCCTGGCGAAAGCGACCAGAGCCTTGCGGGTTGGCGATGCCCGTCATCCCGATACGCAAATCGGCCCCCTCGCGAGCGAGGCCCAAATGGACAAGGTCCGCAGCTATATAGAAGGCGCCGCCGCCGAAGAAGCCGAGCTGATTGCAGGCAAGGAGCCGCTGCACCCCGATCAGCCGGGCCATTATCTGCGCCCCCATTTGTTCGACCATTGCACGGCGGAAATGGCGATATGCCGCGAGGAAATTTTCGGGCCGGTCGCCTCCATCGAGCGTGTCGCAGATTATGAAGCGGCGATCGAAGCGGCCAATGCCACCTCCTTTGGGCTGGCATCGGGGATCTGCACCACTTCGCTGAAATATGCCGCGGACTTCAAGCGCCGCGCGGAAGCCGGGATGACCATGGTGAACCTGCCCACGGCGGGCGTCGATTATCATGTCCCCTTCGGCGGCCGAAAGGCGTCAAGCTATGGCCCACGCGAGCAGGGCAGCTATGCGCGCGAATTCTTCACGACGGTCAAGACCTCTTATCAGTTCGCGGGATAGGAATCCGGACAAAGAAATGGCCTCCCCTTCGGGGGCGCCCGCGATTGGGCCAGAGCCCGCCCTTTTCCTTGCCATCGGAAGGCATCTTTGACTATATCGTATAACTGTATCCAATATACGAGTTTGACATGCAGATTTTCAATGCGCGCGAAACCGCCGATCTTCTCCCCTATGACGACATGATATTGGCGCTCGAAAATGCGTACCGGGGAGAGGTGGTGACCCCCGAGCGGGTGCATCACAAAATCACGAGTGAGGAAAATGCCGATAAGACGCTGATCCTGATGCCGGCCTGGCGCGCCGATGCACCGATCGGGGTCAAGCTGGTCAACGTGGTTCCCGACAATGGCGCCCGCGGCCTGCCCTCCATTTCCGGCATCTATATGTTGTTCGACGGGGACACGGGCGCACCGGTTGCTTTGCTCGATGGCCCGACCTTGACCGCCCGAAGGACCGCAGCCGTCGCCGCGTTGGCGGCGAAATATCTCGCCCGGGCCGAAGCGCGGACACACCTGATCATGGGCGCCGGCGCCATTGCGCCGCATCTGGCGCATACGCACCGCGCGGTTCGCTCCATTGATACAACATTGATCTGGGCGCGCCGCCCGGCCGAAGCGGAACGGCTGGCCGCCAGCCTGCGTGACAAGGTGCCGGGCGTGGAAGCGGTCACCGACCTGCCTGCCGCCGCCGCACGCGCGGATATTATAAGCTGCGCCACCCTGGCCAGCGATCCCATTTTAAAGGGGCAATGGCTTTCCAGGGGCGTTCATGTCGACCTGATGGGTTCCTACCTTCCCCATATGCGCGAAGCCGATGATGCGACGCTGCGCGGTGCGACCATCCATGTCGACCAGATGCCCGGTGCGCTTCAGGACAGCGGCGAGTTGCGACTGCCACTCGAAGCAGGCGTGATCAGCCGGTCCGACATTATCGGCGACCTGGAAAGCCTCTGCCTGGGTCTCACCCCCTCCCGCCAGTCGGACGCTGAAAAAACCCTTTTCAAATCGGTCGGTAGCGCCCGATCCGACTATGCTGTCGCAGCCGCGGCGTTTGAACATATCCGGGCCGCATGATGCCCCATTCCCGCCACCCTTCATCCTGGCCTTGCAGGGAGATCCTCATGAAATCATTGCCGATCAGTGCCGCCATCCTGCTGACCAGCGCCGCTACCATAGGCACAGCCGCCGCGCAAAGCCTTCCCCCGGCCCCCATAGAAACCCCGGCATCCAGCCCCGCAAGCCAAGACACGGCGGCGCTGCCCGCTTCGGTATATGCCCGCGCCGAAGCCGTCCTGCCGCAGCATGTCGATGAACTGATTTTCGAGATGAGTGTGACGCCCCACTGGATCGGCGACACCGCCCGCTTCTGGTTTGAAAAACGCGCGCGAGGCGGACGCGAATATCTGCTCGTCGATCCGGCGACCGGCACACAGACGCCTTTGTTCGATCATCAAAAATTGATCGAAGCCCTGAGCATGGCGACGGGAGAGCCCGTTCCGCGCGCGAGCTTCGCCTTGGAAAAATTGTCGATCGAAGACGAAAGCGAACGGCTGCGCTTTCAATATGGCGGCAAGGACTGGCTTTACAGCGCCGGACAGAATGTGCTGACCGCTGCGCCCGTAATCAACGATCTGGCGGTCGAATCCCCGGATGGCCGCTGGAGCGCATTGGTCCGCGACGGCAATTTGTTCCTCATCGACAAGGCCGATGGTTCGGAACATCGCCTGACGCGCGACGGGACGCCTGCCGCGCCCTATGCAACGCCGGTCATCAATCCGAAATTGATGATCGCGAAGGGCACTGCACAACCCGATATCAAGCCCGACATCAGTTGGTCACCCGATTCTCGCCGTATCGCTACCTATCGGATGAAGCTGGAAGGCGCCCGGCGCCTGTCGCTGGTCCAGTCTTCACCGCCGGGGGCGGGAGCACCGAGGCTGTTCGACTATGTCTATCCGCTCACCGGCGACCAGAACACGCCGCTGGCGGAGGGACTGGTCTTCGACGTGGAAAGCGGTGAACAACGATCCATCGCCCTGCCTGCTCGCCCCATCCTCTATTATGGCGGACCATATTATGAATGGAGCGCCGACAGCGGGGCGCTCTTCGAACAGCGTCCGTCGCGCGGTTACAAGGCGCTGCAGCTTTATCGCATCGACGCCGCAATGGGGGCCGCCAAACTGCTGACCGAGGACAGGTCGGACAGCTATGTCGATTATTATGGCCATTTCTGGTCCTATGACGACAAGGGCGAGACCATTTACTGGACGGGCGATGCCGGCGGCTTTGCGCATCTTCATTCGGTCGATGCCCAGTCGGGCAAGCGGCGCCAGCTCACCTCGGGTAACTGGCGGGCACGTTCGGTCGCGGGGATCGACCACGAAAGCGGGCGATTGCTGGTCATCGGGTCGGGCCGGGAGAAAGGCCGCGATCCCTATCTGCGTCATCTCTATTCCGTCCCGGTCACCGGCGGAGCACCGCTGCTTCTCACCCCCGAACCGCTTGACCATCATGTGTTCGTCTCCCCCGATGGGCGTTACTTCGTCGACAATATGTCGCTTATCAACGAGCCGACCCGATCGGTGCTACGCCAGGCAAGCGACGGAAAAATTGTGATGGAATTGGGCCGTGCCGACATCAGCGCCTATCGCGCGGCGGGCTATCATTTGCCGGAGCCTTTCGAAGCGGTGGCCGCCGATGGCAAGACACCCATTTTTGGCGCCTTGTTCAAGCCCGCCGACTTCAGCCCTGCAAACCGCTATCCGGTTATCGAGGATATTTACACCGGGCCACACCATGTGATGACCCCGAAAAGCTTTGAAGCGGCGATGACCGCCCGCAACGCAAATGCCATGGCGCAACTGGGAGTTATCAGCGTCATGGTCGACGGGCGGGGCACCTGGGGCCGCTCCCGCGCCTTTCAACAGCCTGCCTATCGCAATTTGCACGCCGTGGGGCTGGACGATCATATTGCGGGCATTCGCGCCGCAGCCGCCAATCGGCCCTGGATGGATATCAGCCGGGCCGGCATCTATGGCTTTTCCGCTGGCGGCTATGACGTGGTACGCGCCATGACCGAGCGTCCCGATTTTTACAAGGTGGGCGTGTCCGCATCGGGCAATCATGACAATCGGCTCGACAAGGCGGTGTGGAACGAACAGTGGATGGGAAGCGAATTGGGCGAGCATTATGACGCCAATTCCAATATCCACTGGGCACCCAAGCTGACCGGCAAGCTGTTGATCGCGCATGGCGAGCTGGATGAAAATGTTCCCCCCGCCGCTTCGCTGCGGCTGGTCGATGCGTTGATCAGGGCAAACAAGGATTTCGAATTTCTGATGATCCCGGGCGCCGATCATTATCTGGACGCTGTGCCTTATTATCAGCGGCGGCGTTGGGATTTCTTTGTACGGGAATTGCTCGGCAAAACCCCGCCGCCGAACTATCAAATGCGCTCCTTTGACTAGGGGGCCTGCCATCTGAGAGCCCCGGGCGGGGTCAGTCCCTGAACGCCTTTACCAGTGCGTCGCGGGCATTGGTGAGATGGGCCTTCAGCAATTTGGCGACAGCGGCGCCTTTGCCCGCCTTGTAGAGTTCGAAAAGTTCCCGATGCTCGCGCCGGGCATGGTCGAGCGATGCATCGCCCAGCGACAGCTGGATACGAATATAACGGTCGATATTGAGGTTGAGCATCTGGACAAGCGCCAGCGAGCGATCGCGCCGTGCGGGACGATACATGGCCTCGTGCAACTGCCAGTTGAGTTCACCCCAATGGGATACGTCGCGCAGGTCATATGCGGCCTCTGACGCGATCAAGGCAGCTTCGGCCGCCGCAATATCCTCCGCATCAGCGCGTGCGGCAGCGCGGCGGATCAAGTCAGGTTCGATCATGATGCGCAGGTCGAACAATTCCTCGACCTCTGCCGGTTCGAGCCGGGAGACCACGGCCCCCTTGTGACGATGAAAGACGACCAGCCCTTCGGCCTCCAACTGCCGCAAAGCCTCGCGCACCGGCATCCGGCTGACGGCATAGGCTTCGGCAATGGCTTCCTGACGAAGCAGGTCTCCCTCGGCCAGATCATTGTCGAGAATCCGCGCGCGCAAACGGTCGGCGATGGAATCGACAATGCTTCGGCGTTCTATGGGTTCGATGGCGGCCTTTTTCATATCTTACCTTGTTCCCGTGAAGACAGCGACTCTATGAGGGACGGGCTTTTGGATGCAAGTCGCAAAAAAGGGGCAGCCCCGGGGCCGCCCCTTGTTGATGCGAATATAGCGGAGGTTAATGGCCGCCAAAGCGCCATTTCGCCCCGAAGAAGAAATAGCGGCCGATCAAATTGTCAAAGCTGAGATTGCCGCGTTCGGTAAAGGGATGGTCGCGTGGGCCGGTATCGAACAAATTGTTGATGCCCGCAGTCAAACGCACATTCATCGGTGTATCATAGGCCAGCGACATATCGTGATACCAGATGGACGGGATATGATAATATTTCCCGACATCCTCCTGCGGATCGGCGAGCTGGTTGTTCGTCACGCTTTTCCCGACGAAACGGCTGGACCAGTTAAGCTGGAACGGCCCCTTGCGATAATTGGCGTTGATGAGCGCCCGGAATTTCGGATTGCCCGATTCCCCCGCGCCATCAAAGGCGGTTTCCTCGCCCGTCACCAGATCCTTGTCGATGAAGATATTGTGGCGCAAATAAGAGGCAATGCCCTGAATGCCGATCTGGCCCAGATCGCCGTCACCGCCAATGATATCAGCGAGCGGACGATTATAGGATAGTTCGAAATCGACGCCCTCCACCTTGAAGGCGGATACATTGATATAGCTGTCGAGCACTTCGCGCAGATTGCCGTCGGCCTTGCGCTTCACCAGCTCGCAAAATTGATTGTCCAGCGTGGGCAGGTCGACGCAATTGTCGACCGTCTGCTGCGCGCCGATCCGCTCAATCCCCCCATCAAGCTTGATATTATAATAGTCGGCGGACAAGGCGAACCCCGGCAGGAAGCGCGGCCGCAGCACCACGCCCGCCGTGAACGTATTTGCCTTTTCGACATCCAGGTCCGGATTACCGGTGCTGAAGACCAATGTTGTCACCCGACGCGTATCGGGATTGTAGGAGACAGGGTCGAGGCCCAGCGCCAGACAATTGGCGCGCCGATTATCGGTGCCACTGTCGAGAAGATTGGGATCGCAAGGGTCACTAAGCCCCGCCGCGCCGCGACTGCCGGGGTTGAACAATTCGCCGAGCGAGGGCGCCCGCACTGCCGTCGCCCGGGTCACCCGAAAGCGAATATCCCGAACCGGCGACCAGGAACCCGCCAGTTTCCAGGAATCGACCGTACCGGCGCGCTGATAATCGGACAGGCGATAGGCCGCTTCGAGTTCCAGCGAATGGAAGAAGGGCTTGTCGCTGAGCACCGGCACCAGAACTTCGGCGAAAGCCTCGCGCACATCATTGCTTTCGGCGACGGGCGAAAACTGGCTGGCAAAGAAACCAAGCGCATTTTCCCAGACATAGGAGGGACGAAAATCGATCGCATCCTTTCGATATTCGATCCCCGCCGACATTTTTACCGCCCCGGCCGGAAGCTGGAACAGATCGCCGGCCACCAGCCCCTGAACGAGGGTCTGGCTGGTATCCGTCGTAGAGCTATGGCTGGCGCGGATATAATCGACCGCCGCCTGCGAGATCGTGCCCTTCCCGAAAATATTGACCGGCACACAGCCGCGCGCGCGCGCTTCTTCGCTGCGACAGACGATATCGCCCGTAAGAGGATCACGAATGGCGTCCGACGCCTCAAACCAATGGGCATCGAGCCGGTCGTTGAGATTGCGGTTGGTCGTCTGCGACTTGCCAAATTCATAGACCGCCGACCAGGTCCAGCTATTCCCCAGACGTCCTTCCAGCCCTGCGGCAATGCTGTAATATTTGCGGTTGATATCGGTCCCGCGCATCCCGAATTCATCATGCTGCCGCGCATAGCCCATCGAATCCTCACCCGCCGCGATCAACCCCTGTCGTACCGCTTCGGGCATGAAAGGATTGTCGATCGACACATTGGTGCTGAAGGAATCGAACACCGCGCCAATCCGGTCCCGAGCATTGATGTCAGCAAAAATCGCTTCGCTGAACAATGTGATATTGTCGGCGATGTCATAGTCCGCCTTGGCATAGACGCTGGTGCGCTCCAGCGGAGCAATCAGCGTGTCGGCATTCTGCGTTCCGCCCTCCACACGTGAATAGGCCCCGCCCAGCACACCATCCGGCCCGGCATCAAGCGGACGGAAGCTTTGCAGTGCCGGATCGAAAATCACATCGGTCCAGCTGCCTCCCGGCCCGAAGGGAAGATAGGAGGTTGGCGTCGGCAAGCCGAAATAGGCGAACTTCAAATCCCGCACCGGAATGCGCGCGGGAATACCATCGTCTGGCCCCGTATTGGCCGGGTTGGGCACAAAGGCATAGCGTCCACCCAGCCCGCGGTCGCGGCGCGACAAACGGCCGCTTTCCATCCGGCTGACATGCAGCACGGCGTTGCCGCGCCCATAATTGGTGCCGGCCGTCAGCCCATAGCTCAGCGCGTCATAATCGCCGCTATTGTCCATGCCATATTGGGCATAAGCCTCGACCCCTTCGAAATCATCCTTGAGAATGAGATTGATCACCCCCGCGACGGCGTCGGCGCCATAAACCGCCGATGTGCCCCCGGTCTGCACCTCCACCCGGTCAATCAGCGCGGTCGGAATGGCGCTGAGGTCGAAAGCCAGAAAATTGGAATCATCGGGCGTGCCTGCACGGCGGCGGCCATTGACCAGAGTGAGCGTGCGACGCACCCCCAGATTGCGCATGTCGACCTGGTTAAGGCCGATATTGCCGAAGCTGAAGCTGGTATTGGCGTTGGAGAGCCCGGTTGAAATCTGGGGCAGTTCATTGAGCAGATCGGCGACATTCGTAATGCCCTTTGCCTCGATAATCTCCGCGCCCACTGCGACGGTCGGCGTCGGCGCATCGATGCCGCTGCGCTGGATACGCGACCCGGTGACGACAATGGCATCCAGCATTTCCTCGTCCGGCGACAAGCCGCCCGCGCGATCCTCCTGTGCGAAGGTCGGCCATGTCATCGCCGCCATGCTGACCCCCAGCACCAGCGAAAGCCACCGTGCGGCCACCGGCAAGCGGCCTCCTATTTCCCTGTTCATATTACCCTCCCATATTTTTAGAATGCAGGATGTTGTATCCAATATTCCAAAACTGTCTAGGGGGTGGTTAAGGATTCTTTGATAGCCAACGCGCATCGCCCTGGAGGGGCTATGAGCAACATACTGTTTTACAATAATTTTATTATTTAGCTCATGCTGCGCCTGCTGCATTGTTTTGTATGATTGGATACGATAGATATCTCGCCATGGCGTCAGCAGCAGTTATTGGAGGCGGAGTCGTGGGCTTGTGCATCGCGCTTGCGCTGCAAGGTCGCGGCGTGGCGGTCACCCTTTTGGACGCGGGGCTCCCCCAACCCGCAGCCTCTTGGGGCAATGCCGGACATGTTGCGATCGAACAGGTCGATCCCCTTGCCTCGCCCGCCAACATCAAGAAGCTGCCGCAGCGGCTGTTCAGCCTGGGCGGCGGCGTTTCTTTCCCGCCCCGCGCCGTCGGCGCCTGGCTCCCATTTGGCTTGCGACTGCTTCGCGCAAGCAGCCACAAACGCTTTTCCGCCGGTCGCCATCTGCTGGAGGGGTTGATGTGTGAAGCCCTCCCCGCGTGGCGGCGCCTGACCGCCGACATGGGGCGTCCCGACATTTTGCGGGAGGAAGGACATTTTGTGGCCTGGGAAAGCGCAAAGAGCGCCGCCGCCGGACGCCGGCACTGGCAGGCGCGATGCCCCTCCACGATCGGGCTGGCCGATACAAGCGAAGCCGAACTGCGCCAGCTTCGCGCGCTGTCGAACAATCATATTCACGACGCGATCCGCTTTGACGGGACAGCGCAAATTGCCGATCCATGGCAGTTGCGCGCGGCCCTCGAGAATCATTTTCAGGCAAAGGGCGGAAAGATGATTTGTCGTCATGTGGACGATACGCGTCAGATCGATACCGACTATATCGTCATCGCAGCGGGCGCTGCCTCCAAATCGCTCCTCGCCCGCTACGGACTTCACGCCCCCCTGATCGCCGAACGCGGTTATCATATTGCATGCGAGAGCCGCGACTGGCCGTGCGATATGCCGCCGCTCGTGTTCGAGGACCGCTCGATAATCGTGACACGCTTCGCATCGGAATTGCGCGTCGCCGGCTTCGTCGAATTCACGCGCAGCGACACGCCCCCCGACCCGGAGAAATGGATCCGCCTCGAGCGTCACATGGCTGAACTGGGCATCGTCGCATCACAATGGAAGCGCTGGTATGGTGCGCGCCCAACCCTGCCCGATTATCTTCCCGCGATCGGTCGCAGCGCAGAAACACCCAAGCTCTTCTATGCCATCGGACACCAGCATCTGGGCCTGACTCTTGCACCGCTGACCGGCGAAGTAATAGCCGCGACGATATGTGGCGATGAGACGGGTTCCTCTCTTCCTGATGCCTTGAGCCTCGCTCGTTTTGTATAGAATCCCTATATCATTCTACTGCGCCAAGGTAGTTGTATTGGCTGCACTGCAACGTCGATGGCTTGGAGACGCTCGCGCCAAGCATCCCACAATCCCGTAGCGTCACGGGAGCAGTTACAGGGTCAAACCTCAGTCTTTGATTCGGCTTGGGCCTAGCGGTTCTTGCTGGGCGCCAAAGGCCAGAGTGACCTCCGGCTTTTATGAAGAACCGATAGCCTCTAAAAGGCCATTCTGAAGCCTGCCGTACCGCTTAGCCTGTAGCTGTCCCCGAAATTCCTCACCGCACTATGCGCCGTCAACTCGGTGTAGAGCGTAAAGCGTCCGTCATCCCAGGCATGACTTCCGCCGAGGCCGAAGGAGCCCCAAAGGCGATCGGTGCGGCGTTCCAACAGGATGCCGGATACATCCACAGCCGTGCCTTCCAGCCATTCATAGCTGAGGTTGACGACACCATAGAGGTGGGTCTTTCCCGCCCCTTCTTCAACCGCTTCGGAGCTCTGATAATCGAGCGCGAGGCCCCAGCGGCTTTTCAGGCTGTCGCCCTTGCGCGCTGTCGCTACGGCCTCATGCGGATCGACAAAGCTGTCGAAACGGACGTTGGAATAGCTCATCTGCACCTGCGGCGTAACGGCTATCCCATGGCCCAGCGCCGCCCGCTTGCCCATCTCCAGGCTGAAAGCTTCGCCCGAGCCGCGATTATTATCGGCAAGCTTGCCGATGATCGCGGAATCGAGATCGCTGCGATACCAACTCGCCCGTCCCTGCGCATCGGCATAAAAGCCGGTAGCATCATACCATGTCAGCGTGGCGCCAAGACCGAGGCCCCGCGCGTTGATCGCACCGTCGCCAAAGGCAGACCGCGATCGCCCGTCCGCTTCGCCATAGCTGGCATTCACCCCGGCGATAAGCGTCCCTGCGCTGATATCCAGCAAGGCTTTGTCGAGTCCGGCCTGAAGCGACCAATTGTCCGCCTGCAGGCTGGTCTTGCTGGTCGAGAACAGGGCGTCGCTCCGGTCGCGGCCGCTGTCCATGCGGCCCCACATGCCAATGCCGCCCCGGGTGAAGCCCGACCATTGGCGATTGCCGACCCGCTGCTGCAGCGTGCCCAATTGATTGAGCATCTGGAGGGTTGCGGTATAGCCTTCGTAAACCGGTACACCGGGCTGATAGAGCGGCCCCTGAGGTTCATTTTTGCCATTGAGAAGCGCCGAGCGCAGATACCAGTCGCCATCAGCCGGGGTCGAAACGCCCCCCTGATATAGACGATATCCATAGGCTCCGGCGATGACCGCCGGGCTTCCCTCGATCAGATAATCTCCCTTCAGGGTAAAGCTATCTGCTGCGCTGTCACCCGACAGTTCGACAATCTTGATGCCCTCAATCGTCTGCGCGCCCAGCCCACCGCGATTGATGACGTCAATCTGCGTGGTGCCCGATGCGCTGCCCATGATATGCAAGCGATCACTTTGGGACTCATCGCCGCCCAGCGCGACTTCGATTTCCAGCGAACCGCCTGCGCCTGCATAGTTACCGCCGACGGTGAGCGTTCCGAAGGAATCGTCCCCCGGCGCCACAATCCCGGCGTTGGTGAGATCGCCCACGCTTCCCGTTCCCTCCAGTCGCCCGGCCGTATCGACGCGGAGCGTTCCTCCCAGCAGGCCCGAAGCCACCAGCGTTCCCGACGAGACCGTCATGCTTCCGTCAAAGCCGCTATTGTCGCTGGTCATAACCAGCGTTCCGCCGCCCGCCTTGGTCAGCGCGCCCGAACCCGACAGCAAACCGTCATAACGGAATAATGTGTCGTTCGCGGTCGTCAGCGTTCCCGTGCCCGAGACGATGAAGTCGCGTTCGCTCGCCATATCGGCGCGGATGGCCAAT
This sequence comes from Sphingopyxis sp. MWB1, assembly GCF_000763945.1. Classification (NCBI taxonomy): domain Bacteria; kingdom Pseudomonadati; phylum Pseudomonadota; class Alphaproteobacteria; order Sphingomonadales; family Sphingopyxidaceae; genus Sphingopyxis; species Sphingopyxis sp. MWB1. The sequence continues at coordinate 1,224,239 of NZ_JQFJ01000002.1, forward strand.
GTGCCGTCTTCGAAGGAAAGCGCCCCATCCGCGGCGCCCAAATGCGTGTCCGCGCCGATTTCCAGCGTTCCGCCCTGAATGACGGTGCCGCCCGAATAGCTGTTGGTGCCGGTGAGCACCAGCTTGCCCGCATCGGTCTTGATAAGCCGCGCATCGCCCGAAAGCGCCGCATCGATGGTCGCCGTGAGCTCTGCGCCAGCGCTGCTGCCGTCGCCCACGCGAATGATGCTATCCTCCAGGGTGAGGGTGATGGCGTCCCCCGCAATGCGATAGCCATCGACCGTAAATTGCATCCCGGCGGCCAAGACCTGCCCCAGGCTGCTATCCACCGTCACCGTTCCCGGCGCCCCGCCGAAGATGGCGAACGCCCCGTCGCTATAGGCGGCGTTCAACGCACCGCTCGCGTCGGTCCAATTGTCATTCCCAAGACCATTTTGCCAGATGCCGTCGCCGCCGTTGAGGACGCTGTCATTTTTCGGACCGGCTGCGCCGTCCCAGAAGCGCAGCGTGAGCCCCGCGCTGTTGACGAGATTGACCTGCCCCGCAATCGAGGTCTGAACGGCCATATTGCCGCCCGCAGGAAGCGACCCCAGCGTCAGTCCATTATCCGTGAGCGCGCCCGTATAGTTGAAGAGGCGATACACCCCCACATCAAAGGCGCCGCCCGCCGAAACGGTAACGTCCAGCCTTCCGTCCAGAGTCAGGTCACCGCCCACATGGACCAGATCGTTGAGCGCGCCGCCCGCAACATTCGCCGCGCCAAGATCATAGGCGAGGAGAGTGCCGGCCGAGAGCGACAGATCGCCATTGATCGTCAGCGTCCCTGCGCCGCCCGCACCGGGGGTCAGAACCGCGCCATCATCCAGCATGACATTGCCGCCGATGATGCCGGTGCCGCCAAGGCGCCCACCGCCATTCACCCGCATATCGCCTGTCGCGGCGCCATGATCGCCGTTGACGAGCAACAGGCCCTGCGCGACCTGCGTCCCGCCCGCATATTGACCATTGCCGCCGAGAATCAGCGTGCCATTGCCGCGCTTTACCAGCGCACCCGGCCCCGTTGCCGCGCCAGTAAGCGTCAATGTCGTGCCATCGTCGGTCAGGAACACGCCCGTCCCCGCCAGGTCGACGCTGCGGTCTGATGTCATGTCGGCGACGCTGTGGAGCGTACCGCCATTCAGGCTCAAACCACCAGCAGCCATGCCAAGATTCTCGTCGGCAGCGACACGCACTATCCCGCCGTGAATGGCCGTACCGCCAGTATAGCTGTTGACGCCGGTCAGGATGAGCGTGCCCGCATCCGTCTTGACCAACCGGCTGGTGCCGGTGATCGCGCTGCTGATCGTCGCGGTATAGCTGGCGCCAGCGACGCTGCCGTCGCCCACCTGCACAATCGCGTCTGGCGCTGTCAGCGTCAGCCCATCGCCTTCGACAACATAGCCGTCACTGGCAAATTGCAGTCCGCTCGCCAAAATGTCGCCGCCGCTATTGTCGACGAGGACATTACCCCCCGTCCCCTGGAAAATGGCAAAACTGCCCTGCGCATAATCGGCGTTGGGCGTACCCGTCATGTCGGTCCAGTTGTCCGAGCCGCCGCCAGCGCGCCAGATGCCGTCGCCGCCCTGAATAATCCCGTCATTCTTGGGTCCGGCGGCACCGTCCCAGAAGCTGAGGGTCAGCCCGGCGCTATTGACCAGATTAACCTGTCCGTTGATCGACGTCTGGACCGACATGCTGCTTCCCGTGGGCATGGTGCCCAGCGCCAGCCCTTTGTCGGTCAGCGCCCCCGCATAGTCGAAAATGCGATAGACGCCGGGCCCAAAGCTGCCGCCAGCAGGAATACTGACGTCAATTACCCCGTCGAGCATGAGATCGCCGCCGACCGTCACCAGATCGTTCAGCGCTCCGCCCGCGACATTCGCCGCGCCAAAGGCGTAATCGAGCCGCGACGCGCCAGACAGGGTGAGCGATCCGTTGATGGTCAGCGTGCCGACGTCGTCCACCCCTGCGGACAGGCGTGCCCCATCGGCAACCGCTACATCGCCGCCGATCACGCCAACGCCGCCGAGGGTCGTACCGGAACCGACAGTATAATGGCCAGTGGCTGCCGATTGGTCCCCATTGACGAACAGCCGTCCGCCCGTCACCGCCACATCGCCGCCAAAATCGCCGGTTCCCGACAATATCAGATCGCCGTCGCCGCTTTTGGTGAAACCGCCCGCGCCCGCCATATTGCCGGCAAGCGTCAATATCGTTCCAGTGTCGGTGTGGAATGCCCCGCTCCCGGCCAGTTCGACAGCCCGGTTCGAATGCAAATCGGCGGTGGTATGAAGCCTTCCGCCGTTCAGACTCAACCCACCCGCGGCGTCGCCCAGATTGCTATCGCTGGAGATGCGCAGCGTGCCTGCATCAATCCGCGTGCCGCCCGTATAGCTGTTGGCCCCGCTCAGGGTCAGCGTGCCAAGGTCCGCCTTGACCAGCTTGCTGTCGCCGGCGAGCGCATTGGCGATAACGGCGCCATATCCAACGCCCGCCGCCGTGCCATCGCCGACGCGGACCAGGACTTCGGCGCCGGTCAGCGTCAGATCGTCGCCGGTGAGACGATAGCCATCCACCGCGAACTGCATGCCCGTGGCGCGGGTGGCGTCAAGGCTGTTGTCCACGCTTACCGTCCCCGAAACTCCCGAAAAGACGGCAAAGGCATTGTCGAGGAAGGGCGCGTTGATCGCGCCGTCGGCGAGTGTCCAATTGTCATTGCCCGACGCATTTTGCCAGATGCCGTCGCCGCCTGTGATAGCGCCATCGTTGCGCCCGCCGGCTGCACCATCCCAGAAGCGCAGCGCCAGACCATCGGTGTTGATCAGATTCACCTGATTGGCCACCGATGTCTGCACATAAAAGTCGGTGCCCGGCGGGACCGTGCCAAGGACCAGCCCGTTATTGGTCAGCGTTCCGCCATAGTTGATCGCGCGATAGAGACCCGGCGCAAAACTGCCGCCACCGCTATCGGTGACATGAATGGTCCCGTCCAGCACCAGATCGCCATCGACTGTGACCAGATCGTTGAGCGGCCCGCCAACCACCGCCGACTGACCGAAGTCATATTGCAGCGCGCTGCCGCCCGAAAGGCTGAGGCTGCCCTTGATGGCCAAGGTTCCCGGCCCGTCCGCGCCGGGAGCAAGAGCCGCGCCATCGGCAAGGATGACATCCCCGCCGATAACTCCAGTTCCGCCCAGTGTGGCAGCGCTGCTCACGCTGGTCAGGCCAGCAGCGCCGCTCTGGTCGCCGTTGATGAGCAAGGTGCCCGCCTCGACGCGCGTAGCCCCCGCATAGCTGTTATTTGCCGCAAGCTGCGTCGTTCCGGCCCCCATCTGGACCAGCGAGCCAGTGCCACTGACCAATCCGGCAAAAGCGATCGCATCGGCCCGGTGGAAACTGAGCGTGCCGTCATTGACGACATCCCCGACGATGGAACCCGCGGTCCCCCCATCACCGAGCCGTAGCTCCCCCATGCTGATCGTCGTGCCGTCCGTATAGCTGCTGTCGGCGGTCAGCGTCATCGTGCCCGTGCCGTCCTTGAACAAGGCTCCGCTGCCGCTGATCGTTCCGGCAAAAGTCCAGGCATTGCCACGGTCGACATGAAGCGTGCCATGATTGACAATATCGCCGACAATCGACCCGCTGGCGCCGCCATTCCCCAGCCGGAGGGTCCCCTCGTCGATCGTCGTTCCGCCGCCATAGCTGGCGTCCGTCAGAATCTGGAGCGTCCCGGCGCCCTTCTTCGTCAAGGCGCCAGCGCCGCCCATCGCGCCGCTGAGCGCCAGAAGCGTGCCGCCATCGGCTTGGAATGTGCCCGAACCCGCCAAATCGACGACGCGCGTCGATGCAAAGCTGGCAATGCTATGCAGCGTGCCCCCGTCAAAGCTTAACGCGCCGGTCGCCGCGCCGAGATTGGCATCGGCTGAAACCACCAGCGTGCCGCCGTTGACCGCGGTGCCGCCCGTATAGCTGTTCACAGCCGAAAGGATCAGCCGCCCCCCGTCGGTCTTCACCAGCCGCGCAGCCCCCGTCACCTCGGCAGCGATGGTCGCGGAAAGGCCGATATCAGCCGCTCCGCCGTCCCCCACGCGGATGAAGGCCTCGCCCCCCGTCAGCGTCAGCGCATCGCCAGTGATGACATAATTGTCGCTGGCGAACTGCATTCCCGATGACAGGATATTACCGCCGCCATTGTCGATTGTGACGGTGCCGCCTGTCCCCTGGAAAATGACAAAACTGTCCTGCGCATAATCGGCATTCACTCCGCCGCCGCCATCGGTCCAGTTATTCATGCCGTCGTTCAGGCGCCAGAAACCGTCGCCGCCCTGAATGACACTGTCATTCTTCGGCTGCCCTGCTCCATCCCAGAAATTGAGCGTCAAACCGGCCGCATTGGCGAGATTCACCTGGCCCGGAACCACCGTCTGCACAAAGGCATCGCTGCCCGCCGGCATGGTGCCCAGCACGAGCCCCTTGTCGGTAAGCGCGCCTGCATAGTTGAACATGCGATAAATGCCGGGACCGAAGCTGCCGCCTGCGGGGACCGAGACATTGACCACACCGTCGAGGGTCAGATCACCCCCGACGTTTATAAGGTCGTTGAGCGGCCCGCCCGGTACATTCGCCTGACCAAATTCAAAGCCAAGCTGTGACGTGTTGCCAAGCGCAAGATTGCCATTGATGGTGAGCGTGCCCACACCATCGCTGCCCGCAGCAAGACTTGCGCCATCGGCGATCACCACGCTGCCGCCGATGATCCCCGTGCCGCCGAGCGCCGCGCCCGAAGCCACATTGGTCAGCCCCGTCGCGGCCGACTGATCGCCGTTGATCAGCAAGCGCCCGGCGTTCACGCTGGTTGCGCCGTCATAGCTGTTGGCGCCCGTCAATATGGTGGTGCCCGGCCCCGCCTGCGTCACCGATCCGGTGCCGCTGATCGTGCCCAGCCCGTCCAGCGTGCCATCCCGGTTGAACAGCAGCGACCCGTTGTTGAGGATATCGCCCGCAACGCTGCCCGCCGCGCCGCCATTGCCGACCTGCAATATCCCGGCGGCAATGGTCGTGCCGCCGGCATAATCATTGTCGCCAGCCAATATCAACGCGCCGTCGCCGCTCTTGGTCAGATGCCCTGCCCCCGTGACCACGCCGTTCAGGGTCAATGCCGTGCCCGCGTCGGTTGCGATACCTCCCGCGCCCACCAGATTCACTGCCCTTGCCGAGGCAAAGCTGCCGGTGGTGTTGAGCGTTCCGCCGTCAAAGCTCAGCCCGCCGCTGGCGGCCCCCAGATTGCCGTCACTGGCGACGCGCAGCACGCCGCCGCTGACCGTCGTGCCACCCGCATAGCTATTGGCGCCCGTCAGGATGGTCGTGCCGCTGCCCGCCTGAACGACCGCGCCGCTCCCCGATATGAGGCCGGTGAAATTATAGTCATTATTCCGGTTGAAGCGAAGTTGGCCATTGTTGACAACATCGCCGACGATGCTGCCCGATGCACCGCCATTGCCAAGCTGCAGCGTGCCGCCGCTGATCGTCGTGCCGCCCGAATAGCTGTTGCTGCCCGTCAGGATGGTCGTGCCGCTGCCCGCCTGCAACAAGGCGCCGGTCCCGACAATCTGCCCGGTATAGGTGAGACTGTTGCTGCGGTTGAAGCCCAGCGTGCCGAAATTGTTGACGGTCGCGCTGACGATGGAACCCGACGTTCCGCCACCGCCGATGAACAAGGTTCCGCCATTGATATTTGTCGAGCCGCTATAACTGTTGTTTCCGGTGAGGACCCAGGTACCGCTGTCATTTTTGGCGAGTGACGTAACCCCCGTCCCGGCGTTGCCGATCGACCCGGCCAGCCTGTTCTGGCCCATGTTGGTGCCGCCAAGCGCGATCGTGCGCGCCTGATTATTCCCTGCAAGCGTGACAGGGCCGGTGTCGGTGAAGACAATAGCGCCGGTGCCCGACGATTCGATAAAGGTCACCCCGGCGGACAGGGTGAAAAGACGGTCGGTGGTATCGCCCGCGCCGGTATAGCGCAGGGTGGACCCATTACCGATCACCAGATTTGAAGCCGCGGCGGATGATGCGCCGATGCTGCTGACCAGACCGCCATTCGCCAGCTTGTCGACCGCCAGAACGCCCCCGCTGATCGTAGTGATGCCGGTATAGCTGCTGTCGGAATTGATCAGAACCCAGGTGCCCTGATCGGTCTTTGTCAGACGGGTCACGCCCGCGCCATTATTGGTGATACGGCCCGCCAGAATATTATTGTCGCTGTTCGTGCCGCCCAGCGTCAGCGTCTGCGCTGTGTCGGGTGCGGCAAATGCAATGTCGCCACTGTCGGTGAAAGCGATCGCCCCCGTTCCCGAAGCCTCTATCTTGCTCGAAGCCGATGCCCCGAGAGTGAAGCGCCGGTCGGTGCTGCCTCCCGCCCCTATATATTGCAGCGTGCCGCCGTTGAGCACGAGATTGGCGGCGTCAGCCGAAGACGCCCCGATGGAACTGAGCGTCCCGCCATTGTCGAGGCAGGCAACGGCAAGCGTCCCCCCGCTGATGATCGTGGGCCCATCATAGCTGCTCGCGCATCCCGACAATTGCTGTATGCGGTTCCCATCCTTGACCAGTCCGCCATTGCCGCTGATCACCCCGGCATAATTTGCGCCGGCAAAGGTGGAACCAACGGCAATCGTCAGCGTCGCGCCATCAAGGCGGACGTTCCCGCCGAACGCACCGCCGCCCGTGAGATAGCCGACACTATTGTCAAAGCCTCCAAGGTCGAGCGTTGTGCCCGCGACATCGTCAAAGGTGATCCAGCCGGTGCCGAAACTGTTGGTCGAACCCGCCCGCAAGGTCCCGTCCATAATTCGCAGCGAGCCCGTCAGATCGACATTGTTTCCCGACAGCAGCAGCGTCCCCGCCCCCTGTTTGCGGAGTTGACGATTGTTCACGACCGCCCCTGAAAATTCAAGCGTAGCCGCCGGATCAACCACGCTGAGCGTGCTCGCCGCGGTGAAGATCATGCCGCGATCGGTTGAAGCCGAAGCGCCCTGATAAAAAAGCCCGCCGCCCGCCATGACGAGATTGGCCGAATCGGCGCTTGAAGCCCCGATGCCGCTGGCCTGACCACCATTGGCAATGCAGTCGATGGACAGGGCCCCGGCAATTGTCGTCACCCCGGTATAATCATTGCCGCATCCGGTGAAGACCTGTGTATAGCCGCCCATGCGCGTAAAGCCGCCGCTGCCGGTGATCCGGCCTGTAAAGGTGCCGGGTCCACCTGCCGTCGTCAGCGTTTGCCCGCCCAGATCGACGGTGCCGCCCCCGATGATCGACGCAAGGCTGATATCATAACCGCCAAGGTCGAGCGTCGCGCCGCTGTTGATCGTCATATAGCGCCGGAGCGGGCCGAAAGCATTTGCCGACCCCGCCTGTAGCACCCCGGCGTTGATGATCGTATCGCCGGTGAAATCATTGGCCCCCGACAGGATCAACCGGCCCTCGCCATTTTTGACAAGACTGCCCGCACCTGTCGCGACGCCGCTGAGCGTCAGGGTCGTCCCGGCCGCGGCCACGTCGATCTGCCCCTGGCCATTGGCGAGCGTGAAGCCGCGGTCGCTGCTGGTCGTTGCTCCAAGGTAGCGCAATTGGCCGCCATCCCTGAGGATAAGATTGGAAGAGGCACTGCTCGCCGCACCGATCCCGCTGGCGCTTCCTCCGTCGCCCAGAACATTCACCGCCAGCGTGCCGCCGGTAATTGCTGTCGCCCCGATATAGTCATTGGCAGCGTGAGCGAGCGTCAATGTTCCCGCTCCCGCCTTTGTAAAGCCGGCATCGTCGGGGCTGGTGACCAGGCCTGAAAACATCAGATCGGCGGCAGCACTGGAAACATGGATCGTGCGCATCGCGCCGCCGTTGACGAGGGTGAAACCCCGGTCGCTGGAGACGCTGCCGCCCGTATATTCGAGGATGCCGCTTTCCAGAACCAGATTGTCCGATGCGGCCGAGGATGCGCCAAGCGACGACGCAACGCCGCCATTTTCCACTCGTCCGATACGCAGCGTACCGCCCGACAAGGTTGTCGATCCGGTATAGCTGTTCGCATTGCCCAGATGCAGGCGGCCCGCGCCACCCTTTACAAAGGCGGTTGTGCCGCCGCTGTCAACGATGGAGGAGGACAGGGTGAAAGTGCCGCCGCCATTATGCTGAATCCCCACGGTTCCGCCCGCCGGTCCGCTCGTCACCTGTCCGCCTGTCAGCGTCTGATTGGCCGAACCGGTGCTGGGCGCGACGATGATGGTTCCATCAATGCCGAGGGTGGCTGCCGGATCGATGGTCACCGCCGAATTGGCCGCAGCGCTATACAAGAGGCCATCCAGCGTCAGGTCGCTGTTGACGGTCCCGAAAAAGGGCGAGTTGGCCGCGCCGCCGGCGTCGCTCACAATATCGCCGGTCACCCAATTCTGGGCATCATCTTTATAGGCATAGTCCGCTGCGTCGAGAGCGACAATCTCCCCTCCCGCAACCTTGGCGTAATCCGCACCGTTGATCGTTGCCCATCCCCCCAGGCGGCCATCGGCATTGCTGGTGGTAAAGGCGCCGCTTCCCGGAAGCACGAAATTGACCAGCCCGCCGGTGCGGCTGATCGCGCCCAGATGCACGCTGATGCTGCCGCCGGAACCTTCGATCGCGCGCACAATATTATTGCCCGCATTGACCGATACACCGCTGAAGGCCTGGCTGTTCGCTTCGCCGCCCGCGCCAAGAAGTTCGACGATGCCGCCCGAAAGGGCAAGCTGCGATGCAGAAGCGATAATGTCCGAAACAGCGCCGCCGCTTCCCGAAAAATCGAGTGCCAGTTTGCCGCCCGCAACCGTGGTTGTCCCCGTATAGCTGTTCGCGCTCGTCAGCGTCAGTGTTCCGGCGCCTTCCTTGGTCAGCCCTCCGTTTCCAGTGAGATGTCCGCCAAAAATCTGGGCCGTGGCGGCCTTTACCGTCAGCGTCGTGCCCGAAACATCCACGACACCGGCGTTGCCGGACAGCGAAGACGCAGTGAGAGCAAAGCCGCCAAGGTCAAGCCTTCCTCCGTTCATGACAAAACCCGTCGCCGCGCCAAAAGCACCCGCCGCGCCTGCACGCAGCGTGCCATTGTTGACCGTCACCAGCCCCTTTTGACTGTTCGCGCCCGACAGCACCCAGGTGCCGACCCCATCCATCACCAGATCGCCATCGCCGGAAATCGGTCCGGCAAAAATATTGCTTCCGCCGAAACTGCCACCCAGCGTCAATCGGTCCGGGTTCGGGTTGCTGCTGTCGAACACCAGCGCTCCGGAAAGATGCAGCGCGCCGCTGCCATCGTTGCGGATCGCATTTGCGCCATTGACCAGCCAGTCACGGTTGCTCGTATCGCCGCTGCCAGAATAGCTTAAGCTTCCGGCGTTGAGGTTGATGATCGATCCGGTGCCGAGCGAACTGGCGCTGCCTGTATCGGCCAATTTGCCCAGCCGCACCTCGCCCGTGAGCTGCGCGGCGCCCGTAAAGCTGTTGGCCATGCCCAGCCGGACAAACCGTCCCGCCGAGGCCTCAAAGACATAATCGCCGCCGCTCAGAACGCCGAGCAGATGAACATCGGCGGTTTCCGCCGTAAAGAAGGCCCGGCTCGAAACATCAATGTCGCCAGTGATTTCCAGCGTGCCGCTGCCACGGTTCCGGATATAGGCAGCATTGCCATTGATATCCCAATTGCGGTTGGAACTGTCGCCGCTGCCCAGATAGACGACATTGTCGCTATATTGGCTCGACTGGTTGAAGACAATCGTGCCGTCCGCCACCGTCACCGGTGCGCCCAGCGAGCTGGCCTCCCCAAGATTGCCGATCGACGTGAAGCTCGTCGTGCACACGCCGTTGCAGCCGACAAAGGTCGTGCGCCCGGTATAATCGCTCATATCATTGCTCAGCGTGACGTCGCGCGGAGCGACCGATACCGAGCCATTGCCCCTTATCCGCAGCGCGCCGCCCCCGGTCCCTTCGAGGTTCAGCGTGCCGCCATCGCCGATCGTGACAGTGCGCGCGCTGCCCGCGCCCCCGATCGACAAGCGGACCGAGGCCCCGGCGGCGGTGAGAATATTATTGCCGACGGCTCCCAATGCCGCATCCTGTGCCGCATAAAGGCTGCCGGCATTGAGCCGTATGTCGCCGGCAAAGCTGTTCGCACCATTGAGGATCAGCGAGCCATTGCCCGCCTTGGTCAGCCCGTTGCTGCCCGCGATCGCGCTGTTGATCGTCGTGTCTCCGGCATTGGCGGTGATCGTCGCACCCGGACCGCCCAGCGTCAGCGTGCTGCCGTTGAGCACATAGCCTGCCGAACTGAAGGTGATATTGTCCACCGTGACAGGCCCGCCCAGCGTGACCGTCCCTGCCGCTCCCCCAAATATAGCATTGTCCAGCCCGCCATTGTCCCATGGCTCGACAAAAGGTCCGCTGACGCCGTCGCCATTCGGGCTCCAGTTGAGGTTGGACAGATTCCATGTGCCCGATCCGCCCGATCCGACCCCGGTCCCATTCGCATCCCAATAGCGATCCTCTGCCCGCGCCCCGGTCGGCAGCATGAGGGAAAGCGCAACCGCCAGCGACCCTCCCGCCAGCAGCGTGGGGCGAATGGATGACGAGCGGCGGCGGGGGCATTGGGGGGTCATGGCATATCCTCGAACGCAAGGGGGCCCGCCGGAACGGCGAGGCTGGGGGTCAGGCAATGGGAAGAGTGGGATTATTTGGGGACGAAAAGCGTGGGAGACCCCGCAGTGGCCGGCAAGGACAGCGCCAGCTGCAGGTTGGTCGTGAAGATGGCGTGATTGGTCATCCTGCCCCCTCTTGGCATCGGGGCTCAGCGGCCCGATGGACCTTGCCCAAACGCCTGCGCGATCAGCCTCGCGCAACCAAAACCAGCCAAATGACTTGCGATCAAAGACTGGATAACATTTTGCGTGAATTCAAACCTATCGAAAGAGGCAATAGAATCAAGCCTCTATCTGGTAGCCCGCCAAATATTATCAAAAGCTTACCGGAGAGGATTCTTTATTTTCCAGCGAGCATCCGCCCAAAAGAAAGGCGCAATCGACCATGGGCCGGTGCCGCAACGGGCCTGACATTTCCTTCCGGACCAACTGCGAAAGCGGGGATCGCAGCCAGGGGATCGTGCGAAGCGAGAACAGTCTGTCCCTTGTGACTAGCCCAGACCGATAGATACAGATTTGCGCGACTTGCAGGAATGACGGCTCCTCCCCGAAAATGGACAGGAGGAGAAAACTCTATCGTGCACAGACCTTGTGTCCGGAACCCGCGCAGCCACATCGAGGATGGCGACATGGTCATTGGTATAGATCGGCTTCGCCTGGGAAAATGATTCCATTTGGCCAAGGGGAACGACCAGATAGGATATGGCTTCGCGGCGGGCGAGACGCTCTATGGCGTCAGCGGTGGTCGCCTGTTCCAACGCCCGTTTGCGCGCTTCCCATGTCGGGAGAAAGCTCGGCTGCCACAGGACGGCGGCGCCCTGCGACTGCTCCCACCATATGGGGCGGCGCGAAAAAAGCGCGAAGCCCTGCTCCATTCCGACAGGAAGAAAAACCGCATCGCGCGGCGTGTTGGCACGGGCCCATTGCTGCGCGGCGAGGAAATCGCGCTGCGCGGGGGTGGGGCTGGGCGCAAATTGATGCCGCGCGCCATTGGCAAGCCCGGCGAGGCATAAGAGGGGCACAAAGGCGACCAACGCGGCGCGGGCAAGGGCAGGCGCAAAGTGCAGGCCGCGCATCGAGGGAAGCAGGAGGAGCAGCCCCCCTCCCCCAGCCATCAGGCCCAGGTTGAGCGGATCATCGCGCAGGCCCCACAGGACCAGGACGAAAGCGGCCATGGCGGCGAAAAGCCCCATGACATGTCCCCGGCGCAGCAGAAGTGACAAAATCGCGGCAGCGGCGAGTGGCGCAGCCATCTGCGTCGTCCCCACCAGGGGCACTGTTGCGATCGCCCCCAGCGAGATCGCGATGACTCGCTGGCGAAGCGGGGCGTCTTCGGGCTTGAGGAGAGCGACGAGGGCCAGCAGGCCGCTTGCCATGGCGAAGGACAGGGCCGCTTTTGCGGAGATGGCAGCGCCCGGCGCAGGCAAAAGCGTGGCAAGCGCGCAGACTGCCGCAAGGATATGAGCGCCCATCCGCGCGCGGCCATGCTCTGCCGCTATAGCAAGGGCGAAGCCGAAGCTGCTGAGCAAGGGCTGCTTGAGCATGAAACCGGCCAGCGCCAGAGCCGCCGCGAAGAGAGAGACCGATGCTTTTTGGCCGACGGAATCCTCTTTCAGAGCCGCAAGGCAGAGCGACGCCGCGCATATCGCGGCCAGCACGACAGGGATGCTGGTAAAGCGAAGCGGGTGCAGCAAAAGCAGCAGGGAAACATCGGCAGCATAGGGCATGACCGCCGCCATGCCGAGCACCCCGGTGCAAGCCGCCATGACGATCGCGAGCCGTCGCTGCTCTGCCTGAGCCTGAGCATAGAATATCGCCAAAGTCGCCGTGATCAGCAGTGCGAATGTCTGGACAAAAGCCTGCGGATAATCGAGCGCGTAAATATGTCCCGCCAGAAATGTCCGGAAGAAGGAAACCGGAATGGCGCCGCCGCCCTCGCTCGCTGTCAGGCCCCAAAGGGTCACTGGCGCGGCAATGGTCAGGAAAATGGCAGAGAAGAGAAATTGCTGCCGCGTGGGGGCCCGGCGCTGCAAGGCGATGAGGGCCAGCCCCGCCGCCAGCGCGCTCCACACGGCCATGAACAAGTTGATATTGGCCGCGACACCCAGCAGCAAAGCCGTCATATAGGGGCGACGCCCGATCAACAGCGCAAAGCTGAAAAGCGCAAGCGCGATCGCATATTGGGTATGGGTCGCATAGGTGACGAAAATTTCCGAATAGCCAAGCGGTGTGGCGCCCCACAGCCCATAGGCAAAGCAGAGAAAAGCGGTAAGCCAGGCCGCGCCCCAATGGGTAGGGCGGCTCGACTGCCCGCCAGCCCGAATGAGCATGAAGATGGCGCCTGCCAAAAGCGCATTTCCGGCAAGCTGGATCGCAACAAAGACCGTCTGGATATTCTGTTCATCGGTAAAGCTGCGAATGGCGATCCAGAAGAGGCTGATGAAATTGGCGAAGCTTTGCGTATATTCATCATGCGGCCCCTCCGCCGATCCTGCAAAGTCGAGAACCACCGGAATTTGCCAGCGGTTATTCTGCTCCGGAAAGTTGAGGCCTGACAGGAAAGTCGCGCATAGGCCGGCAGCGAGGCTGAGACAGAAAGGCAGCAGCCAGCCATCGCGCCATCGCCCCCCTCCCCCTTCACTGGCGGATACAGCGGATGCGCCGCGCATGTCGTTTTGCTTCCCGGCCATTGGTTTCAATGCGCCTCAAGCTGAGCGATGGGCGGGGCGTAGAGTGCCAGCAGGAAAATGCCCGCGACGATGGCAGCCACGCCAAGGCTGCGCCGATCCTTGATCGCAAAGGCGACCGGATCGCCTTCCACCTGCCCCCGCCGCGCCATCATCCAGATGCGGTTCAGCCAATAAATCAGCGGCAGGCAGAGAAGCCAGAGCAGCGCGGGATTATGATAGTCGGCAGCCGTTTCGGGATCATTGGCGAAAAGGGCGAGCACCAATATCGCGACCATCCCCGCCGAAATGCCCGACATCATGACGACGTTCAGATCATTCCCCACATAGCCGCGCCCGCTGAGCAATTGATCGGGATCCGCAGCATCCCGCATTTCAATATAGCGTTTGAGATAGGCGAGGCTGAGAAAGAGAAAGACCGAGAAAAGCAGCAGCCAGAAGCTGAGCGGCACGCCAATGGCAATGGCGCCGATCCACAGGCGGATGGTATAAAGCGACGCAAGCACGATAGCATCGCCGACCAATACCGATTTGAGCCGCACCGAATAGGCGGTGGTGATCACCATATACACAAGCAACCAGAGGCTGAGCATCGGCCCGGCAAGAAGCCAGCCACCCAGGAGGCCCACGCCTGCGAGAGCGAAAGCGAGGACGAGCGCCGCCGGGATGGACAATTCGCTCGACGCCAGCGGACGCGCCCATTTGGTGCGGTGCGCCCGATCCGAATCCATGTCGAGCAGATCATTGATCACATAGATGGAAGAGGCGATCAGCGACATGAGGAGCGCGGCCTCCACCGCTTTCAACAAAACAGCAGGCTGGAGAAACAGCCCCGACGTGAAGGCAGGCACGAGAACCAGCAGATTCTTTGCCCATTGGTGCGGGCGCATCGCCCGCCACATGGTTCGCGCGAGCGGGGCAGGATGGGCACCCAGCCGCTCGACCTTCGATCCCGCCGGAAGATGCCCGACCGACCAGGCACGGCGCGCCGCGTTCCAGAGGCAAATATCGGCGCGGCTGTCCCCGATATAATCAAAGGCCGCATCCGGCCCGATCCGCTCGCGGATCCGATCGAGTTTAGCGGCGCCTTTGGCATTCATCCGTCCGCGGGTGGCGATCACCGGATCGCTGAGGTTCAAATGCGCTGCGATGGCGCGAATATGCCGCCAATGGCTCGCGCTGGCCAGGATAACGGGCCGCCCCTCGGCCTGCGCCGCAAGGATCATCTCCCGAATTTCCTCCCGATAGGGCAGGCGCGCGGGGTCGATACGGTCGCGCCGCGCCGCCATCGTCTTGGTGACGGCGCGTCCAGCCCACATCCAAAGCAGAACCGACAGCAGAGCCGCAAAACCCGACCGCGCGATCCGCACCAGCGCCTCCAGCGACAGGTCGGCGCGGACCAGCGTGCCGTCGACATCGACAATCAGCGGGACAGGCTTTTCATTCACCGACTTTTCCGCTTGCGGCGGTCTGTTGCCATCATGTGTAAGGGGCATGGTCTAGGCCGAGCGAGCAACAAGGACGCAGCCAATGGCGATCAGGACCGTCCCCGAAAGGCGAGCCAGGCTGACCTCCTCCTGCAACAGAAACAGGCCCGCCAGCATGGTGAGGATAAAGCCGATGCCGACAAAGGGATAGGCAAGCGAAAGCGGCGCACGGGCAAGCACAAAAAGCCAGAGAAGCGCACCCAGGCCATAAAGCAACAGGCCCAGCAGGATCAGCGGAGATTGGACAAAGCCTCCAACCTCCCCCGTCAATCCGCCGCGCCCCGCACCGGCCGCAGACACCCCCATTTTCAACGCCAGTTGCGCAAGCGCAGAGAGAGAAACGCTCGCCAAAATCAAAAGTAAAAGCCGTAAGGTCATGATATTCTCATTGCCCCTGCGCGTAGCTGGCCCCAACCCATTACCGACATGAGGCGGGCCGTCAAATGACTTCCCAATAGTTTTTCCACCATCA
Organism: Sphingopyxis sp. MWB1; assembly: GCF_000763945.1. Taxonomy (NCBI): domain Bacteria; kingdom Pseudomonadati; phylum Pseudomonadota; class Alphaproteobacteria; order Sphingomonadales; family Sphingopyxidaceae; genus Sphingopyxis; species Sphingopyxis sp. MWB1. The sequence continues at coordinate 1,239,639 of NZ_JQFJ01000002.1, forward strand.
GGGAAATGAGCCTAGGAAATTGCAGGGTTATGAACCGACTGCAAATATTTGAACCAGCTTGTTCCGGCGCCATTGGGCCCAAGCGCCTCCTGCTCCACCTTTTTTTCGTTGCGCCAGCTTTCAGCGGTTGTTTCCGCCGCCGCGAGATCGCTACCTTGCTGCCCCAAATGGATGCGCAGCACCGATGGGCCTGCGATAAGCTGATCCATGGCTTGCCCATCGCGCGAATGGCTGCTGCCGCCATAGTCAAATATGTCCCAGCGCGCTGCATTGCCATTTTGCACAGCAATTGCCGCATAGCTTTGTGGCAGCGACGCAACATCGCCATTGGCGGCTGTAATTGCGCTTTCGTCCCACAGGTGAAGCATATAGGGGGCTTCTCCCCCGGGATTGGCACGTGGTGCCTCGTTGATCCGCCCGACGACCCGCTTGCGATGCTGGGCGATCAACCAGTCAATTACGCCCCCCGCTTTGGCCGAAGCCGATCGCACGGCGCTGTTGAAGCCGATCCGTTCGGCAATACCCAAAGCCGTCAGCCAATAGCCGATATAAAAGTCATGCTGCGCAAGCACCGTACCGTCACGCCAACCGCAAACCCCGAAATATTGCGTACCCGCATAAACCACCCGGTCTTCGTCAATCTGGCCGTTGACCATGACATTGGAGGGTGGATTGTCGAAGCCAGGCACCGCGCTTTTATGCGTGTCGCTGAACGCTTCGAAATCCTGCACGACGAAGGCCAGAATCTCCTCGCGGGAATAAAGGCGACCCGATGTACGCGAAGCCGATTTCCAGATCAGGGCTGAGTGCAGAAACTGCCAGGCAGCACCGCGCTCGGCAAAGTTGGAAGCGCCGCCGAAACGCCCTGAGAGAATCCAATTTTCATAGAGGCGTCCCTGGTCGCTGAGCTTATGTCCCAAGAAGGCAAATTCTGGTGTTTGCCAGAGCAGCGACCCCCAATGCGGAAACTGGTGGGCGTGCGGCAGATCAATCTCATTGGTGCCGAAATAGGGCTTGCGACTGCTTACACCGGCATAGGGCACTTTCGCCAACCAGGGACTGTAGCTGTCAGCCATGGCATAGGGGCGACCGCCTTGCAGATACCAGGACCGATTGGCGGGGCGTGAGGCTTCGCCATAGCCATAATAATGATTGCGCAACCCGATATCCCGGCTGGCGTTACTCCCCTTGAACAGAGGGGTACAGCGCCCCTTCTCAAAAGCATGATAGGGATCGCTGACATAGGCCGTCAGATAGTCGAGCGCGATAACCGACCAGGGCTTTCCATCATGCGGCCGGTTCGCGCTGATGTCATGGATATACTGCCCGACCGGCTCTGCGATAGCCGCTCGATCATCCCGGACGCCGCCCGGTCCTGTAATGGGAGACCGCCCGCATTGGTTGAAGGGCGTATAGCGCAGCCAGGTTGACGCCACAGCGGCAAGCGAGGTGAAATTGTAAAGCGACCCCTTCCAGGGATCGGACGTGACGCCCACAAGCGGTGTCAATGCAGCGTAACTGGTCGGCTCATAGGGCATGACCCGCGTGTTCCCGAACCCATTGGAACTGCCCCCGCCCCACAGGCGCCCGTCGAACCCGTTATTCGAATAATGGGTATGCGACGCATAACCGATGGTCACGTCATAGCGGGGAAGATTGGCATTGATGAATGCCTGATCATAAGCGGTAGGCGTCCGGGACCGCCAGATGACCCCCGCGCGCACTGTGCCATGCGGATACCATCTGTCGCTGTCACTGGTGATCGCGACCCCATAGCCGTCATAGCTGCCTTCAAAAATATGAGGAATGTCGGTCCCGTTGAGAGGCCCGCCATCAGGGCGCTCCACATGAGCCAGGACCACCCCATTTTTATCCTCGATACGCCATTTATGCGGGATCATATAGCTGTCCTTGCCCGTCGGATCGCCGAAGGGATTATCGGGCATGGCAGAAGGGGCCCAATCATATCCGAACTGGAACTGGACATAATCCGGGGTGCGAATAGCTTCACAATAATAGGCAATGCCTGCGATTTCCGGTACAGGTCCTTGCGGCAGACATTCCATCCACCGCGGCTGATTGGCGCGCAATAGCGGATCCTCGAACTGGCAGTTCTGCCGCGAGGGCCGGGTCATCACCAGCATATCGGCATGATCGACCGGCGATGCCCCCGACCAGTCTTCCAATATGGCGCGATAGGCGGTGCCAGCAGGAACGTCGATTGGCCCTATGATGACATTGACTGTCGAAGGAGTTCCGCCGCCGACCGGAGAATAGGATAATGTCTTGGCCGGTTGCGGCACGGGAACAGCAAGCGCATCGACATAGAGCCGCTCCAGATCAGACGCACGGATCGGCCCTGACGATATCGGCGTAAAAGTGTCGCCTTGCGCTAACTGCTCAAGTTCGAGAGAAACTTCCCTGACTTCAAGGTCGACCGAATTGGAAACATTGTCGAGCGACGCATTGCATTCGAAAATGGCTTCCGGGGTAACGCGTGGCTTGAATGGAAGCGTTTGAGAAGGGCCAAAGGGCGAGCCGCCGCGCAAGAAAGTCACCGTTCCGCCCGGTCCTTGAGGATCATCCTCATATCGGACGGCAACATCTTCCTCTATGCTGTTGGAGAGTCCCGCGACGCTGTAGAGCGTCGCTGTCTGCCCATCACGCTCCACAAGCAACTTTACCCGTCCTGGTTGCCAATAGCCATGAAGAGAAAATTGCGCATGCGCATAATGATATAAGGAAACTAAAGGAGCGCCATGCTGAGGAAGAATGCCCTTGAACCTCGCAACAATCACCCGGGGCGCCTGGCTCGTAGCCGGATCTGCTGTCGTCGGGAGAGATATCCCCAGTTCATGAGCAGACAAATAGGTACCTGCCTGCAATTGAAGCCGACCATTGCCATAGGACGCTCCCGTCCCGATCATATCCAGATTATTGACCGTCACCCCGCCGTTGGTTTGGACAGGGTCATAAGAGGATGCCACTTGAGAAAAGATATACGCCGTTCCGACCATTTTCGGTACGGCATCGATATCTCTGCGTACGAGAGAAAGATCAGAAGCGATCGTCAGATCATAATCACCGCTCGCCCCCTCCATATCGAGGTTGAGAGGAAAGCGCGTTCCAGGCTCGCCATATACCGTCAGATCGCCGGGATCGGGAGGAGTGGGATCATCGCTGACGCCAAGGCGAAGCTGAATCTGGCTAAGCTGCTGAGCTCCCGAATTGGCTGTATTGCCAAGCGACGCATTGCATTCCAGCCGACAATCCGGGGTGATCCGCAGCTTGAAACCTAGCGAATGGGGACTGCCATGCACAATGCCGTCGACGAGAAAAGTGATGGTGCCGCCCGGACCGCCTTCGTCATCATCCCAGCGAACCTCTATCCGGCATTCCTGCGTGGTAGAAATCCCCCCTATGCTGTCAATCATGGCGCTATTGCCATTTCGCTCGATATTCAGCCGCAGCTTCCCCGGCTCCCAATGCGAGTAGAGCGCAAAACGCGCCTGCTCCCATTTATAGAGAGAAACCAGGACCACTTCCTCGCTGGGCAAAATGCCCGTCCAGACGAGAGCACAGGAAGCTGGCGTCTGGGTCAAGGCCGGATCGGGATCAGTGGGAAGGGTTATTCCCGCAGCGCCGGCATCCAGAGAGGTTCCTGCAGGAAGGTGCAAACGCCCGCTGCTATAAGAGGCTCCGTTCCCAACGATGGCGAGCACTTCCGTCGTGACGCCGCCATTTGTCTGATCTGGCGCAAATGGCCCGGTACCATTGCTCAGGTTGAAACTGGACAGCTTGGGACCGGTCATATTCCACCTCCGCTTAAAAATAACGCGAAAGCAAATCTTCTTAGATACAGAATTTGTCAATTACATTTGCATTTAAAAACAATCTAAAATTCTAAAGAATGACAAATTAGAAATCTATCCAACACAGAAACACATGACTATTCACATTATCAGCGACATCCTCAGCATTATTTAGACACTGCGAGTGCCAAAATAATTCACCATTGAACACGTCGGTTTAGGTTCGTGCACAAAGGGAAGCCAGATCAACGCATCGACCCGGCCGGGGATCATGCGGAACGGCGAGCTGAAGCCCTGCACGTCACGCGCCTGCCCCGGCATCAGCGCCAAACCGAACTGACGGCTTTTCGCATCCGGGCATTGAGCTTGGTGGTGAAGCCGCCGCGTGATCGCCGCGGCATTCATTCTGTCGTCGTCCGTCCGTCTGGGATATCCTCCGAAACCATACGATAACTGACGAGGGATAATCGAATATGCTTCGCCTCACGCAGCAACACAGTTCGGATCTTGTCGACGAACAGGAGCCATTCTCACATTTACCGATATTAGCGCTTGAGGCGCCCCCGCGAGGCAATGTTCGCGGCTTTGGGGTCGCCTGCATCACAATCGCCACCAGAAATCAATGAGTCCTGACCCTAGGGTCAGGACTCATTGATCAGAGCCAGAAGATGATGGTTGCAGCGAGAGCGACGGCGGAGAAGAAGACCTTCGGGCACCGATCGTAGCGGGTTGCGACACGCCGCCAGTCCTTGAGACGCCCGAACATGATCTCGATGCGGTTGCGGCGTTTGTAGCGGCGCTTGTCATATTTGACGGTCTTGTTCCGGATTTTTCGGCCCGGGATACAGGGGGTGATACCCTTCTCCTGTAGGGCGTCGCGGAACCAGTCGGCGTCGTAGCCCCGGTCGGCGAGGATCCATTGCGCCTTGGGAAGAGTATCGAGCAGCGCGGCCGCGCCCGTATAATCGCTGACCTGGCCGGCAGTCATGAAGAAGCTGATCGGACGGCCGTTCGCATCGGTCACGGCATGAAGCTTGGTGTTCATACCGCCTTTCGTGCGGCCGATCAGGCGTCCCGCCCCCCCTTTTTACCCCAAGGCTCGACGCCGTGCGGTGCGCTTTGAGATAGGTCGCGTCGATCATGATCGTCTTGCGATCGGGAGCCTGCGGTATCGCCAGGCCTTCCATCATGCGGATGAAGATGCCTTTGTCGCTCCAACGCTTCCAGCGATTATAGAGTGTCTTTGCCGGGCCATATTCCCTCGGCGCATCCCGCCACCTCAGTCCATTGCGATTGACGAAGATGATCCCGCTCAAAACCCGCCGATCATCAACCCGCTCGCGACCATGGCTCTTCGGAAAATACGGCTGAAGACGTTCCATCTGCTCGTCCGTCAGCGAGAATAAATCACTCAAATTCAGGCTCCTTCGCGGCCGCCTGAATCATAGTCGCTAACCCAAATCAATGGGTCCTGACCCTAAGCATTTCAGAGCGCACTCAACTCTGAACTACCCCGAAGGAGGAAGGTCAGGATCTTCCCTACGATTTTCACTCATTACTGTGTGATTATTATCTATCATGTACTTGATTTTGAATAAGTCATTATCAGATGTCACACCCAGCTTGCGAAAAGCTGTTGATTTTTGTGTGCTAATGGTCTTTTTGCTGCGGCCAAACTTTTCGGCAATTGCGCTTACACTCATGCCATCAAGGAAGCATCTAATGACTTCCCGCTCGCGTGCGGAAAGGTTCGAGCCATTTAGAAGTGCCTGCTCGGTATCCTGAAGCCCGAGACTCTGAGCCGGGTCTTGCGAGGATGGTGAGGTCAGCGAGGCCGTTTCGGCAAGTTGGTAAAGCATCTCTTCATTGAGATATATTTTTCCCGAAACGACTTTTCGGACGGCGCGCACTACTTCGTCCAGATCTTGGCTTTTCCCAACAAAGCCGCGCGCTCCCACGCGCAGAGCCAAGCTGACGGTAGCAGGCGTGTAGTGTGAGGAGAGTATCAGAATGTGACTTTCTGGATATTTTATCCTTAGCGCCCTGATAAGAGAGATACCGTCTATTTCCAAAGGGCCCAGCGAATAATCTATCAGCAGGACATCCGCGGGCGCATCGCGCAAACCTGTAATAAGGTCGCGACTATTGGCGTAGTTTCCCACCATCAGAAAGTCCGGTTCGGCAGTCAATCTGGATGCTATGCCGTATCGGACGACTGCATGATCGTCGAGCATTGCAATACGAATTTGACCTGCCGGTCTACCGAACACGAATGATGCCTCCCGGAGGGGGCTTTGCCCCCGAAACACGGACGATACAGAAGCGACACCACATCGGCAAGCCCGACGGATCCTCTTCAATAGAGATCGACTATGCCGGAACACAATTGCCTGTCCGCAAATACCGCTGGAAATGAGCAGCCGGACGCAATTGTCTATCATTGCGTTGGAATGGACTGCACACGGCCATCACTCGGAAGAGTGAGAGAGAGTTGCCCGCCCTTCGATTTGCGTTGCATCCCGTACGCGGGAAAGATCTCCGTCAATAGACGCATCGATCTCGATCGTCGCGGAAAGAAGCTTTCCCACAACTCGCCTTCCTGACTGAATGGCAAACACCGTCTGCCCCGGAGACAGCATAACCGCTGCGCCCGAAAGATCGGCGGTATTACCTCCACCCTTCCGCGTCAACGAAACGGGCACGCCGTCGACCATAGCATTTGACAGCCTCAAACTGAAAAGGCCTGACGGTCCAAAGCGGAGCTTGTCGGCTTCCGCCAGATCGCCATCAAGACGCAAGCCCATCGGCGCAGGCTGCGCGCAGCTTATACTCAGCGAGAGGCGCTTCTGCCCGAGCGCAATTGACGTGCCGGGACGACCTGTCGCAATCTCCCCCCGGTTCAGTGCGCCATAGTCTATCTCCGTATCGCTCAGCCGAACCTCGCAGGCGGAAGCATGCGCTGCGCCACCCAAAAAAAGTGCCAAGGTTAATAGACTTTTACTAATGGGCATATATTTAAACATCACACATACCCTCTGCCGTGTCGTATAGTGCATTTTCGTCACCTTCGGACTTGAGTATCACCGTCAGATTACAGCTCCTGCCGTCAGGCCGCGTCACCTTGAGCGTGGAAGGAGACTTGTTTCCAACCAAGAAGATGGCTCCGTCGTCGAGCACGGTTGTCAGAAAGCCATTGTCCGGCCCAAACACTGAGGACCCTTTCTCCAGCGGCACACCCTTGGCGTCGACTGCATGGACCAGAACCCGGTTGGTTTCGATCACATCGAACCCGACCATGTTTACCGATCCGCGGCCAGCGTCGATCATTTTGACGCCGTTTTTGATGTCAATCTGGCGCGGGAGCGTCTTGGTTGCGATTTCGATCCGACTGGTTTTATAGGATTTGAGCTGCGGAATCACAGCCTCCCCTTCGCCGTCGGTCCACACAGGGCCATAGGGGGTAGCCACCTTCACGCCTGATATGTCGCCCACTTTGACGATACCGAAAGTATCGTCGACGGGATAGGGCGACAAGGTCGCGCCGTCTTTGTGCGCGACCACGCTACCCCGAAGACGTGCGCCATAGCTGCGGCTCGAACCATTCTGCGAATAGCTGATGTCGGCATCCGCGATGCGCGTAGTTGCCGATAGGTTACCCGAAAGATAGAGATCACCGGTTCCGCTGTTATGCTCTGCAGCAACGCGATAGGCCAGATGGTCGTTAACCCGCTCACTCATGGAGGCTCCCACGCGGGAGGTACCGCCGCGTTGGCTGGCATAAGCGCGCACGCGGCGCGGCCCGAACGGAATACTGAGGTTCAGGAGGAAGGCGTTGCCGCCGCGATACTCCTCGCTTGATCCACCGATAGTGGTTTCAACATTGGCCGAGAGAGTAGCCCGGTCGATCATCGTACTCCAAGAGCCTGTTAGCCGGTCGACCCACTGCCCAGAGAAGGTGCGGTTCGAACTATAGGCCAAGTTGAAGCTGCCAAGCGACGAATGCGCCCAAGTCACCGACGCGGTTAACTGGTTCTTGAATCGCTGATTCCAATGGTCACCGTCATCCGGGATTATGGTGTCGCTGAGATCTCGATAGCCAATGGTCTGTCGCGTTCCGGACAGGCTAAGCGAAAGATTTTCGGCAAGGCGCGTATTCGCAGCGATGCTGAATCGTGTTCCTCTATCGGAATCCGTAGTAGAGAAGATGTTTCGCATGCTCACCACCGTGTCACGGCCAAGGCTGGTATCGAGCCCCCAGCCCGCCGCCTTATAGTTGTTGGCGACGGCCGCGGCGGCAGTAAGCATTGTACCTTCATCCAGACGCCATGTACCCGCGCCCGTTGCAACCCATGGTAGCGCAGACTCGTCCCCGCTTATTTCCCGGACCTTACCGAGAGCAAAACTATATCCCGCGGGTGCGAGCGCGGCTGTGCGAAAAGATGCCGCCGGAACGACGAAGCTACGTTCACTTCCGTCGGTCTCGCGGATCGTCACGCTAAGATCAGAGCTGGTATTGAGCAGCGGGATGTCGGTCAGCTTAAATGGCCCTTCCGGAACCATTGTAGTATAGATCAGCACCCCCGCCTGGCGGATATGGACAGTGGCTTGGGTCTGGGCGACACCTTCGACCAGCACGCCAGCACCGGCCTGTTCAAGAAGTGAGGTTTCCGGTGTCAACTGGACACCATAGATCGGCGCGCCCGCAAGAAGGGGATTGGCGATGTTGATCTGGCCAATCTGCGCGGTCAGTTTCCGTTCCGGAAATGTTCGCTGGGCATAGGCATAGAGATGTTCGAACCGATCGCGACCATTATCATTCGTATAGATTTGGCGGCTGCGGACCACCCAATCCGCTATATTGAAACCAATCTGGCTCGATGCCGAGATATAGTTGCGCGTTAATCCGCTCGTGGTGGAGCGTTGCGCAACTACGTCATAATTCATCACGCCAGCGCTCCCCCCCCGGCTATACGCTTCGATTTGATGGGCGTCGTCGCCTAAAGCATTCTGGGGCACGACAAGCACAACTTCGTCGCGGTTGGGCCGCAGCGTGAGGCTAGTCTGTGGATAGGCTGTCAGGAAGGCGAAGCAGCGCTCGGCCTCCGGCGCTTCGGGATTGAGTATGAAGTCAGATCCCGGTCGGCGAAGGCCGGCCTCGCTTAAGAAATTGCCATCAAAGCAAAGCTGTCCATCCTTATCGAAGCGCGCCTCCACATTACCGCGTTTCACGCCGTTTAGGATGAGCGTCACCATACGGCTGCCGCTGGAAAACTTCGGCGCGTCCCTGAAATATTCGGCGAGCTTCGGATCGATGCCGCGCCCACGCAACATCTCGGCGTCGAAATCCACCTGGGCGTGAGCGTCGCCCTCCGCCGCACCGGCCTGCGCGGACACCGATATGCCACTGGTCAGCAGCATACCCGAGATTACATGGGCCGCAGCTATGCGACTGCCGGATGTAAGATGCAGACGCGCACGGCAAGGGCGGCGCTTGCGCGCGGGGACAGAGGATTGGTTCATGGCGGATCTATCTCTGTGAGGGTCCGGGAAAGCGCTGCTCGCGGTCAGCGGGCGGCGATTTCGAGCGGCGCGTCGTACGTGTCGACCGAGTAGCCATAGACGGTGGCGGGGCTGATCGTTATCGAAGTTGCTCCGCTCTCAGCGCTGCCCTCCGCGGTCAGCGTCTCGCCAGGCAATACATAGGTCCGCCCCAGATCAATTATCTTGTCGACAGGTCGAAGCGTCACTTCTTGCGCAAGGCGGACGACATAGGGGCTGTCGTTCGTCACGGAGAGCCGACCTCCTTCCACCTTCCACTGGAGCAGTTTCCAAGGCTCACGATTGCGCTCAAGACCCTTCGGATGAATGATTAGCGGCAGATTCTGGCGAACCGTTACGCCGATTTTGGCGCTGCCCTCACTCTTACGTTGGGGGATGCCTTCGAAAATTACGCGTTTCAGACGCTGTGTCTTGAGCGGCTCCTTGCTATTGAGCAGGAAGCGCACCAGTTGGGTCTCTCCCGGCTCCACGCGCGTGACCGGCGGCGTCAGCATAACCAGGGCATCCTGGTCCTCGGGGATGTCCACAACCTGCGTGTAGAGAAGCGACGGCTTTTCATCGGTATTCTTCACATTGAGGCTGGTCTCACCGTCCGCTTCGTTAAGAATCACGACCGAAGTTTCCGGCTGCATGCCGTCGGCATGCGCCAGCGGAGCTGCACCCGCCGTGACGGTCGCGCTGATCGCGAATGCGACTATTTTAGTCTTGAACGAGATATTCATAACTCATCTCCTTACGCATATTACACGAGATGGTGCGTGTTTCAGATGAGCGATTTATGGAGAAAGTCCGACAGGCGGTATCGGACTAGGACTAATTTTCAAACTTCTTGTTGTCGAAATCTTACCGAATATCGAAAATTAGAAATTTTCCAGATAATAGCTGGCCTATCCGCCAGAAACTCTCCAAATCAGTTTCAGGGCAGACAGAATATTTGAGATGCTACTGTTTTCGTTTGCCCAAAATATGTTTGACGCAATTGAGCATCCACCAACGGCGAGGCGGGACTCTGAGCCCCCCTGTCCAAACGCGCGCGTTATTTGCAGGGTCGCGCTTGTGGAGATGCTCCCTGCATTATTCTCATGTGAGCTTTGGCGCGTTCCAAAAGCGAAATGGCCTGCACCGAGGTGCAGGCCATCAGCCAAGGGAAGCTGACGTTCTCTTCGACGTTTAACTTCCTTTATTTCTCAGATGTAGAGCAGTTCGATCGTGGCGAGACCATCGAGCGGCACTTCGTCAGTGAGGGGCAAGGCGTCGCCCTTATTGAGCACCGCCTCGACCGAGAAGGTGCCAGCAAGGTTTGTGAACGCCGTCGGCGGAGAATCCTGGGTACGTGACCAAGAATTGCGGTGAGTCGATGCGTGGTACACCACACCTTCCCCGGACCCCTCCCAACTTGCGCCAACATCCTTACTTAGGACGGTAAAGCCAGGCGCTCCGTCCATGGTGAAAGTGCCCTGCTTCATCCGCATGACATAGCCCCCAACATCGGCACCGGATACCGTCCCGAGACCGAAGTTGCCGTCATTGGTGATGGCGGGGTTAATAACGTCGGTGATATTCGCGACACGACTGGCCGCCCGGTTATCGACCGCGCGAACCGCAACCTTCGTGGGCGCATCGCAGGTGATCGAAATTGGCACCTCCTGCTCGGGAAGCACGGTGAACGACGTCGGGCTAAGCGTCGCTGCCGGGATATTGCCATAGTCGATCACGCCGCCGCCGCTGATGTTGGGCGTGCAGGCTGCGGGAGTGATGGTGCCGATCACGCGCACGTCGATCGACTGAGCGCTTGCAGCCACACCCGTAAGGGAAGTAGCGACTGCAATCGCCGCAGCGGCCATTTTTGAAGTCAAAGCCATTGATGTCTCCTGTATAAAATAACGCATACTCTGGATTCCCAAGCATGGGCAGGCACTGGGCCTGTGCAAAGGCAATGGAGAAATCCGGGCACAAGCAACATAGGACTGGGACTAAAATTGCCTCATCGCCTCCGTTTCGGCGAAGAAAAGATCATGGCCGAGTGTGGCGAAACCGAAATGGGCGCCCCCCCTGACCCTTGCGGCATAGTAAGTGGCCCGCACCCTGGGGGAAGGAGTGCGGGCCACCCGGGCTGAAGCTCAGCTCGCCTCCGGTCTTACAGATAGACCACTTCGAGCGTCGCCAGACCGTCGAGCGGAACTTCGTCGGTGAGATCCAGATTCTCAGCCTTGTCAATTGCCGCCTGAACGCGGAGTTCACCCGCGAGCGTTGAGTAAGAACCGGGTGTGGTGGTGCCCGGCGCAGCCCAGCTCACCAGCCGGTCCCTGCGGAACGTCCCCGAGCTGTTGCCGTTCCAGCTAGCGCCGTCGTCATTGCTGTGAAGGCTGTCAACAGCATTGCCATCGCCCGTAAATGAGCCGCCGCGAAGCGCCACAACATAGATGCCGACGTTCTGGCCGCTCGAAGCACCAAGACCGAAATCATATCCGTATCCAGCTGCCATACCGCCACCAAGGATACCGGATTCGATTATGCCAGGAACGATCGTCGACGCACGATTATCGACCGCTCGCACTGCTACTTTGGTCGGCGCGTCGCAAGTGAGCGAGAATGGCACAAGACGCTCCGGAAGCGCGGTATAATCGGTCTGATTGAGAGAGCTTGCCGCAATATTGCCATAGTCGATCACGCCGCCGCCGCTCATGTTGGGCGCGCAGGCCGCGGGAGTGATGGTGCCGATCACGCGCACGTCGATCGACTGGGCGTGAGCGGCACCAGACGCCGCGACCGCCGCAACGGCAAGCGCAAGGCCCGAAATCTTTGAGTTAAAACGCATTGATGGTCTCCAAGAACAAATAGTCATGAGGCACATGGGACCAGATTGTCCGCACGCGCTCCACGGACGCGAAGTCCGCCGACACGCTTTGGAGATAATGGCAGGCGCCCGATATAGGACTGGGCCCAAAATTTGGTGGCCGACTGGAATCGAGATGGTTGTTTCTTGCCTTCCTACCTCCGTTTCCTCAACCTCGCCGACGCAAGGCTGTGACTAAAATATTTTGCCAACGCGCCCAGAACTAAAATTGCCCCATTCCCTATGAGAGACCAGCGACAAATTCTCCGGACTTTGAGATTGCAAGGCTTGGTATAGTCCGGGCGGTGAGGTTGAGGCCTGCTTATCTCGACGCGTTTGCACTGCTGCAACGCCCGTTTACAGATGCCGCTGCTTCGCTTTCAACGCCTTTACACACGCGTTGATCGCGCCCAGGTCAACGCTGGAGGCAAATAATATCTCCAGCGCGGCTGCCGCATCACCAATTTCCCTGTGGCCCATGATCCTGGCGGCGCCTTTGATCCGATGCGCCGCGTGTTGCGCACGATCCCATTTCTTTGAAGCGATCGCTTCTTCGAGCATTATGAGATCAACCTGAAACGCTTCCTTGAAACTCGCCTTGGAGATCGCTTCCGGCTCAAAAGTTTGCATGGAGGGATCGAGAGCAGGCGCCCCCCAGATTTCAAGCATCTTGCAAAGGCTCTCCATCCGCAAGGGTTTGGACAACACGCCATCCATCCCACTCGTAATGCAGCGGGCCTGATGGGAGTGATCAGTCGAAGCTGAGATAGCAATGATCGGCGTATGATGCTCGGCTTCGGCGTCGCGTATTCGCTCCGCAACGGTGTAACCATCAATATCAGGAAGGTCGCAGTCGAGTAATATTATGTCAAAACGCTCGTCCGCGACTCGCTGGAGCGCTTCGGCACCCGTTTCGGCGAAGACAACATCATGGCCAAGCGTGGCGAGCTGTTGCCCGATCGTGAAGCGGGCGAACTCATGATCGTCAACCACCAGGATTTTTCCTGTCCCAGTTGATGCGCCCTTCTCGGTAGCGGATGGAAGAGGCGTTTGTATCGAAGCTTGTCCAGCCTCGCTGGCATCAACTTCTCTTGCTGGTATGTCGACGGTAAAAACTGTAAAGACACCAGGTTCGCTGCGCACATCTATTTTGCCGCCCATCAGATTCACTAGCTCTCTGCAGATAGTCAAGCCTAGCCCGGTACCGCCGAAGCGCCGTGTCGTGCCGACTTCCTCCTGTTTGAAGGCATCGAAGATATGCGCTTGGTTCCGAGGTGCTATACCGATACCAGTATCGTACACCTCAATTACGAAATTCCCAGTTCCAGCGCCGAGCGTAGGGAGCCAAGACTGCCGCAGGCGCACAGACCCTTGCTCAGTAAATTTGATCGCGTTCGCCAGCAGGTTCAGAACAACCTGCCGCAAGCGCGTTGGGTCGATATCGAGCACAAGATTTTCGTCGCAATGATTCTCCAGCGTGAGCGCGAGCCCCTTTTCCTGAGCGCGGAACCGCATCATCTCTACTGTCTGATATGCCCAGTCGGTGATGGCGGTAGACACCTTCTCCAGCTCAACCTTGCGGGCCTCCAGCTTGGAAAATTCCAGCACATTATCAAGGAGCGCGATCAAGCTTTCCGAGGCGGTGATCGCAACATTTGAGAGGTTGGTTTGATGTTCATTGAGCGGCGTACGCTGCAGGAGCTCGACCGAAGACAGGATAGCGTGCATCGGCGTTCTGATTTCATGCCCCATGATTGCAAGAAAATTTGCTTTGTCGCGTTCGTTGCGCTGCGCGGCCTTTCTTGCGCGCATCGCAAAATAGGCGAGCGCTGCGAACAGGATCAAAATTCCAAAGACTAATATGATCTGCGGCGCGTAATAATATGCCACGGCTTCAGGCGTCGGTTCGCCATAATCCGTATCTTCCAGCCATTTTTTGACCATAGCCTCCGTTTCCGCGGCAGAGAGGCTGTTGAGTGATTTGCTGATGATCGATGCAAGCAATGGAAGTTCCTTGCGAACTCCAATGGCAATCTGCGCCGGCACCTCCGGCAGGTTCCCGGCCACATGTAATCGGCCGAAATATTTGCGCTGCATGACCGGCAATAAAGTGGTATCGATACCAATGGTAGCATCGGCAGAACCCTTCGCAACCAACCCTAATGCCTCCTCATTCGACCGTACGATAGTCAGCTCGATCTCGGGATAGTGCTTGCGAAATGCATATTCGAAGGCGCCCCCTCCTTTCATCGCTACGGTCTTGCCGGCAAGGCGATGGATACTGAAAATCACTGGTTCATTCTTACGCGTGACAACCGTGGTTATGGCCACAAAATATGGCGGGGTAATCAAGAGGCGATTTCGCAGGCTCCCCGCCGAGAATTGAGGGGACACCGCAGGAAGCAAATCGACCTCCGCCCGGTCGAGTGGATCTTTCACCTGCCCCCAACCGGTATTTGGAATCACCTCAAAACGTAATCCTGTAACGCGCTCCACTGCCTTCAGATATTCTGCGGAGAGACCGGCATGTCGTCCGTTCTCGATATACTCAACGGGTCGCCAATCAGGCTCCACGGCAACTTTTACGATGGGATGAGCTTTGATCCATGCCCGCTCGGCGGCCGTAAAGGTCGGTTGAGACTGCGCCCGGGCGGGCGCTGCCAGATTTGATCCGACCGCCCAGCCGATTATCCACACGCATAATATGACAAACACGCCGCGCCACACTGAGCGGAGAAGGCCTCGCAGTGCATGAAAGGTAAAAATAGCGCGAAAACAAGACACGATAATTGTCAGCCCGGAATGTTATTTTTGGCCATAAGCCATGGTGAAACACCATGCGCCCGGCATAGCAAGAGTTGAATCGTCAAGTAGCATTTTTAGTCTTAATCTTAGTCTTACTCTGGCGGAAGATTGATTCTGGCGATTCCCATTTTGGTTGATAGGTGATTCACAGGCAGCCAACGCTGGAATGATATTGGCGACTGAACCGCCTTGGGATTGCCGGAGGCCCTAACTTCTGAAAAGAAGGACCTGTGATGAGTAAGACAACGAACATATTCGCACGGGAGGCTCGCGCCCGAGCGGTACGGATGGTGCTGGATCACGAAGGCGACCATCCATCACGGTGGGCAGCCATTGTGTCGATTGCAGCGAAGATCGGCTGTGTTCCGCAGACGCCTCATGAGTGGGTGAAGAAGGTCGAGGTCGATAGCGGCAAGCGCGCCGGTGGCCGACCGAGATGGGTGATCGCCTCAAGTCTCTTGAGCGCTAGAACCGCGAGTTGTTGGCGACACTTAATATCCCGCCCTCCGAAGCTGAAGAACGACGTTATGGCTGCGTAACTTAAACCAAATGGCCTCCGGCGGTCCCGGAGCGGTTCACTATCCAGTAGCCAGCCGAATATTATCAGAAGCTTAGCAACAGGACGGCAGCGTCCTGCGACTGCACCCGCCATATGGGTCGCCGCCAAAACGGGAGAAGCCCTCTTCGATTCCCACAGGACATCGCGCGGGGTACTCGCGCGGGCCCATTGCTGCGCGGCGAGGCACAAGAAGGGCACCAAGGCGATCAACGAGACGCGAGCAAGCGCTGGCGCAGTCCGCGCATCTGGGGGAGAAAGTGGAGTCAGATATTTTACCCTTGAACAAGAGGGGTTCGTTCGTAAACAAAGGAAAGCCAGATCAATGCATGGCCCCGGTCCGCGACCATACGGAACAGCGGGCCGAAGCCTTGGTCGTCACGCGTCTTTGCCGGCATCAGCGCCAACCCGGGCGAACGGCATTTCGATCCGGGCAATGGTGCTTCGTGGTGAAGCAGCCGCGTGATCGCCCCAAGCGCCTCATTTTGCCATCGTCCGTCGGTATGGGACCTCCTCCGAAACCATACGATAACTCAGGAGCCATAACCGAATATGCTTCGCCTCACACAAAAACGCGGTTCGGATCTTGTCGACGAACAGGAGCCATTTCTCATTTTTGCCGATTCTGGCGCTCAGGGCGCCCCCGCGAGCCAAGGTTCGCGGCAAGCTTTCTGCAATGATATCAAAGGGCTTACGGAAGATAGCGGTTAGCTGACCATCGCTGTACGAGCAGTTCGATAGTAGATGGTGAAGGATATTTCTTTTGCCCGCGATATCGGCCTGCGCGAACATTCGGCGCGCATCCCTGGCAATGCCAAGCAGGGCAATGCCATCGTCGATATAGGCATGATCGGCTTCTGACAAACGCTCAAACTCCCGCGACAATCCCTTTAGGTCTTCCCGGTAGTCGGCCGAGATACGCGCAAAGAGACTTTCGTCCAGCTTGCCGTCGACATGGTCGAGATAGGCTTGCTTCATGCGCTCACGGATATCGTCCTGGTCGCGGCGCAGGCGATCAAGCACCCGCGCATGTTCGGTTTCGACGAGGTCGCTGTTCTCCTTGAGCGCCCGCCCAAGCCACTGGTACATTTGCGGCGTCATCGAGACCTGCGCGATAATGTCCGTGAACTGGTCGAGCAGCTTTTCCTGACGGACATAAGGTTCCTTGCAATTCCCTTTGTAGCGGCTGCAGCGGTAGTAAATATATTTCTGCTTCTTAATGTCGCCGACAAGCATCCCGCCCCAGTGGCCGCAGCGAATGAGGCCGGGGAAAATAAAGCCTTTTTCCTTGTGCTGATCGCGCGTGTGGTGCCTGCCATCCAGAACTTGCTGAACCTTCTCCCAGAGATCGAGACTGACAAGAGGCTGATGCGAGCCCTGGTAGCGGCGCCCCGCCCATTCAAACTCCCCGGTGTATATCCGCGAGCGGAGAATTTTGTGGACAGTGCTTGCGCCGAGAGGCCTGCCGCTTTTGCGATAGGCCATGCCCATTGCGCGCGCCTTTTTTCCGGCCTCTTTCACTGAGTAGAGACCGGTGGCGTACCATTCGAAGAGCCGGGTAACGCCAGGCGCCGTAACAGAATCGACCTCGATAATCTTCTTGCCGTTCGGCCCCATGACATTGCGATAACCAAGCGGCGCCATGCTCGGCCAAATTCCCTGTTCGGCCTTTTCGAGCATGCCCTTGCGCGATTCTTCGGAAAGATTGTCGATATAGTTTTTCGCCATCAGCACCTTGATGCCGTGCATGAACTTTTCAGACGATTTGGAATCGGGCGAGAGAATCACGCCTTCCTTGACCAGATGAACGTCGATATCGAATTCGTGGGGGGTCACCCCATCGCGCAAATTGCGATAAAGCCGATCCGTCTTCTCCACGAGGCCAGCCGGGCCGCACCCGCAACCTTGGCTGTACGTCGAGACCGCGGGCAACGGGCTGGTCGCCCGCGTGTGCATCAGCCTGCTGCGTCGCCTCGCGGATCGCGCGTATAAGTCGCTTTCGCGGCCCACCCCACCCGAGTTCGGCGCGCGTCTACGGTTTGAGCGACGCCTGGGTGCGGACGATCTTCATTTCGGGATAGGCGCGCATCGCCTGGTCGAGCTGGCTTTGGGCCGATGCGCGGTCGTTGCTGACCGAGCATAGTCCCACCCCGCCGAAGTCGGCACCGAAGCGGTTCGCCATGGACGTGTACGACCAGCCGCTCGGCACGTCGAGGCGCTGGACGGACGAGAAGGTCAGGGTCCCGGACTTCTGCGAGCGGCACCAGCCGTACATTTCGCGCGTGCTGGCCGCCGGCGCCGGCTGCGCTGCGGGTGCGGGGGTCGGGGTTGATATCACAAGACCCGCTCCGCCCCCGCCGCTTGACGCGCCGTTGGACACCGGTGCGGACGTTCGGCCGCGCGCGTCCCTGCGGTCCTGTTCCGCCTGCCGGCGCGCATATTCGGCGGTGCCGCGCGCTATGCCTTCGTTGGACGCGTTGCGCATCGATTGCTCCATCGCGTTGTTGCTCGCGGTGGCGTCGGCAAGCCCTTTCGCGAAGGCGCCCAGGACGTTGCCGGCGTTGTTGTTGGTAGTGGGCTCGGGCATGTTCTCGGCCCGCCACTCGGCGGCCTCGCGCTCGAGCCGCCGGTCTTCGGCCCGCGTGCGCGCCTCTTCGATGCGAAACTGGCGTTCGGCCTCGGCCTGCGCCCTTCTGCTCTTTTCGAAGGCATTGGGCGGTGAAGCCATGCGCCGCACCATCCGCCACACGGGGTTCCCAATCCGGGGAGCCGGGATGAAATCGAGGGTGTACCTGTCGACCAGCTGCACCTTGCCGTCGTACAATTCGGAATAGTAGAATCCGTCCGCCCCCCGGTGGTAGGTCTCGACGGATTCGCCCCATCCGATCACCAAGGTGTTGCCGACAAGCTCGACCGGTCCGCTTTGGTCGGCCCTGTCCGCCGGGCGCCCGAAGTTGCCCGCGTGGAGTTCGTCTTGCGGCCCGGCGCCATTGCGCCGCTTGTACAGGATGGGGGGTGCGCTCGCCTCCCCGACCTGTTCCAGTTCCACCGTCAGCGGATCGATGGTCCTGATGATCATTGTAGTGCGTCCCTCGGGATACATGGGCAGATGGAATTCGGCGTTTGGCTCGCGCTTAGCCTCGGCGTGCCCGATCGGCGACTTGTAGAACAGGGTGTCGCCCACCTGTTCGATGATGATCGTCCTCTCGTTCTCGCCGTTGTAAGTGCCGCCTACGATCTGCATCGCCATGGCCTTGGCCAGCTTGGCCTCATCATCGCTCAAGCGGACGTAGGCCCCGACCAGCGAACCGGTCGGATTCTTGCGCCTTGCGGAGACGACGTCGATCCGGTCGGGTCCGTTGGCGCGCAGGGTTGCCACATAATCGGCGCCTGAAATCTTGCGAATTCGTTCAAGCGAACCGTCAGGCATGAGGGCCCATTTGTCGCCCACATCCTTGCCGTTCACATCGACAAAGACCAGCTTGCCGTTGGGTTTGAGCACCCACCGGTTGACGTGGGCGCCCATGCGCTGTTCCAGCACCCGCCCCGGCTCTTTCCACTCGAATTCGAGGAGGTCTGATTTCGCCTGTCCCTCGAAGGACAGCTTCCAGGTGCTGCCCGCGAGCGATGCGAGGGCGCCCCACTTGGCGCGATGTTCGTCGGACAGGGCAGCTCTGTCGGCCTGCGCCTGCTGCGCGGCGGCCGACGACAGCGGCAGGACAAGCGAGCATGACAGCATGAATATGGCGAATTTCATGGAATAACCCCCGATTGACACAGCCCCGGCCGAGACGATTGCATTGTTTTTCTGATTCTCAAAGCGTCTTGAGCGGCCAGCATGGGTCGCATGCTATCATCCCTGGTCTGCGCATTTCGAACGTCTGCTTCTCCAGGTTCGCCGCTCGAAATTAGGCTGTCAGGCGCCGGCCACTTCAGGAAATCGTGGGGCCTTTCCGTCGAAAGGGGGCGCAAATCACTTTTCGATTTTTTCCCTGATCGAGCCGGTCCGAATGAGCAACTTGTAACCTACCCTCCCCTTTCCTCGCGCTCCCCCTCCTCAATTGAGATACTTAGTACTTGAAGTATTTTTTCGAAATGCTAAGTCCGATGCAGAAACGGGAGAATTGGGAGCCGAAGGCGCATACGGATTGCAAGCTTCGATGCCGATATGAAAGACTGACTAAAACAGCAGCAACTCCCGTTTCGAGACATAAAAGGCCGGATGCGAGCGCCGCATTTCCGACGCGATCAGGCGTGGGGAAAACGACGTCGCGTGGCCGCGAATGGGAGGATGGAATGAGGACAGTTTTGCTTTTGCTTTCGACCACAGCCGCTGCAATCGCGGCGGTGCCCGCGAAAGCACAGGTCGGCGACATAGCCGATAATGCCACCAATATCGCCCCTGTTGACGCGGACAATAGCTATGGCGAAATACTTGTCACCGCACAGCGCCGCTCGGAGAGCGTCCAGGACGTGCCCATCGCCATTTCCGCGTTCAACGGCGAAATGGTGGAAAGCAGCGGCAGCACCAATATCACGAGCCTGAACGGGCTTGCCCCGAACGTCGTACTCCAGACGCAGGGGCTCGTCGCCAACGTGCCCATGATTTCGATCCGCGGCATGAACACCTCGGACCCCGATCCGAACGCCGACCCCAAGGTCAGCACGATCATCGACGGCGTTTACATCCCCTTTGTCGCCAGCACGATGCTGGACCTGTTCGACGTTGAACGAATCGAAATATTGAAAGGACCGCAAGGCGTATTGTTTGGCAAGAACAACCTTGCCGGTACACTTAATGTCGTCAGCGCGCGGCCCACCGATGATTTCGGCGGCGAGGTGCGTGTGTCGCTTGGCTCCTACGGGCTCAAGCAATTTCGTGGCAAGATCAATTCAGGACGGTTTGCCGACGATGCGCTCGCCGCCAAAGTTGCCGTCAATTTCCGTGATTATGGTGGTTATAGCCGCAACGTGATCACCGGAAACCGGCTCAACGGCGCCAATGTGAAATCCGCCCGCGGGGCATTGGAATATGATCGCGGCGGCGCATTCGATTCCACATTGGTCGTCGACTGGTTGAAGCAAAAGACAACGGGCCCGGCGCCGCATGTGCTCGACAATGGCGATCCTAACTGGGATCTTTTGCCTGACGAGACAAAGACCGATGTACGAAAGGCCGCGGTGCCCTTCGATCCCTTCTCTAACACCGAAAGCTATGGCGGTTCGTGGAACACGAACCTCGATGTCGGCTGGGGCACAGTGTCGGCGGTGCTCGGTTATCGCCATCTAGACTATGTCACGCGGGGCGATTTCGACGGCTTGATCACCCCCGCGCCCCAGCTCGATGTGACCCGCGATTTCAGCGGTGAGTCAAAAAGCGCGGAATTGCGCTATGTATCGCCCACGGGCGAACCCGTCGATTTCGTCGTCGGCGTCTATTATCAGACGGATCAATGGCGGCAGTTTAACACCGTCCTGGCAACCCCCACGGTCACGACGCTGGCGCAGCTTAATCAGGACACTGAAAGCTATGCGGTGTTTGCGCTTGTCAACGCGCATCCGGCCGAAGGCCTGACCTTGTCACTCGGTGGACGCTACAGCCATGACAGCAAAGATTACGACATTGCGTCACAGGTTTTCGTCAACGGAACCCAGATATCGTCGTTTGCGACCAATCGCGAGGCAAAATGGGCCGAATTTACCCCGCGCCTGACGATCAACTATGAGATCGCTCCCGATGCCATGGTGTATGTCAATTATTCACAAGGCTATAAAGCCGGGGGCTTCAATTCGCGCGGAACCATCCCGGAAAATATTGGGCCCTATAATCCTGAGCGCGTCAATGCGTTGGAGATCGGCGCAAAGACCGACCTGTTCGACCGGCTGCTGCGGTTCAACATGGCAGGGTTCATCAACAAATATCGCGACCTGCAAGGTTCGGTGACAAAGATGGGTGCGGTGCGCCCCGAAAATATCACCACCAATATTGCCGCCGCAAAAATCTCAGGCTTTGAGATCGAAAGCTTGTTGCGCCCTGCAACCGGACTCAGCATTGGCATGAATGTCGCTTATCTCGATGCAAGATATACCGACTTCTGCGCCGACACCGATGGTGTTTTCACCAATGGCGCGCCTGAGCCTGGCCAGTGTGGCCCCGCAACGCCAATCCTGATCAATGGTGTACCGAACGGCACCTTCGCGGTGCCGACCGATTCCTCGGGACTGGATCTTGCCAACGCACCCGAATGGAGCGGCAGCCTGTCGCTCGACTATGCCTTTCCGGTCTCGTTCGGCGAGGTGAAACTGCACAGCGATGCGCGCTATTCGTCGCGCTTCAACACCTGGGGGCGTAGCAATCTGCCTGGCTATTACCGCGACGAGGTCGTGCTGCTCAACGCGAGCATCGCGGTGGCCGGCGAGGAGGAGCGCTGGAAGCTAACCCTCTATGGAACCAACCTGACAGATCAGGAGGTCATCTCGGGGGCGACCAATGCCGGTGCGACGCCAATCAACCAATTTTATCAGGCACCGCGCGAGTTCGGTGTCGATCTATCGCTCAAATTCTGACCTCTGCCGCCCGCGGCGCCGGGGTGCGGCGCCTGCGGTCGGCCTACGGATATCTGGGAGAGTAAGATGAACTGGCATGTGAATCGCCGCGCCTTTGTCGGCGGCATAGGGGCGATGGCCGCCACGGGGCTCGCGATGCCCGCGATCGCAAAGAATGGAAAAAAACTCAATATTCTGATGATTGTGACCGACCAGGAGCAGGGTATCGCCAGTTACCCGAAGGGCCTGCTGGAAAAGCTGCCGCATCACCGCGAGCTGCTGGAACGCGGCATGCTCGTCGAAAATTATCATGTCCATACGACCCCCTGCACCCCGTCACGCTCGACGATCTTTCAGGGTCGTCACACCCAACAAACGGGACTGTTCCTCAACAGCGACAACGCCCCGCACCCGGTTGCAGCGGAAACCATGCCCACGCTGGGCCATATGATGCAAACGGCGGGCTACTACACCAGCTACAAAGGCAAATGGCACCTCAGCCGGATCAACCACGAACGCAATTGGCCCCGTGTGCCCGGCGGGATCTATCCGAGCACCGAGCGCGTGATGGAGAAATACGGATTTCATGACTATGGCTTCGACGGTGAGGAGCTGGGGCTGACATGGGATGGCTATCGGGCCGACATGTATGTTGCCGGCGACGCGGCACGGAGCATTTTTGACTTCGTTCGCCGCGACAAGGCAGGGGGCAAGCCGTGGTTCATGGTCGTGGGGCTTATCAATCCGCACGATATCATGTTCTATGACGCAACGGGCGAGCAAGCAAAACACCGCATCCATCCCGACATTCTGGGACCGCTGCGCCGCGAACCGGGTGACCCGCTTTACGAGGTGGACAATAAGTTCGACTTGCCGGAGAGCTTTTACAAGGATGACCTGTCCACCAAACCGGAGGCCCATCGCGCTATTCAGCGTCTGAACGACATGTTCTATGGCCCAATGCCACTCAGCGACCTCGACAGCTGGCATCGCTTCAGCAATTATTATTATAACTGCCTGCGCGACGTTGACCGGCGGCTGGGGCAACTTCTCTGGGCGCTTAAGGAGAGCGGCCAGATCGACAATACGATTATTATCTATACCAGCGACCATGGCGAACGGGCAGGAGCCCACGGGCTGCGCCAGAAGGCGGGCACAATGTACCGCGAGGAAACCAACATCCCAATGATCATTGCCCATCCTGACGTGAAGGGGGGGCAGCGCACCAAGGGGCTGATGGGGGCAATTGATATCGCGCCGACCCTGATGACAATGGCGGGATTGCCAGCTGATGAAGCCAGAAATCGTTTTCCAGGCCTGCCGGGGGTCGACGTATCGACCCTATTGACTTCACCTGCGGGGAGGACCGAGCGAGACCGACGTGGACACTTCTTCAACTATGCCGTGGCCCATATGTGGGAACCCAATTCAGCGCGTACCATTGGCCCGCGTCCGCCGGGCGAAGCCATCCCTGACTATAGCAAAATCTACGATCTTTCAAAACGCCGTCTACATCGAGGCGTGCACGACGGACGATGGAAGTTCGCGCGCTATTTCGCTCCGGCCCATCACCATATGCCCAAGGACTGGACAACGCTCAACACGATGAACGACCTTGAGCTCTATGACACGCATGCCGATCCGCACGAACTCGTCAATCTTGCGAACGACGCCGGTCATCGCAAGACACTGATGCGGCTGAACGCTTTGGTGAATGCGCTGTCCGATTTGGAGATCGGCAAAGGCCTTGACGATGGGCGCGAATATCCCGGACCGACCGCGATGTATAATGAGAAGATGTGATCACCCATGGGCCGACACCCAAGACGATTTCGTCAGTTCACCCAACTCAGTATGCCCTTGGCCCCGATCCCTCCCCTTCAAGGGAAGGGCGCGTCGAGGGCCTGGGCAGGCTCGGTGAACCAGCGGGGCCATCCACCGTCATGTAAAAATGATCCTCCAGGCGGACGCCAAATTCACCATAGGTGTAGATCATCGGCTGGTTAGAAAAACACGTGCCGGGGGCGAGCGGCGTGCGATTTCTTTCAACCAGATAGGGATGCTCGTGAATATCGAGCCCCCGGCATTGAATCTTGAACGTTTCGCCTCACCCCGCCTCAAAAATTGTGGCGAGGCGGGGCAGCAGGGATTCGTTTGAACGATAAGTGTAACATAGCAGCTCTACTGGGCGCGCATGTCTGCGCTCTCCCCACAACGTATCGAATGGCTGGCACGCCGGATTCTCCCTCACGAAGGCGAACTTCGTAGCTGGCTGCTCCGCCGTCCCCTTGCCGGGCTGGATATCGACGATGTGGTACAGGAATCCTATATGATTCTCTCGGGCCTCGCCTCTGTCGATCATATTCGCAATCCGCGAACCTATTTGTTCGAAGTGGCAAAATCTGTTGTTTTGATGGCGCTTCGTCGCTCGCGCGTAATCCCGTTCAGCGCGCTCGCTGACATTGAAAGTCTTGAAATTCCCTGTGATGCGCCAGGACCGGAGGCTATCGCGGCGGGCCGACAAGAGCTCGCTCGCATCGCGGAACACATCGCCGCTCTGCCGCCCAAATGTCGCGAGGTCTTCACCCTTCGCAAGGTTCACGAGCTTTCACAGCGCGAGGTCGCGGTCCGGATGGGAATATCGGAGAATACCGTAGAAAAACATATGGGTAAGGCCCTCCGACTTCTATCAACTACATTAGGCTATGGCGGAAAGTCGCCGATCGCGGCATCTGATATTTATGACCGAAACTTCGCCCGATCCGAACCGCAGGGAAACCGCCTCGCAAATCGATGACGCGGCAGCCACGTGGGCTGCAAAGGTGGATCGCGGTCCGCTGAACGATAAAGAGCAGGCTCTGCTCGATACATGGCTGAGCGGTGACAGTCGCCGCCTCGGCGCATATGCGCGCGCGCTTGCTATCAATGCACATTACGATCGTGCCGCTGCGCTGGGCCCAGGTTACGCGCCCACCAACTTCGAAGAAGCCGAAAGGGCGCCCGCACTCGCGCGCCGAAAATTCCTGGTCGCGGGGGGCGGGGCAATCGCGGCATCGCTTGCGGCCTTCGTCGGCTATGGCGTGATCACCTCGCGCTCCGCGATTGCAACGGGCAAGGGAGACTTGCGCCGCGTTACGCTCGCCGAAGGATCGGCGGTGACGCTCAATACCGATAGCCGGATCCACCCTAGAATCGCAGAGGGGCTTCGCGAGGTCGAACTGGTCGAAGGCGAAGCCTTGTTCGACGTGACCCGCGACCCGAAGCGTCCTTTCATCGTCCACGCGGGCAATGCGCGCGTCCGCGTATTGGGGACGAGTTTCACCGTCCGGCGTTTCGACGACGATAGCGTCGAGATTACAGTATTCGAAGGGCTGGTCGAGGTGGGAGATGCCGGCAGCCTTCCGCATCAGTTGCTGCGCGCCGGGCAACGAACCCGCCTCTTCGCGCGAGGTGGATTTCGAACCGACAGATTGCCGAGTGAGGCGCTGGAGCGATCGGTAGAATGGCGGCGCGGACTCCTTGATCTCGACGGCATGACACTCGGTGAGGCAGCGGCCGAATACGCCCGTTATTCCGAACGGCGGATCGAAATCGCAGAACCGGCAATCGACCGGCTGAAAGTGACCGGCGTCTACTCCACAAGCGACCCGCTCGGTTTTGCCGAGGCGGCCGCACTCAGCCTGGGCCTTCGCGCCGTCCCGACTGCCGAAGGTGTCCAGCTGCGCCGCCCATAATCCATGAGCCGCATTTTTTTTGGCGCCGCGATGGCGGAACTCTGTCGCCGTAGCATCCAGACCCCGAAGCACGCTGACGTAAGAAAGCTCGGGGGCGCGAATATGAATATGAAATCGGTTTTAAGCAGCGGCGTTGCCTTCGCCGCAGTGGTCATGTCTTCGCCGGCAGCGGCACAGACCGTCAACTTCAAAATCCCGTCGCAAAGCCTTCCGGCTGCGATCTCGGCGTTCGGGCGCCAGGCTGGGCTTCAGATCGTCGCGCCGGCTTCCGGCTATGAACATATCAAGTCCGCGCCCGTGGCCGGAAAAATGATGGCTCGCGACGCACTTAAGAAACTGCTCACGGGCAGTGACCTCGAAATCGCCTCGGACCAGGGCGGCGTCGTCATTCTTCGTGCCCGCAACGCGGCGAGCGGATCGACCGCCCCTGCAGGATCGGGCGCGGGCCTGGAAGAGCGCGTGGCCGGCGAGGGAGTGGTTGCCGGGCGCGTGCTTGATCCCGCAACCGGCGAATATCTTCGCGGCGCTATCATCAACATCGAAACGGCGGACGGTCGCCGCCGTATGGCAAACTCGGGCGAGCGCGGTGAGTATCGAATTCTGGATGTACCGACGGGCCAGGCGAATATTCGGATCAGCTATACAGGCTATGGTGACGATGTCGGAAAGATTGACGTCACTGCCGGTTCCACCGTCCGGCACGACGTTGACCTTCTCCGTTCTGGCGCAACAAGCAATCAAGATATTGTCGTCGTGGCGGCGAGCGTACTCGAAGGAGACGCGCGTGCGATCATGAACCAGCGCGAATCGATGGATATCAAGAATATCCTTTCGTCTGAATCCTACGGTGATATTGCCGACGGCAATCCGGCGGAATTTTTGAAGTTCATGCCCGGCGTCGACACCGACGGCTCCAATGGCACAGCGATCAGTGTATCGCTGCGCGGTATGCCGTCCGATTATACGCAAGTGACGCTCAACGGCACCAACATGGCTTCCGCCGACGCGAATACAGGGGCGACTTCGGCGCGAGCCTTCAGTTTCGAAGGTGTGTCGCTTGCGGGCATTGACTCGATCGAGATTTCAAAGACGATCAGCGCCGACGTCGATGCCAATGCGCCGGCGGGCACGATCAATATCCGCACCAAGCGCGCCTTTGATCGCAAGCGCCGACTGTTCACCCTCCAGTTGAGCGGCGCAACAACCGCGGACCTTTGGGAAGGACGCAACACCGGGCCACAGGAGGGGGGCCTCGATGCTCCCTTGCTGCCCAATGGCGAGATCCAATTCTCCGACAGCTTTTTCGGTCGCCGCCTTGGCGTGATGGCAAGCTTTGGCTTCACCAACACCTATATTGAGCGAGAGGAAATCACCAACAGTCGCAATTATGTCCCGACGGCGATCAGCCCCGACCCGATGGCGACAACGGTCATCCAGGCGCAAAGCCAGTTTCGCAAGACATCGCGCATGGCGGGTTCGCTCAACCTCGATTTCAGGGCGAGCGATGACCTCATCCTCTCCTTTATGAGCAACCTCAACCGGGGCCGGGTCTATCAACAGGAACTGACCCCGAGTTTCACCACCGGCGCCCGGTCGGTCGGCGTGAGCGGCGACGCCGCTCTCGATTTCGTCACACAGCAGCGCCCCACGACGAATACGTACCGCGCGGCAAGTTCGGTTCAATACAAGGTCAACAAGGGCTTTTCGCTCACGCCGGGGTTCGAATGGACGCACGGCGGCCTGAGGCTCGATGGATATTTCTCCTGGTCGAACGCTGAAAGCTATTATGACAGCCCGTCGAAAGGCGCGGTCAATACCTTGCTGACTACGATCAACGCGGCGGGTAATTTCTCTGCGGAACGCAGCGATCTTACCGAAGCTGATTGGGACATAAGGCAGGTCAGCGGCCTCGATTGGAGTGATCCATCCTCCTTTACCTCGTCAGGGGCGCCGCGGATGCGGCTCAACAACGGCAGCCGGTCCGAAGTCGACTTCAAGACAGCGGCCATGAACCTTGTTTACAATACTTCGATCGGCGGGATCGAAGCCTCGTTCAAAACAGGTTTCAAGGCCCAGCGATCCGAATATGATTTTTCGAACCGGTCGGCCGAGAATGAATATTCCTATGTCGGCCCTCTCAGCAACGCCGATTTCCTCGCCTCCATCAACAGCTTCACCGATCTTTCTTCCTATTCAGACAGCGGTCTTAGCCTAAGCTCGCTGTCGGGAAGCGACCGGCTTTACATGCCGAGCATGTACAAGGTCTGGCAACTCTACGATGCGAACCCCGACCATTGGCAGCATCTTTTCACGGCAGCGAACTGGTATAGTGCCAATGTCGCCAGCGAAGCGCATTATCGCGAGATCAATACTGCCGCCTATGGCATGGCTACACTGTCGCCTTTCGAGAGCCTGCGGCTGCGCGCGGGCTTGCGCTGGGAACAGACCCGCACCGCGTCCCGCGAATTTGATGCCTTGACGGTCGACGAAGTCCGCGCGGCGGGCTTCGAAGTCTCGGACAGCACCGGCCGCGCCACGACGATTGAGGGACTCGAATATCAGTATCTTTCGCGCCCGAAAACCTACCGCAAGGGCAAATATGACCATTTCTTTCCCAGTGCGTCGCTGAAATATGCCCTCGGCCGCAACACTGATTTGCAGCTCGGTTACAGTAACACGATTCTGCGGCCGCCGGTCAGCGTGTTGGCGGGCGTCTGGTCGGTGAACGACCTTGACCGGATCGTCCGGGCGCCCAACCCAAATCTCGAACCCGCGATATCGGATAATTTTTCAGCGCGGCTTGCGCATTATTTCGAGCCCGTGGGGCTTGTGGCGATCAACCTCTTCATGAACCGCACCAAAGGGCTGTTTCAGGAACAGGAGCTGACCGCCGAAGAATTTGGTTACACCGGCAGCCAATATGCCGACTATACCTTCATCACCACGACGAAGGTCGACGGAGATGCGGTCAATATCAAGGGCGTGGAGTTCGAGTTCAACCATGCCATGACCTATCTTCCCGCCCCGTTCGATGGGCTGTCGATCCGCGGCTCCTATATGTACAACGACCCCGATATTCCGATCGTTCGCGTCGCGGACCATATCGGCAGCTTCTCCGTCTCCTACAAAAAGGGGCCGCTGAAACTCTATCTCAACAACGTCTGGACCGGCGATAAATATCGCAGCACGACGCCGACCTGGTTCGAGCAGCGGATCGACATGAATCTTTCCGGCAGCATCGCCTTTCATCGCGGTTGGGAGGCCTTTTTCTCGATCCGCAACCTGCTCAACGAGCCGGTAAACGTCATAGTCCCGGGCAGTCTGGCGTCGAGCGGAACATTGGGTGATCACAGCGCCATCTACGTTCACAATGGGCGTAGCGGTGTCATCGGTGTCCGGGCGCGCTTTTAAGCGCCCCCGGGGCTGGCTTCCAAGGAATAGGGGTTTACGCCCATGCCAATTGACCGCCGCGGCCTGATCAAAAGCGCCGGAACGCTTGCGATATTCGCCGGCCTGTCATCGCGCGCCGTACTTGCACGATCGCTTGGCGACTATCCTTTCACCCTCGGCGTCGCCTCGGGCGATCCGCATCCCGACGGCTTTGTGCTGTGGACGCGGCTCGCGCCCAAGCCGCTCGAACCCGGCAGCGGCATGCCGAGGGTGTCCGTCCCGGTGCAATGGCAGGTGGCGGAGGATGACCGGTTCGAGCATGTTGTCAGGTCCGGCGAGCAAATGGCCCGGCCCGAGCTGGGCCATTCGGTTCATGCCGAAGTTCAGGGTCTCGCTCCGGCAAGACGCTACTGGTACCGTTTTCTGGCGGGCGGTGAAGCCAGCCCCGTCGGCACGGTTCGCTCGGCGCCCGCAGCAGGCGCTGCGGTCGACCGGCTTCGAATTGGCGTAGCTGGCTGCCAACATTATGAAGCCGGCTATTTCACCGCCTATCGCTATCTCAGTGAAGAACCCGATCTCGACGCGATCTTTCACTATGGCGATTATATCTACGAGGGACGCGCCGGGCGCAGTTGCCCGAAAAATGGCACAGGCGAGCCAAATTGTTTCCGCACCCATGTCGGCGACGAACTATACTCGCTCGACGACTATCGCCGTCGCTATGCCCAGTACAAGATGGACGACGATTTGCAGGCGGCGCATGCCGCAGCAGCCTTTCTTTCGACATGGGACGATCACGAGGTCGACAATAATTGGGCGGGCGACTTCGATCAGGACGGGACCAGCCCCGAAATTTTCGCGCTGCGCCGCTTTGCCGCCATGCAGGCCTGGTATGAAAATATGCCGGTACGCCGCTCCCAGTTCCCGACTCCAGGCGGCCTGCGCATGCATCGGCGCCTGGACTTCGGCGGCTTGCTGCGTGTGCATCTGCTCGACACGCGGCAATATCGTACTGATCAGTATTGCGGCTCCGACGAAGTCGCACACTGCCGCCCCGCCATCGAGAATCAGCCATCCCACATGCTGGGGCAGCAGCAGGAAGCCTGGCTTGCCGAAGGGCTGACGAGTGAGACCGGATGGAATTTGATCGCACAGCAGGTGATGATGATGCCCTTCGTCTATCCCGAGAGCCGCGCGCAGGGGCGAATCAATGTTGATTCCTGGAGCGGATATCCCGACGCGCGCGGGCGCCTCGTGGAAATGATCACCGACAGGAAACTTTCAAACGTGATCGTGGCCGCGGGCGATGTTCACAAGCATCATGCTGGGACCGTGCCGATCCGCGCGGAGGATCTGGACGGCCCGGCCGCCGCGACCGAGTTTGTAACAAGTTCGATTTCGTCCGGTGGCGATGGTTCGGACATACCCGCAGGCTGGGAGCGAGTCCCTGCGGACAACCCGCACACTCAACTGATGAATGACCGGCGCGGATATCAGCTTTTCACGATCGAAAAAAATATCTGGCAGACCGATGTCGTCGGCCTGACGAAAGTGAGTGAGCGAAACGGCGCGAAGCGCAAGATCGCAACACTGGTTACGTTCCCGCATAAGCCGGGAATTCAGCCGGCGTAGCCCGGTCGTCCTGAAGAGGCGTTCAGCAACTCTGTTCAGATCAAATTTGCGGGAGCGATTGGCGGGCGAAGCCCCATGCTTTGAGATCGGGACGGGCAGCTGCGTCAATCAGCCTCTGTGCGTCGGTGATCGAATATATATTCGCGCCTTTTACGTCGGCGAGCGCATCCCAACTTATCGGCACCGCGACCGGCGCGCCTTCGCGAGCGCGCGCCGCATAGGGCAGGATCGCGGTGCTGCCGCGCTGGTTGCGCAGCCAGTCGATGAAAATCTTGCCCTTGCGCTTTGCCTTGCTCATCGTTGCGACATAGCGGTCGGGCTCGGCAAGGCTCAGCGCCGCGGCAAAGCGTTTCGCGAAATCCTTGTGCGCGTCCCAGTCGTGGCCGGGGTCGACCGGGACGACGATATGGACGCCCTTGCCCCCCGACAGCATCGCAAAGCTGACGAGCCCGATGTCGGCAAGCTGGCGCCGCATGTCGAGCGCCGCCTTCTTGACCTCGTCGAACCCCAGCCCCTCGTCGGGGTCGAGATCGAAGACCATCCGGTCAGGCCGTTCGACCGCGTCGGCATGGCTGCCCCAGCCGTGAAATTCGATCGTCCCCATCTGGACGCAGGCCAGGATGCCGTCGGCATCCTCGACGTAGAGATAATCCTCGACCCCGCCGTCCTTCTCCTTGATCGGGACGTGGCAGACATGCTCGCCGAACGAACCCGCGTCATGCTTCTGGAAAAAGCATTTCTTCGCGCGCCCCTGCGGACAGCGCACCAGGCTGACCGGGCGCCGCGCGAGGTGCGGCAGCATGATCGGGGCAACCGCCGCATAATAGTCGGCAAGGTCGCCCTTCGTTGCCTTTGCATCGGGAAAGATCACGCGCTCGCGGCTGCTGATCGTCACCTGGCTCCGCGCGGCGGGGGCCTTGGCCTTTGTTTCGGGGGTCACGTCCTTCGCCTCCTTGTCGGCGCGCAGCGCGATGAAGCTGGCGTGGCGCACCGAACCGCCGCCCGTGAACTCGGCAAATGCGATTTCGGCGACGAGGTCGGGGGTGAGCCAATGCACCTTGCGCGCCGCCGCAGGTTCGACCTCGACCGGCGGCGTCTTGCGCGCGCGGCTGCGGAACTTGTCCGCGAGCATCGCCATCGTGTCTGCGTCGAAGCCGGTGCCGACATTGCCCTTGTAGACGAGTTCGCCCTTCTCGCGCTGCGCGAGGAGGAGCGAGGCAAAGGGCCGCGCCTTTGCCGAGGATTCCTTCCAGCCGACGATGACGAACTCCTGCCGCCGGGTGCATTTGACCTTCACCCAGTTGCGGCTGCGGCGCCCCGAATAAGGGGCGTCGGCGCGCTTGGCGATGATGCCTTCCTGCCCCGCGCCGCACATCGCCGCGTAAAGCTTCTCGCCCGCACCGATCACATGATCGGCGACTGCGATCGGCGGCGCCGCGTCGCGCAGCAGCGCCTCGAGCCTTTCCTTACGCTCGAGATTGCCGAGCTTCGTCAGCGAGCGCCCGTCGACTTCGAGCAGGTCGAAGGCAAAGAAATGCAGCTCGGTCGCCGCGTCCTGCGCACCGTGCCCGCGCTTGAGCACCGCCTGCAACGACGAGAAATCGGGGTTTCCGTCCTTGCCATGGGCAATGATCTCGCCGTCGATCAGGCAGGGCGGGAGGTCCAGCGCGGCGATCTCGCGCGCGAGCGGCGCGAATTTGTCGGTCCAGTCGAGCCCGCTGCGCGTATAGACGACGATCTGCTCGCCCGCTGCGGCGACAAGCGCGCGATAGCCGTCAAATTTGATCTCGTGGAACCAGCCGTTTCCAGTGGGGACGCTATCGACGAGCGTGGCGAGTTGCAGCTTGCGGAACGCGGGCGGCTTTGCCTTTTTGGTCGATGTCTTTGCCACCTTGCGATTGTGCGCGGCGGCCTTTGCCATCTTGTCGGCAAAGGCCGCGCCTTTTGCGCCCTTCAGCGATTGCTCGCCGCCCGTATCGGCGGCAATCTCGGCCATCGTGCGGCCGGTAAGCGCGCTCGTCAAATGCCGCCCGACCAGATCGTCGCTGCCGCCCGCCGCGCCATCGTCGATCTTGCGCAGCAGCCAATTCTCGCGCTTCTCTCCCTTGCGCGGCTTCATGCGGACGAGCAGCCATTCGCCCTTCATCCGTTCGCCGTCGAGTGTGAAATGAAGATGCCCCTTGTCGATGTCCTTGGCGCTCTTGCCCTCGACGGGCGCCCAGGTGCCGCGATCCCACAGCATAACCGTGCCGCCGCCATATTCGCCCTTGGGAATGGTGCCCTCGAACTCGGCATAGGCCATCGGATGGTCTTCGGTCCGCACCGCGAGCCGCTTGTCGGCGGGGTCGGCGCTCGGCCCCTTTGTCACCGCCCAGCTTTTGAGCACACCGTCGACCTCGAGCCGGAAATCATAATGGAGCCGCGTCGCGTCGTGCTTTTGCACGATGAAGCGGTTGCCCTTCCCTTTTTCCACCTTGCCCGCAGGCTCGGGCGTCAGGGCGAAATCGCGCTTCTTGTTATATTGGGCGAGGGGGTCGTTGCGCGCCATCTCACGCCCGTTTGCGCGCCGGCGCCTTTTTTGCCGGCGCCTTGTCTGCGGCCTTTTTCGCCGGTGCCTTCTTCGCGCTCGTGGAGCTCTTCTTCCCTTCGACCGACGCCTTGAGCGCGGCCATCAGGTCGATCACATTCGATCCTTCGCGAATGTCCGCGGGTTCCTCGACATCTTCGAGCACGCGCTTGCCCTTGGCTTTCGCCTTTTTGGCGATCACGCGCTTGATCGCATCGACATAATTGTTGTGAAAATCGCTCGCGTCGAATTTCCCCGTTTTCTTTTCGATCAGCGTCTCGGCAAGGTCGAGCAGGTCGGCGTCGGGTTTCGACGCCGGAACCTCGCGGAAATAATTGGCGGCCTTGTTCACCTCGTCGGCGTAGCGCAGCATTTCGAGCACCAGCCCCTTGCCGCACGGGCGCAGCCCGACGAGCTGTTCCTGCCCGCGCAGCGCAAGCTGGCCAAGCCCGACCTTCTTCGTCCGCCGCAACGCCTCGCGCAGCACGATATAGGCTTCCTCGGCCAGCTCGTCGGCGGGCACGACATAATAGGGCTTTTCATAATAGAGGATGTCGATCTCGCTCGCGTCGACGAACTGGACAAGCTCGAGCGTGCGCTTGCTCTCAAGCTTCACCGCCTCGATCTCTTCCTCGTCGAGCAGGACATAATTGCCCTTCGACACTTCATAGCCCTTGACGATGTCGTCCTTGTCGATCGGACCGATGCCGGGGACGACCTTTTCATATTTGACCGGCTTGCCGCTCGGTTCGTGGATCTGGCGAAAACTGATGCTCGCGCCCGATTTGGTGGCGGGATAGATTTCGACGGGAATCGAGACCAGCGCGAGGCGGATCTGTCCCTTCCAATATGCGCGTGCGGCCATCTCGCTTCTCGCTTTCCGTGAAGGAAATGCGCGGCGCTCATCGCCGTTCCAATTTTGCTCGACTGACACGTGCTGGCTCATCACCGTGGCGGCGACCCATGGGATAAATTATCACGCGAAGCAAAACGTCATGGAAAGCCCGCCGTCCGGCTTAGCGCATCTCCGAAATTTCGGACCGCGTTTAGGCTATTGAGAAACCGTCCGCCCCTCGAAATTGTCCCTTATATGCGTTTCAAAAGCGCGCATGGCGGGGGTTCGCAGACCCGGGGGGCCGCTGATCAGGCTGATGCTGCGCGCGGGCGGAGCGGGGGAGAGGTCGCGGAAATGCAGGCCCAGCGCCTGCGGCCCCTTCAGCGACGCGGCGGGAAGGATGGTGAGACAGTCGCTGCCCGCAACCATGCCCAAAATGGCGGCAAAGCTATTGAATTCCAATATTTGCGCGGGCCGACTGTCGTGTTGTTCGAAAAACTGCTCGATCGCCGCGCGGGTTTCAAAAGCCTGGTCGAGCAGGGCAAAGCGCGCGCCATTCAATTGCTGCGGCGTCACCGGTCCTGCAGCCGCCAGCCCATGGGCCGCCGAACAAACCATCATTAACCGGTCGCGATAAAGCGGCCGCGCGTTCACCCCCGCCGCCCCGCTGGCCCGACGCGCGCCGCTGCCGACAAGCCCGATGCCCAGTTCCGCCTCGCCCACCGCCACGCGCGCGATAATCTCCGCATTGGGGAGCGCGGCGACCGCGATGTCGATATCGGGATAATCGTTCAGAAAGGATGTCAGCAATTCGGGCAGATACAGCGCGTTGAAGCTGAGCGTGGCGGCAATCCGCAGCCGCCCGCGCCGCACTCCGCGATAAGCCTCCATCACCTCACCCAGGTCGTGTGACGCACCCAGGATGCGCCTGGCATGATCGACGGCAAATTGTCCCGCCTCGGTCAGCCGCACCGCATGAGGCGTGCGGTCGAACAGGCGCACGCCCAGCTCGCTTTCCAGATCGCGGATCTGCTGCGACAGGGCGGGCTGCGACACATGCAGCGCGTCGGCGGCCCGGGTGAAGCTCGACCGTTCTGCAACGGCGAGAAAATAGCGCAAGTGCCGCAATTCCATGGCGACGCCCTATCATAAGAATAACTTATGTCAAAAATAGATAGCATGTCTTGGACTTATTATGCCTGCGCGCGCCATCATTGGCTCTCACACCGAAGGAGACAAATGATGGATCGCCATTTCCAGTCCGCCGATTTCGACAAGACGCCGCCCAATCTGTCCGCCATCCTGCCCGAGCGGCTGGCGCATCGCGGGGTCGAGCGCGAAGAAGTGCGCAACGCCTATTCCGAAGAGCGCAAGCATCCGGTATATTTCGTCGACCTGCCCTCGCACGCGATCAGCATGACGATCGGCGGGCTCAACCCCGGCGGCCGGTCAAACCGCCATCGCCACACCTATGAAACCATCCTCTATGTGCTCGAAGGCCGCGGTTATTCGATGATCGAGGACCAGCGCATCGAGTGGGAGGCGGGCGACGCCGTCTATATCCCCGTCTGGGCCTGGCATCACCATGTCAATGCTGACCAGGCTGAGCCCGCGCGCTATCTGGCCTGCGAAAATGCCCCGATGCTGCAGAATATGGGTCGCCTTGCGATCCGCGAAGAAGCCTGATCGAAAGCCTGAACCCATGACCCATTTGACCGGCATCATTGCCTATCCCATTACCCCTTTCACCCCCGACCAGCGCGGGATTGACGAGGATGCGCTGGCCCGCGTGACCGAGCGGCTGCTCGCTGCCAGCCCCGCCGCTATCGCTTTCCTCGGCAGCACCGGCGAAAGCGCCTATCTCTCCGACGCCGAATGGCGACAGGTGGCACAGCGCGGCGTCGAAATCGTCGATGGCCGCGTCCCCGTTATTCTGGGCATCAGCGAGTTGACCACCAGGGCCGCCATCGACAAGGCGCGCCATGCCAAGGCAATGGGCGTCGACATGCTGATGATCATCCCCATTTCCTATTGGAAATTGAGCGATGAGGAGATTTTCGCGCATTATCAGGCGATTGCCAGCGCGACCGATCTGCCGATCATGGTCTACAATAATCCCGGAACCAGCGGCGTCGATATGTCGCCCGAGCTGCTGGTGCGGCTGGTGCGCGAATTGCCCACTATACGCTCGATCAAGGAAAGCAGCGGCGATCTCAACCGCATGCACGCCATCCGCCAATTGGGCGAAGGGAAAATCCCCTTCTACAATGGCGCCAATCATCTGGCGCTGGAGGCGCTGGCTGCGGGCGCTGCCGGATGGTGCACCGCCGCGCCCAATTTGCTGGGCGATGCACCCGCACGCCTTTGCGCGCTGATGGAAAGCGGCGAGCTCGAAAAGGCGCGGGCGCATTTCTATCGGCTGCTTCCCGTCCTGCAATTCATCGTGCGCGGCGGCCTACCGGCAACGGTGAAGGACGGGCTCAAGCTGTTGGGGGTCGAGGCGGGCGCCCCGCGCCTGCCGCTCCATCCGCTGGCCGATGAGGCGGCGAGCCGCCTTGGCTCCTATCTCGAAGGCGCGGGCATCACGCTTCGCCAGCCCGAACCCCATCGCTGATACCCCCCAGCGATGGCCCGGCTCCCGAACACCCCTTCTCTCACCGCCGATGACAGGATCATGCTGCGGTGGCTTCGGGAGCCGGCAACGGGCGCGGCCCTCTACGCGCAGAGCGGATGGAGCGCCGCGCGCTTCGATCAATGCGCCGCCCGGCTGTGGGAACGCGCCTTGCTGCGCGGCGCCATCGGCGACGGCTGCTGCGACGATCCGTGCGGCGACGCCTGCGTCTCGGCCAATCGGCGCGAGCGCTGCTGGCACCTCACCCGCAAGGGCCAGTCGACCTTGCGCCGCCTCGATGCCCAGGCGGACGCAGCATCACCCCGCTAGTTCGGAGCGCGGCGCTTCGATACGCAGACGCAGACCAGTTGCGGCAAAATCGCGGCATATCTTGCTGCGCGAACCCAGCCCCCGGTCGATCAGGCGCGATCCGAAGCCCTCACCGGGCTGCGCGGGCGGGGGCGGCCCACCGCTTTCCTGCCAGTGCAGGATGAACATGTCCCCCTCGACCGCCCAATGCAGCTCGACCCGCCCTGTGCCGCAGGAAAGCGCACCATATTTCACGGCATTGGTCGCAAGTTCATGCAGCATCAGCGAGAGCGTGACCGCGCTTCGCGATCCGATCGACAGATCCGGCCCATCAAGCGTGAAACAATCGCCGCCGCCCTGCGCCCGCAAAGCCGCCGACGCCACTTCCCGCAGCGAGGCCGATGACCAATTCTGGCCCAACAGAACATCATGTGCGGCACCAAGCGCCGCCAGACGCTGGTTGAACTGGTCGAGAAGTCCCCGGTCCCCATGGCCAGCAAAGGTCTGGGTAGCGATGGACTGGATAATCGCCAGCGTATTTTTCAGCCGATGCCCCAATTCCTGGTTGATGAGGGACAATTCGGCCTGCGCCCGCATTTTCCCGCTGGTTTCCACCACCGTATCGAGCATTCCCGCCACCCGGCCATCGGCCAGCCGCAGTGGGCTGTAGCAAAAGGTGAACCAGCATTGTTCCTCATATCCCGCACGATTGATGACGAGCGGGAAGTCTTCGATATAGGTGGGCTCCCCATGATAGGCGCGTTCGACAAAGAGGCGTATCTCGCCCCACGCCTCTTTCCAAATGTCGGCAAAGGAACGGCCGAGCGCGACATGCTTGTCGCCCAGGATCGGAATGAAGCCGTCATTATAGATGGTGGTATATTCCGGCCCCCAGACGATCGCCTTGGGAAAGCGCGAATCGAGCATTTGTCCGACGGCCAGCCGCAGCTCCACCGGCCAATCGTCGGCCGCGCCCAGCGGGGTGGAGGCCCAGTCGAAATCACGCACCATTTGCCGCATCGTCAGCGGCGGGGATGCGACCGGCGGGGCGGGCGGGCTATCGGGAGCGAGCGGAAAAACA
This sequence comes from Sphingopyxis sp. MWB1, assembly GCF_000763945.1. Taxonomy (NCBI): domain Bacteria; kingdom Pseudomonadati; phylum Pseudomonadota; class Alphaproteobacteria; order Sphingomonadales; family Sphingopyxidaceae; genus Sphingopyxis; species Sphingopyxis sp. MWB1. The sequence continues at coordinate 1,277,911 of NZ_JQFJ01000002.1, forward strand.
TCCGCCAATGGGCGCTGGAGAGCGGCGTCATCATGGATCATCGGGGACTTTCCAAGGGCCGGGCGCACCCAAAATTCAGTCCCGGCTCCAAGCGAGGCGGAAATGCACCGTTGCGCAAGCATAGCATGATTTGGTGTCTTCGACAGATTAATCTCCGCACCGGCTTATCACGCCATGCAGCGCACCCGCTTGCAGGGCGGAGTCAGCTATCCGTCGAGCCCGGCTTCAACTGATCGCTTATCAGTTCCAGCGCTTCGGCAACCGCCTGCTCCAAGACTTTTTCACGGCCCACATCGCCGAAATGACATTCGCGCAGATCAACGGGACCGGTTTTGGGGACCAGCACCAGATAGACGAGGCCCACTTCTTCGTCCTGCTCCTGCGGCCCGCAAAATCCGGTTATCGCGACCCCATAATCGGCTTCGCTGCGTTCCAGCGCGCCCCGCGCCATCGCTTCGGCCACGGCAGGGCTGACACCCGCGCAGGGCTCGCTTTCTTCCCGCGGCACCCCCAGCATCGCCTCCTTGGCATCGAGCGAATAGGCAATGAAGCCGCGTTCAAGATGCGGTCCAAGCTCGCTGTCGGAAGCAAAGACCGCTCCCAAGGCGCCGCCGGTGCAGCTTTCGGCGGTCGCGAAGCGCGCCTCGCTGTCGCCCAGCGCCATTTTCAGCGCCTCTTTCTGGGCGTTTATGCCTGCATCCTTTGCCAAAACGCCTCTCCTGCTGCGTGCGCCAAGCCAAACGACTATCATGGGCCATCCGTTCCCGCGGCGTTTCAGCGCGCGGCCGATGCCCCGTCGGGCTCCGCCTGCCGCAAAGCCGCCTGCTCGCCGGAACCTCGCCCGGCGCTGAGGCGTCGATTTGCTGGGATGGGGGGCGCCTTTCCCCCTTTCGGCAGCCCCCCATCAATTCCTTTTCGCCTTTTTCCAATCCAGTATTGAGAATGGTTCTCAATACTGTTAAAGCCGCGCGTCCAGAACATTTCGGAAGGCTTTTATCGTGCGATTCTCCATGGCGGCGGCAGCGCTGGTAACGGCAACCCTGGTCGCGGGTTGCTCCGACAAGAAGGAGCAAAGCGGCGAAGGCGGCGAGGCGGTCGTCAACCTCTATACCGCCCGCCACTATGACAGCGATCAGGCGCTTTACGATCGCTTCACCCAGGAAACGGGAATTCGCATCAACCGCATCGAAGGCAAGGCCGACGAGCTGATCGCCCGGATGAAGAGCGAGGGAGCGAACAGCCCGGCCGATCTGTTCATCACCGCCGACGCCGGTGCCCTGTGGCGCGCGCAGCAGGCGGGATTGTTCCAGCCGATCGACTCGCCGCTGCTGAACGAACGCATCCCCGCGAACCTGCGCGAGCCCGATGGCAATTGGTATGGCTTTACACGCCGCGCACGCATCGTCGCCTATAACCCCGTCAAGGTGAAGGCCGAGGAAGTGGATGATTATGCCAAGCTCGCCACCCCGCGCTTCAAGGGCAAAATCTGCGTCCGCTCGTCCGACAGCATTTATAATCTGTCGCTCGTCGGCGCGCTGATCGAAGCCTGGGGCAAGGACAAGGCGGGCGAATGGACCAAGGGCATTGTCGCCAATATGGCGCGCCCGCCGCAGGGCGGCGACCGCGACCAGATCCGCGCTGTCGCCGCGGGCGTCTGCGACGTCGCCATCACCAACAGCTATTATTATATCCGCCTTGCCAGCGGCGATGATGCCAAGGACCGGCAGGTCACCCAGCAGGTGAAGCTCGCTTTCCCCAGCCTCGCGGGTAAAGGCGCGCATGTGAATATTTCCGGCGGCGGCATCGCCAAAAATGCGCCCAACAAGGATAATGCGGTCAAGCTGCTCGAATTTTTCGCCTCGGCGGATTCGCAAAAGCATATTTCGGCGCACAATAATGAATTTCCGGCCTCGCCCGATGTAGCCGCGCCGCCGCCGGTCGATGCCTATGCGAATTTCACGGCCAATCCGATGAATGTCGCCGCCTTTGCCGCGCGTCAGCCGGAGGCCCAGTCGCTGATGAGCGAAGCAGGCTGGCGCTGACCACCACTCTCGCCCGCCCCTCCATTCTGCCATCGCCCATCACCGGCCTCGCCCTTGTGGCGGGGCTGGCGGTGGCGTTGCCACTGGTCGGTGTCATCCTCGCCGCGATCGGCAGCGATACCGCCGACATCGCGACGCGCGACATTGCCCGCTATGCGCTGACCTCGGCGTGGCTCGCACTGCTCGTCGGCGCGATCACCGCGGTCATCGGCACCATCGCGGCATGGCTTGTCGTCATGTATCGCTTTCCCGGACAGCGCTTTTTCAGCTGGGCGCTCGCGCTGCCGCTCGCCGTCCCCGCCTTTGCGCTCGCCTATGGCTATGCCGACCTGTTCGATGTCGCGGGCGATGTGCGCATGGCGCTGCGCGCGGTAACGGGTCATGACCTGCCCTTTGAGATGCGCAGCATCGGCGGGGCGGCTTTTATATTGTCGGCGGCTTTTTATCCTTATGTTTATCTGGCGATGCGCGCGGCCTTTCTGAACCAGTCGGTCGGGGCGCTGGAGGCGGCGCAGATGCTGGGGTGCAGCGGATGGCGCGCGCTGTGGCGTGTTGCCTTGCCGATGGCGCGCCCGGCGCTTGCCGCCGGGGTGGCGCTCGCGGTCATGGAAACGCTCGCCGATTATGGCGCGGTTCAATTTTTGAGCGTCCAGACGCTGACCACCGGCGTGGTGCGCGCCTGGTCGGTCTATGGCTCGACGGTCAGCGCCGCGCGCTTTGCCCTGCCCCTGCTCGCCGCCGCGGCGCTTTTGCTGTGGATCGAGCGCGCGGGGCGGCGCGGCAGCGTGCATGAAAGCGGCCGCGCGCGCTGGCGCGACCTGTCGCCCCAGCCGCTGCGCGCTGCCCCCGCCGCTTTCGCCTTTGCCTTCTGCCTCGCGCTCCTCGCTGCGGGGCTGCTGATCCCGGTGGGCTGGCTGCTGTGGAAGCTGGGGCAGGCCAACCCCGACTGGCCCCGCCTGCTGCTTGCGATGCGCAACAGCCTGTTTCTTGGCATCGCGGGCGCCGCCGTCACCGTCGCACTCGCCACCATGCTCGCGCTCGGAACCCGGCGCCTGCCACTTGCGGCGCGGGTCGCGAGCCTGGGCTATGCGACCCCCGGCGCAGTAATGGCGATCGGCCTGCTCGCCCCCGCCGGGGTGATCTGGAACCTTGCGCCCGGTTCGGGAACAAGCATCGCCATCCTGCTGTTGATCCTCGCCTATGCCGCGCGGCTGATGGCGGCGGCGCTTGAGCCCATCGACGCTGGCCTTGCGCGCATCACCCCCGCGATGCGCCATGCTGCGCGCACGCTAGGGCGCGGCGAAGGCGGCGCCGCGCTGGCGGTCGAACTTCCCATGGCGCGCAGCGCGATGATGACCGCCGGGCTAATCGTCCTCATCGACATTTTGAAGGAATTGCCCGCGACACTGATCCTGCGCCCCTTCAACTTCGACACGCTGGCGGTGATCGCCAATCATTATGCGCTCGACGAGCGGCTGCCGCAGGCGGGGCTGCCCTCGATCCTGATCATCCTTTTGTCGCTGCCCGCGGTCATCTGGCTGACGCGGCGCATTGCAGAGGCGCGCCCCGGGGCCTAAGCGACGCGCGTGATAAAGAGTGACATTCTGGACCTGCGCGCGGTATCGCGGCGCTATCAGGGGCGTGCGGCGGTCGATGCCGCCAGCCTGTGCCTGCCCGCAGGGCGCATCGCCTGCCTGCTCGGCCCGTCGGGCTGCGGGAAAAGTACGCTGCTGCGCATGATCGCCGGGCTGGAGACGGTCGATGAGGGCGAAATCCATATTGGCGGCGCGCTAGTGTCGGCACCGGGCCGGGCGCTCCCCCCCGAACAGCGCGGCGTCGGGCTGGTGTTTCAGGATAATGCGCTGTTCCCGCACCTGAATGTTGCCCGCAATATCGGCTTTGGCCTCACCGATCTCGATTCTGCGACCCGCGCCGAGCGGGTCGAGCGCCTGCTCGCCCGTTTCCATATCGCGCATCTGGCGGGGGCGTGGCCGCACACGCTGTCGGGCGGCGAGCAACAGCGCGTCGCCATCGCCCGCGCGCTGGCGCGCGAGCCCGCGCTGCTGTTGCTCGACGAGCCTTTTTCGGGGCTCGACGGCACGCTGCGCGCGGCCATTCGCCAGTCGCTGCTCGATGATCTGCGCGCGGCAGGCGCGACGGTGCTGATCGTCACCCATGATCCCGAAGAAGCGATGCTGGTCGCCGATCATCTGATCCTGATGGCGGCGGGGCGCATCCTGCAAAGCGGCGAACCTGCGGCCTGTTACGACCACCCCGCCTCGCTCGCCGCAGCGCGGCTGCTGGGCGAGATGATCACCCTGCCCGCCACCGTGAAGCAGGGCGTGGCGCACAGCGCCTTGCCCCCCTGTCCCGCGCCCGGCCTGCCCGACGGCCCGGCGCAGATCGCCCTGCGCCCCGAGGCGCTGCGGATAGATGCCGGCGAGCAAGGCGCCCCCGCCCGCCTCCTGTCGGCGCGGCGTATCGGCGGCGGCTGGCATGTCGAGCTCGATCTTGCAGGTCACCGCCTCGCCCTGCGCTGCGCCGAAGCGCCGCCCGCCGGGGCGGACAAGCTGCACCTGACCGCCGCCCCCGCCGAGCTGCATATTTTTTCCACACAAGGCTGAGGCTCACCTCTCCCCCAGCCCCCCTCCAGCGTCTTCCCCAGCCTCTTCCCCGCCCCGCCGGACTACGTATGTAACCGATTGCATGGCGGACCAAGCGCGGCTAGACCCGCTCGACAATATAGATTTGGGGAAGGATTATCATGTCGACAGCGGGTCAGTCGCCACAGGCTGCAACGGGGCGTTCGACGGCAATGGCGGCCTTTGCCGCGGTGACCGTCCTGTTTTTCGCCTGGGGCTTCATCACCTCGATGATCGACCCGCTGGTCGCGGCGGTGAAGGGTATCTTCACCCTCAGCGATGCCGAAGCACAGCTTTCGGCCTTTGCCTTTTTCATCGCCTATGGCGTCATGTCCTTTCCCGCGGCGGCGCTGATCGCGCGCGTCCATTCGGTCCCCTCGATCCTCACCGCGCTTGGCACGATGGTCGCGGGCTGCCTCGTCATGCTCGCGGCGGCCAATATGGCGATTTATCCGCTGGTCCTTGCCGGATTGTTCATGCTCGCGGCGGGCATCACCATCCTGCAGGTGGCGGCCAATCCGCTCGCCGCCGCGCTGGGCGATCCCAAATGGTCGCATTTCCGCCTGACCTTCAGCCAGACCTTCAACAGCTTCGGCACCTTCCTCGGCCCGCTCGTCGGCGCGCACCTGTTTCTCGAAGGGGTGGAGGTCAAGGATGGCGAGACGATTTCCGAAAGCGTCCGCGCGCAGGCGCTCGCCGGGATCGACGTCGCCTATTTCTGGATCTGCGGCCTGATCATCGCGCTGCTGCTCTTTTTCTGGGTCAGCCGCCGCATCGTCGACAATGCCGTGCCGCCCGCACCGATCGGCAGCCGCGCGAGCATGGGCGAACTGATCCGGGAGGCTTTTTCCTCCAAATGGGCGCTGCTCGGCGGGCTTGCCATTTTCCTTTATGTCGGCGCCGAAGTCGCCATCGGCACGCAAATGGCGCTGTTCCTCAACAGCGATGCCGTCTGGGGCCAGTCGGACGCGCCCTTTGGCGTGCCGCTGCTGGGCTTTGCCATGGGCAGCGACGGGGTCACCGGCGTCTCGCTGCAGGAAGCGGGCAAGGCGGTCGCCTTTTACTGGGGCGGCGCCATGGTCGGCCGCGCCATCGGCTCGGCGGTCCTCGCGCTCGCGCCCGCCGCGCGCCTGCTCGCGATGGTAACCGCCATTGCCTGCATCCTCTGCCTCTATATTGTCTTTGCGGGCGGGGTCAGCGCGGGCTTCGTCGCGCTGTCGATCGGCCTCGTCAATTCGATCATGTTCCCGCTGATTTTCACCCTGACGCTCGAACGCTCGACGGCGCGGGCGGAGGCGACGTCGGGGCTGCTGTGCACCGCGATCATCGGCGGCGCGATCATTCCGGTCGCGGTCGGCGCGCTGTCGGACAGCATGGGCTATGCCATGGCCTTCATCCTGCCCGCGCTCTGCTATCTGCTGCTCTGCGGCTTTGCGATGATCGCCGGGCGCACGCCCCCGCGCGCGGCGGCTGCGGCCAGCACGGTGCATTGATGCGCGCGGCCCAGCTGATCCGCCGCGCGAGCCTGTCGCTTTCCGCCCTCGCCCTTGCCGCCGCCAGCGGCGCGGCGGCGCGCGACGATGTGACCCACCGCGTCTGTTCGCCCAATGAACGGCTCTGCTTTTCGCTGACCACGGTGAATGAAGTGCCGACCTATAAGGTCACGCGCGACGGCAAGGATGTGATCGCTCCCTCGCGCCTTGGCTTCATGCTGCGCGGCGCGGGCAAGTTTGAACATAGCATTGCGCTCGGCGAAGCAAGCTATGCGGCGCACGACGAACGCTGGGAACAGCCCTGGGGCGAAAATCGCTGGGTGCGCGATAATCACAAGGAAATGCGCGTGCCGATCATCGAGCTGATCGGCGGCAAGCGGCGCATCGACCTGATCGCGCGCGTGTTCGACAATGGCGTCGGCTTTCGCTTTGCCTTTCCCGACCAGCCGCAGCTTCGCGATGTGCGGATCGACGAGGAGCTGACCGAATTCAACATCGCCGCGCCCGCCGAGGCGTGGTGGATCCCGGCGGGCGAGTGGAACCGCTATGAATATCTGTACCACCGCACGCCTGCGAACCAGGTCGGCACCGCCCATTCGCCGATCAGCTTTCGCACCGAGGACGGGCTGCACATTGCCCTCCACGAAGCCGCGCTGATCGACTATGCGGGCTTTTGGCTGCAACGCATCGACGGCCAGCGTTTCCGCACCCGCCTCTCGCCCTCGTCAGAGCCGTGGAAAGTGCGGCGCGCCGCCCCCTTTGAAACGCCGTGGCGGACCATCCTGATCGCCGAGGATGCGCCGGGTCTTTACGCTGCCTCCGACATCATCCTGAACCTCAACGAACCCAACAAGCTGGGCGATGTCAGCTGGGTCAAGCCGCTCAAATATGTCGGCATCTGGTGGGCGATGCATCTCGACGTCGCAAGCTGGCACAGCGGGCCCAAACATGGCGCGACCACCGAAAATGCCCTGAAATATATCGACTTCGCCGCCAAACATGGTTTCGACTCGGTGCTGATCGAGGGGTGGAACATCGGCTGGGACGGCAACTGGATCGGCGACAAGGGACGCAACTTTGAATTTGCCCGCGCCTATCCCGATTTCGACATGGACAAGGTCGCCGCTTATGCCAGGGCAAAGAGCGTGACGATCATGGGCCATCATGAAACCGCCGGAAATGCCGGGCGCTATGCCGATCAGCTCGACGCCGCGCTCAACTATTATGCGCGCCATGGCGTGCCCGCGATCAAGACCGGCTATGTCGCCGATGCCGGGGGCGTGCTGCACCGGGACGCCGAGGGCAAGGATGTGTGGGAATGGCATGACGGCCAGTTTATGGCGCGCCACCATCTGGATGTTGCCAAGGCAGCAGCGAAACGCCGCATCGCGATCAACGCGCATGAGCCGATCAAGGATACGGGGCTGCGCCGCACCTGGCCCAATCTGGTCAGCCGCGAAGGGGCGCGGGGCATGGAATATGCCGCCTGGGGCGAGCCCGCGAACCCGCCCGAGCATGAGGCCAATCTGGTCTTCACCCGCATGCTGTCAGGGCCGATGGATTATACCCCCGGCATCGTCAGCCTGGAGGGGAAGAATGGCCGCCGCATCCCCTCGACGCTTGCCAAGCAGCTGGCCAATTATGTCGTCCTTTACAGCCCGGTGCAAATGGTCGCTGACCTGCCCGAACATTATGAGGCGCGCCCCCAAGCGCTGGCCTTCATCAAGGCGGTGCCCGCCGACTGGGAAACCTCGCACCTGCTCGCAGGCGCGATTGGCGATTATGCCGTTTTTGCGCGGCAGGAACGCGGCGGCGACAATTGGTATCTCGGCGGCGTCACCGACGAGGCGGCGCGCAGCGTGCCGCTCGATTTCGCCTTTCTGCCCAAGGGGCAGCGCTATAAGGCGAAAATCTGGCGCGACGGGCAAGGCGGCGGCATCGACGGCGACCCCTTTGCGACGATCGTCGAGGAGAAGATGGTGACGGCAGCGAGCAAATGGCCGATCGACATGGCCGCAGGCGGCGGCTTCGCCATGACACTGACCCCGGTGAAATAGGATATGGCCGCGCTCTCGATCGACGGCGCAACCAAGCATTTCGGCGCGACCGAAGTGCTCAAAAATCTGTCGGTCGAGGTCGCGCCCGGCGAGTTTGCCGTCATCGTCGGCCCGTCAGGCTGCGGCAAATCGACGCTGCTGCGCTGCGTCGCGGGGCTGGAACAGCTGGACAGCGGGCGCATCCATATCGCGGACCGCGACGTCACCCACCTTGCCCCGTCGGAGCGCGGTGTGGCGATGGTGTTCCAAAGCTATGCTCTTTATCCGCATCTGAGGGTGCGCGAAAATATGGGCTTTGCGCTGCGCATTGCGAAGATGGACAAGGCGCGCATCGACGAAGCCGTCAACCGCGCCGCCGCCATTTTGGGGATTGAGCCGCTGCTCGATCGCAAGCCCGCCGCGCTGTCGGGCGGCCAGCGCCAGCGCGTCGCCATCGGCCGCGCCATCGTCCGCCAGCCGCAGCTTTTCCTGTTCGACGAGCCGCTGTCGAACCTCGACGCCGATCTGCGCGTGCGGATGCGCCGCGAATTTGCCGAACTTCACCGAACGCTGCGTACCACCACCCTTTATGTGACGCATGATCAGGTAGAGGCGATGACGCTGGCCGACCGGATCATCATCCTGCGCGATGGCCGTATCGAACAGGTCGGCGCCCCGCGCGACCTTTACGCGCGCCCCGCCAACCGCTTTGTCGCAGGCTTTCTGGGCACGCCGCGGATGAATTTCCTCGCCGCGACGGTCAGCGATGCGGGCCGCGCGACGCTGGCGAACGGGCACAGCATCGCGCTGCCCGCCACCGCCGCGCCGCTGGCGCCGGGCACGCCCCTCACCCTCGGCATTCGCCCCGAACATCTGGCGCTGGGTGAAGGGGCAGAGGCGCTGTCCCTCAAAATCACCTTCGTCGAGCGGCTGGGCAGCGCCGCCATCGCCCATTTCGAAAGTCCGGGCGACGGCGAAGCGCTCACCTGCCAGACCCGCGATGATGGCGCCTTGCGCGAAGGCGCGCGCGCGGCGGTGCGCTTTGCCCCAGACCATTTGCACCTGTTTGGCAGCGATGGGCAAAGGCTCGCGCGAAAGGACGAGCTATGAGCGCGGCTTTGCCGTTCGCGGCCATGAAAAGGGAGAGACAGCGATGGCGACATTAAGGGATGTGGCCCGCGAAGCCGGGGTATCGGTCGCCACCGCCTCGCGCGCGATCAACGGGCTTGGCAATGTCACCGCCCCCACCCGCGCGGCGGTGATGGCCGCGGTCAAAAAGCTGAACTTCGTTCCTCACAGCGGCGCGCGCAGCCTGACCCGGCGCAAGACCGATACGATCGGCGTCATCCTGCCCGATCTGTTCGGCGAATTTTTCTCCGAGATCATTCGTGGCATCGACCTTGTCGCCCATGAATCGGGCTTTCACCTTCTGCTCGGCAATATGCATGGCAGCGCGCATGAGACCGCCGCCGCCATTGCCGCGATGCGCGGGCGCGTCGACGGACTGCTGTTGATGCCGCCCGAGGTAAAGCCCGAGCTGCTGTCCGACAATCTCGACCCCGCGCTGCCCACGGTCCTCCTCAACTATGATGCAAGCAGCCTTGGCCTGCCCTTTGTCGCGGTCGACAATTATCATGGCGCCTATGCCATGACCGAGGCGCTGCTGGCGCGCGGCGCGCGGCGGATCGTGCATATCGCTGGCCCCAAACATAATGGCGACGCGCGCGACCGCCAGCGCGGCTTTGCCGATGCCATGGCCAAGATCGCGGGTGAGCGCAGCCCGGTCATCCTGCCCGGCGATTTTTCTGAAGAAGCGGGGGAAGAGGCGGCGCGGCTGCTGGTGCAGGGGCAACTCCCCGCCGACGCGATTTTCGCCGCCAACGACCTGATGGCGCTCGGCTGTATTCACCAGCTTGGCGAAGCGGGGCTGTCGGTGCCGGGCGACATGATGGTCGCGGGCTTCGACGATATTCCGCTCGCGCGCCATGTCACGCCGTCGCTCTCCACCATGCAGGTCAAGATCGACCGGCTGGGATCGACCGCCATGATGCTGCTGTTGCGCCTGCTGCGCGGCGATGAGCTTGGCAGCGCGAGCGCCAATATCCTCACCCCCGATCTCGTCCTGCGCGGCACCACTGGCGGCCCCGCCAAGCCCGTCCCGGACGAGGCGCCCGCCCCCGCCACGGCCAAGGTCGCGGCGGAGGGAGCCAGGCGCCGGTGATCCCCCGGTGCGGCCCTGCCCCATGTATCTGACGCGCCGCCATATGGTCGGCGCGCTCGGCGCGCTGCCGCTCGCATCGCTGCTCGGCGGATGCGGTGCGCGCGGCGCCGACGGGCTAAGCATCTGGGCGATGGGCAATGAAGCCGCCAGCCTGCCGCAGTTATTGGCGCAAATCCCCCTGCCCCCGGCCTTCCCGCCGGTGCGGGTGCAGGCGCTGCCATGGAGCGCGGCGCATGAAAAATTGCTCACCGGCTTTGCGGGCGACGCCCTCCCCACCATGGGACAGGTTGGCAATAGCTGGCTTGCCGAAATGGCCGCGATCGGCGCGATCGCCCCGGTGCCCGCTGCGGCGCAATCCTTGCTCGATGACCAGTACGCCGCCGTCGTCGATACCAACCGGATCGACGGCCATGCCTGGGCCATCCCCTGGTATGTTGACACGCGGCTGCAATTTTATCGCAAGGATATGTTCGCGCGCGCGGGCTATGCCGCGCCCCCGCTGCGCTGGGCCGAATGGAAGGCGGCGCTGCACAAGGTGAAGGCGCTGGCGGGCGACGGCAATTATGCGCTGCTTTTGCCGCTCAACGAATTTGAACAATTGCTCACCCTCGCCCTGTCGGCGGGCGCGCGACTGCTGCGCGACAATGGCGCGCGCGGCGCCTTTTCGGACCCCGAATTCAAGGAAGCGCTCGGCTTTTACAAAAGCCTGTTCGACGAAGGGCTGGCCCCCATCGCTTCGGCAACGCAGATTTCGAACATATGGAATGAATTTGCGCGCGGCTTTTTCAGCATCTTCACCTCGGGTCCTTGGACGATCGGCGACCTCAAGACGCGGCTCGCGCCCGATATGCAGGATAAATGGGGCACCGCGCCCAACCCCGGCCCTGACGGCATCGGCGCCGCCGCCCCCGGCGGGTCGAGCCTGGTCGTCTTTGCCGGGCAGGATCAGGGCGAGGCGGCGTGGCGCCTGATCGCACAATTGCTCGCGCCGTCGGCGCAGCTTCAATTTCACCATCTCACCGGCAATCTGCCCGCGCGCCGCTCGGTATGGGATGCGGCAGGCCTTGCCGCCGATCCGATCGTCGCGCCCTTTGCGGCACAGCTCGACCATGCCCGCGCGCTGCCCAAGGTCCCCGAATGGGAACGGATCGTCACCGAAATGCAGGTCGTCGCCGAACGCATGGTGCGCGGCCAATATAGCGTCGATGAAGCTGCGCGCGAAATTGACGCGCGCGCCGACCGCCTGCTCGAAAAGCGCCGCTGGATGCTGGACAAGGGGCAGGCGCTGGGGGCCGGGGCATGAGCATCGCGCGCCTCCGCGAAGCCCGCGCGGGCTGGGCGATGACCGCGCCAGCGCTCGCCGCCATCTTCCTTTTCTTCGCGCTGCCCGCCGCCGCCTCGCTGCTGCTCAGCTTTACCGATTTCGACATTTATGCGCTCGCCGATCTCGGCAATTTGCGCTTCATCGGCTTCGACAATTATGCCCGGCTGCTCGATAATCCGCTGTTCTGGAAAGCGATGGGCAATACCTTGCTCTTCGTCGCCTTCGGCACGCCCTTCATCGTCATCCTCTCGTTGTTCGCGGCGATGCTCGTTCATTCGCGCTGGCTCCATTGGCGGCCCGTCTGGCGCGTCGCGCTCTTCGCGCCCTATGTCACCACGCTCGTCGCCACCGCGGTCGTCTGGCGCTATCTGCTCCACACCCGCTACGGCCTCGTCAATTACGTCCTCTCGCTGTTCGGCGCGGGGCCGATCGACTGGCTCGGCAGCCCCACCGCCTCGCTTCCCGCCATATTGATCTTCGTCGGCTGGAAAAGCTTTGGCTATAATATGATCATCTTCCTCGCCGCGCTGCAGACCGTCCCGCGCGAGCTGGACGAGGCGGCGCGGCTCGACGGCGCGGGCTGGTTCATGCGGCTGCGCCACGTCACCCTGCCCGCCATTTCGCCGACCTTCCTGCTCGTCTCGGTGCTCACCGTCGCCGCAATGTTCCAGCTTTTCACCGAACCCTATGTGATGACGCAGGGCGGCCCCGCCCAATCGACCGTCACCGTCCTTTATTTCATGTATGAAGAAGGCTTCAAATGGTGGAATCTGGGGTCGGGCGCGGCGGTCGCCTTCCTCCTCTTCCTCTGCATTCTCGCCATCACCCTCGTCCAGCTGCGCCTTGCGCGGCGGGCAGGCGCGCTATGAGCGCGCGGCGCATTCTTGTCACCGCGCTCGCCGCGCTGGTGGCGCTGATCACCGTTGCGCCGCTGCTGTGGATGGTCTCGGTCAGCTTCATGGCGCCGGGGGAGGCCGCGCAATTCCCGCCGCCGCTGCTGCCGCAAAGCCCCAGCCTTGAAAATTACCGCCAGCTTTTCGAAACCTATGGCGTCGGGCGCTTCCTTGCCAACAGCCTGCTCGTCTCGACGCTCGCGACCCTGCTCGCCCTGCTCTTCACCATTCCGGCGGGCTATGCCTTTGCCAAGCTGCGGTTCCATGGCCGCGATGCGACCTTCCGCCTGCTCGTCGCCGCGCTGGTGGTGCCGGGGCAGATCGGGATGCTGCCCCTGTTCCTCGAACTCAAGGCAATGGGGCTCGTCAACAGCTATGCGGGCGCGCTCATCCCCTGGCTCGCGGGGATTTTCGGCATTTTCCTCGTGCGCCAATATTGCCTCGCCATCCCCGATGAAATGCTGGAGGCGGCACGGATCGACGGCGCAAGCGAGGCGCAGATTTTGCGCCACATCGTCCTGCCGATCCTGACCCCGATCATCGTCACCCTGGCGCTGTTCGTCTTTCTGGGAAGCTGGAATGATTTCATGTGGCCGCTGATCATATTGGCGGATCAGGAGCTTTATACACTGCCCGTCGCGCTCGCGGCGCTCAGCCGCGAACATGTGCAGGATAATGAATTGATGATGGCGGGCGCGGTGGTCACCACCCTGCCCGTCCTCATTCTCTTCCTGGCGCTTCAGCGCTTCTACCTCGACGGCCTTCTGACCGGGAGTGTGAAGGGATGAGGCGATTTTTCTCTCCAGCCAATAAGGACAGTTGATGCGACCCATTCAAGGCGCCCTTGCCGCGCTCGCCCTTTCCCTTGCCCCCGCGCTTCCGGCTTTGGCCATGGCGGCGCCCACGACCGCCCCGGCAACAACCGACGGCCAGTCGCCGCAACCGGCGATAGAGGCAGGCAATTATCCCTATCAGCTGTTCTTGCCGCGCGGATATTCGGCGGACAGCAAGGCCGATTGGCCGCTCCTCATCTTCCTCCATGGTTCGGGGGAGCGGGGCAACGATCTCGCGCGGGTCAAGGTCCATGGCCCGCCCAAGATCGCCGACCGCAATCCCCATTTCCCCTTTGTCACCGTCTCGCCGCTGCTCGGCGCCGATCAGGATTGGGACGTGGCAAAGCTCGACCGGCTGCTCGATCATATTGTCGCCACCCACCGCATCGACCGCACCCGCATTTATCTGACCGGCCTCAGCCGCGGCGGTCATGCGAGCTGGCGCTGGGCCATCGCCCAGCCGCACCGTTTCGCTGCGGTCGCCCCGGTGGCGGGGCGCGGCGATCCCGCGGGTGCCTGCGCGCTCAAGGACACCCCCGTCTGGGCCTTTCACGGCGACCGCGACGATGTGGTAACGCCAGAGGGCAGCTTTGCCATGGCGCGCGCGATCCGCGCCTGCGGCGGGCAACGCTCGCGCCTCACCATCTATCCTGACCTGGGCCACAATGCGTGGGATCCCGCCTATGACGATCCCGCGCTCTATTACTGGCTGCTTTCGCACCGCCTGCCGACGCCCGCCGCCGTCCCGGCCACCAAGACGCGCAAGGACCGCAAATGACCCGCTCGCCCTTTCCCGACAATTTCCTGTGGGGCGCGGCGACCGCGGCCTATCAGATCGAAGGGTCACCGCTCGCCGATGGCGCAGGGCCGAGCATCTGGCAGCGTTTCTGCCACGACCCCCGGCTGATGGCGGCGCCCGGCGACACAGGCGATATCGCCTGCGACCATTATAACCGGATGGAAAGCGACGTCGCGCTGATGAAGCAATTGGGGCTGCAGGCCTATCGCTTCAGCACCGGTTGGGGCCGCATCCTTCCCGAAGGTGTCGGGCGGGTGAATCAGAAGGGGCTCGATTTCTATGACCGGCTCGTCGACACTTTGCTCGCGCATGACATTGAACCCTTGCTCACCCTTCATCATTGGGACCTGCCCGCCGCGCTTGACGATCGCGGCGGCTGGCTCAACCGCGACAGCGCCGACTGGTTCGCCGAATATGCCGATATTCTCTATCGCGCGCTCGACGGGCGGGTGAAAAAATGGGTGACGCTCAACGAACCCTGGGTGATCACCGATGGCGGCTATCTCCATGGCGCGCTCGCCCCCGGCCATCGCAACATGTTCGAAGCGCCCATCGCCACCCATAATCTGATGCGCGCCCATGGTCGCGCGGTGCAGGCCTATCGCGCGACCGGCGCGCATGAAATCGGACTGGTTGTCAACATCGAACCCAAATATCCGGCGAGCGACAGCATCGAAGATATCGCCGCAACCGCGCGCGCCCACGCCTATATGAACCGCCAATATCTCGAACCCGCCCTCCTCGGCCGCTATCCCGACAAGGAGCTGAAGGAGATTTTCGGGCCGGCATGGCCGCAGTGGCCTGCCGAAGATATGGCGGAAATCTGTCAGAAACTCGACTTTATCGGTATCAACTATTATACCCGCGCCGTCGTCCGCGCCGACCCCGCCCAATGGCCCCAGCGCGCCTCCCCCGTCCCCCAAAATGCCACCCACACCACCACCGGCTGGGAAGTCTATCCTCCTGCCATGACCGACATGCTTGTTTGGTTCCGTGACAGCTTTGGCAACATCCCCCTCTATATCACGGAAAATGGCGCGGCATTCTATGACCCGCCGCAGGCCGGCCCTGACGGCATCGACGATCCGCTGCGCTGCGATTATCTGCGCAGCCACATCAGCGCCGTCGGCGAAGCGATCCGCCAGGGGGTCGATGTGCGCGGCTATATGGCCTGGTCGCTGCTCGACAATCTGGAATGGTCGCTCGGCTATTCCAAGCGTTTCGGCATCGTCCACGTCGATTATGAAAGCCAGCAGCGCACCCCCAAGCGCAGCGCGCATCTTTACAGCGAGATCATCCGCACCAACGGCGCCAATCTCGCATGAGACGCTGGTTCGGCCTTTTGCTCGCGCCCCTGCTCGCGCTTCCAGCGGTCGCGAAAGAGGCACCCGCGCGCCTCAGCGCGATGAGCTATAATATCCGCCTCGACCTTGCCTCCGACGGCGTCAATGCCTGGCCGCACCGCCGCGCGGCGGTGACAGCGCTGATTGGCTATTATGCCCCCGACATCATCGGGATGCAGGAGGTGCTGCTGCACCAGAAGCAGGCGGTCGAGGCCGATTTGCCGGCCTATATATTCATCGGCGTGGCGCGCGACGATGGCCGGGACGTGGGTGAATTTTCACCGCTCGGCTTTCGCGCCGACCGCTTTGCCTTGCAGGACAGCGGCACCTATTGGCTCTCCCCCACCCCCGCTACGCCGGGCAAGGGCTGGGACGCCGCCTATCCGCGTATCGCGACCTGGGCGCGGCTTACGGACCGCAATAGCGGGCAGAGGCTGCTGGTTCTCAACACCCATTTCGACCATGTCGGCGCGATCGCAAAACTCGAAAGCGCACGCCAGATCCGCCGCTGGCTCGCCGCCGAAAGGCGCCAGGGCGAAAGCCTGATCGTCCTGGGCGATTTCAACAGCCCCACGAACAGCCCGCCCTATGCCGCAATGGTCGCGGGCGGCGCGCTGCGCGATGCACGCGCCATCAGCCGCACGCCGCCTTTTGGCCCGCGCGGCAGCTTCACCGGCTTTCGCATCGACGCCGATGAGGTTGATCCGATCGACCATATTTTCGTGAGCGACACTGTCGTGGTCGACCGCCATGCAACCTTGACCCACCAGCAAGCGGGCAAGCTGCCGTCGGATCATTATCCGATATTGGCTGATCTTTGCGTCGGCGAGGGTTGCTGAGGCCCCCCTCGCCTTTCGCTCATTCTTCCCCGGCCGTGTCGAGCCAGCCGCCGGTAAAGCCGATCCGCTTCAGCCCGCGAATGATGTGCGGATTCTTCCGCATCACCTTCCACACCAGCCCGCTACGGTGATTTTCCATCATGGCGAGGATCGGCCCCTGGTCGATGCCCAGATAGTCATTGGCGACCCAGCCTTTTTGGGGATCGACCGCGCCCGAATGCGATCCCGCATCCGCAAAGGTGAAGCTGGGGTTGATCGCATCCTTGAAGCCATAGCGGGTATAAAGGCGCGATCCATATCGGGCGCGCATCGTCATCAGCGCGGGGATAGTGATTTCGGGCGCAAAGGGGACCGAGCCCCCCGCCGCGGTCGGCACGACGGTGCCATCATCGACCACGCGGATCGCGCTCACCCCGCGCGCCATATAGCCGTTAAAGGCGCGCGGCTGGCCGCCCACCTGATATTTGCCATCGGAATAACCCGGCCCGTCCGATGCCGTCCAACCCCAGATATTGGCGCTATAGTCGCGCCAGCCATTGGGATTGTCCGCGCCATAGCCGCGCTGGGCATAGGCCGCGCGGCGGCTGTTCTCGAAATAATCGATCCCCTTGCCGCGCATGAAATCATCCTGAATGCCGCGGAAATCGACCCATACATGGCTATATTGGTGACCGAACATCGGTTCGAACTGCAGATGTTCCTGCCCGTAAAAACTGCCCCAATCCTTTTCCAGATCGGCGGCCCAGCCCTTGTCCCACGCGTCCTTGCCCACCGGATGCGTCGGCGAACCGAGCGCGAGGATATAGACGAGCATCCCTTCATTATAGCCGACCCAGTCATGGGTTTCCCAGCCATTCTCGGGCTTCCACCCCATGGTGATGCCATGCGAATTGGCAAGGTTATGCGCTTCGGTCCCTGTATGGTTGCGCTGCGCCCAGGGCCATTCGACGCGGCGATAGATTTTCTCGGCCAGATCGCGGATCTCGGCCTCGACCGGGTCTTGGCGGTCATAATAGCTTTGCGCGAACAAGGCGCCGGCAAGAAACAGGCTGCTGTCTACGGTCGACAGTTCATTTTCCTTGAAGCGCGTACCGTCGTCATTGCGCAGGAAATGATAGAAAAAGCCCTTGTAGCCGCTCGTGCCGCTGGCGGCCGGTCCCTGGGGGGCTTCCCAGTAAAAGCGCAGGCAATCGCGTGTGCGTTCGGCCGCTTCGCTGCGCGGGACATAGCCGCGCTCGGCGCCAATGCCATAGGCGGTCAGCGCAAAGCCCGTTGCGGCGATGGAAGAAAAAGGATTGCTCGGCCAGCGATCGGGCGCGAGGCAACGCTGCGTGTCAGTCGTATCCCAGAAATAGCGGAAAGTGCGCTGGGTCAGCTCTTCGGAAAATTGCGCCTCGCTGATCGGCGGCAAATCGCCCTGGGCTGTTTCCTTGACCGGCGCCGCGGGCGGAGCCGAAGAAAGCGGAGCGGCACAAGCGGCTGTCAAAGCCACCAGTGGCAAGGCGAACAACCCAAGCCGAAAAGACATTTCATACTCCAATAAGGGGCGGCGCCCGATCCCGGGAGAGGAAGGGACCGGGCGCCTGGCGTTGGCTGGCCGCCTTTAGAAGGAGAAGCCAGCCGAAACCTTTACCGTGCGGGGCGGATTACCGCCAACACCCAGACCCGAAATCTCGCGATAGATGCTTGGGCTGTTCGGTGTCCGCGTGTCGTCCGCCGGATTATTATTATAATCGACATAGTTGCGGTCATTAAACAGGTTCAGAATATCGACCCGCAGCCTCAGGCGCGATTCATCGCTGATGAAGCGGAACGGAATATATTTGATGACCGCAAGATCAAACTGGCGCAAGCCCCAGCGATCACCATTTCCGAACGCTTCATTGGCAACCACCGTCCGGCTGGGATTGGGACCCGCCGTATTGACGATAGCCTTCAGATAAGGCGGCGAGGCCAGGGTGAATTTGCCGGAGAAAGTCACGCCGATCGGCAGATCAACCGACCCTGCAGCGACCAAGCGGTGTTTGCGAACGCCGCTCGACCGGACGATCGGATAATCCTCGAGCGACGGGAAGTCGAGGCTGAACACTTCGCCAAAATTCCGGTTCTCCTCGGCTTCGGTATAGGTATAGGTCGCCGCCAGGCTCCACGGCGAGGATGCCGAATAGCTTTTCGAGAATTTAAGATAAGCTGAATCGGCGCTGGTTTCGAGACCATTGGTCCCAATGATGATCGAGCCAAATCCCGCCGGTGCAAATCCCCACGGCGATTCCGGCGCCGAAGGCGCAGGCGGGAAGAAGCTGCCATCAGGACGGCGGTTGCCGAGCAGATAGGCAAAACCATCCTTGCTTTCGATATGGCTAAAGCCCACCTCGGTTTCGAGCAGCGGCTGGAGCCGTGCCCGCAGCCCGATGCTGAACTGGTCCGAATAAGGAACCTTCAGATCATTATCGATGAAGCGCAGCTCGCGGCCTCCGCCGGGCGAACCGGCGAGAAGCTGCTGCCGCCCCTCGGGCGTCAGATAAATGGGGTCCCAAGCGACGCAGTTCGGCCCCGGCGCACAGGTGTTATAAGGGTCGCCCGTGTTGAAGTTGAAAGTGCGGGTCGAGAATGAGCCGACGCTGATTTCCTGTTGCAGGAAATCAAACTGATTGCGGTCATAAGACCGGCCATAACCGCCGAATACTACGAAACGGGCGTCTTCATCGAGCTCATAGCTGAACCCGATCCGCGGCTGCCATGCGCCGGTGAAGGCCTTGCGCTCGGTGCCCGTCGAGATGAAATCGTTGATGTCATAATTGGCGTTGATCAAATTGGGATAATTGGCGGGCGAGACCGCGTTCACCGCGTCGTCGGGATGGACGAAGTCGAGATAGGATGGGGTCCGCTCATAATCCCATCGCACACCGAGGTTCAGCGTCAGCCGGTCAGTGACTTCCCAATCATCCTGAACATAGACGCCAAACTGCCAATTCTTCGAATTGATAATCGGGCTGCCATTGCCGGTCGAAGCGCCGAACTGGACGCGATAGGGAATTTCCTCGTTGAAGCTGCCGCCATTGGGATTGAAGGCGGTGTTATAGGTATAGACGGGATTGAAATTGTTGAGTTGCAAGCTGTTCAGCTCGACCCATTTCGACTTCACCCCGAATTTGATGGTGTGGCCTTCAAAACCGATCCAGGTGAAATCATTCTGGAAGCCCCAGCCTTTCTGCCCCTTGTCCTGATAATTACCGCCCCCGCCGATGCGCAGGATATCCGCTCGGTCGACCTTGGTCGGGTCGCTTTCATTCTGTGCGGCATAGGCAAAAAGGCTGGCGTTGCCGAACACCGTTGGCGTGGGCGCCCAGCCCACATCCTCATAGGTAAGCTTGAGATCGTTGATCCAATTGTCGGTCGTATGCTCCCAGCGCGCGGTGCCGCGATATTCGATCACCTTTTGCGCGCTGATCGTTTCGCGCGAGTTGATACCGCTACTCAGAAACTCGCCGCTTTCGCGGCGATGGCGCCCCGATAGCTCGATCAGATCGTTCGCCGTCGGCTGAAAGCTGAGCTTTCCAAAGTAGAGATCTTCGTTGAAGGTCGCATTGGTCGGCCCGAACAGCCCCTGATACTTCTCCGGGAAATAGGAAAGGGGCAGATTGAAACCGGGGCGGATTTCCCGCGGGTTTTCCTGTCGCTTCCCTTCGTATGTTACGAAGAAGTGCAGCATGTCCTTGATGATCGGACCGCCCAGCGCCCCGCCAAATTGGAAATCCTTGGTTTCGACCTTGCCGCTGCGCAATTCATTGGGACGCGCATCGCGCAGCCCTTGGTCGGTATAATCAATAAAGGCTTCGCCGTGGAATTCATTGGTGCCCGAACGGGTGACCGCCGTGATCGCGACCGAACTCACCTGATCGAATTCGGCCTTATAGTTGGACGAAATGACACGATACTCGCCCACCGCCAATTGCGGGAAGGGATTGCCTTGCGTCGAATCCTGTCCGGCAACGCCATTCTTCAGGACATAATCCTTTTGCCCGACGCCATCGATGAAGACATTAACCGTACTGCTGTTCTGCGCGCCGCCTTGCAGGCGCGACTGCTCACCGCTTCCCGTCACAAACTGGACGCCCGGCGCGAGGTCGGCAAAAGCCAGGAAATTGCGGTTGTTCTGCGGCAGCACTTCGATCTGGCGCTGCGAAATGCTGGTACCCACTTCGCCGCCTTCCATCGAACGCAGGCGGCTGCCGGTAACGATGATGGCATCATCGCCGGCCGAGACAATGTCAGCCGAGGAGAAATCGAAATCGAGCACCGCATTCTGCGCCACATTGAGCGCAAATTCGTCGGTATGCCGCACGCCATTCGCCGTCGTCAGTTCCAGCCGGTAGGTGCCGACCGGAAGCGAGGGGAAATTATAGGTTCCGCCAGCGCCCACAGCGACAGTGCGCGAAAATCCGGTTCCGACATTGATCGCCGTTACCTGCGATACGCCGCCATCGGCCTTGACCGTACCGCGCAGCGAGGCGTTTGAAACCTGCGCCTGCGCAGGCGTTGCAATAGCGCAAGCAAGCGCGCCTGCCGCGCTGCTCCATGCAAGGGCGGCCGCAAGAGCGCGCCCGCGCGAAACGCGCGCAGCTTTATTCTGATACATACGCAATGACATCACGGCATCCTCCCTAGTTGGCCCCGCCTTTCCGTGTACCGGCCGCAAAACGGCGATGTTTCGCCGCTCCACGTCCCATCGAATCACCGAAAGGCCCTTATTTGCGTTTTTGGGTTTGTAACCGGTTTCACAATCACTGTATAGAGGGGTTCAACACAGGCGGGGAATATGCAGAATCAACCAAAGAGCGGTTTTTTTTCGCGGATTTTCGCGCATCACAGCCAAAATCTAATCACAAATCTGATCATGGAGATGGATATATTATGCCGCCGATATCGCGCAATTTTGCAACAATCACGCTGGCCAGCCTGATGCTCACCGGAGCCTTTTCAGCCATTCCCGCGCAGGCAAAAAGCGCGCAGCGCGGCGACACCCAGGTCACGGTCGATGCAAGCCGGTGGGAAGCCGCCGATCCGGCCATGGACCGCTTTATCACCGACCTGATGTCCAAAATGACATTGGAAGAAAAAATCGGCCAAATGTCGCTGCTTACCAGTGACTGGGATTCGACCGGCCCGACAATGCGCGAAGGATATCAGGACGATATTCGCAAGGGTCGCATCGGCTCTATCTTCAATGCGTTTTCGGCCAATTACACCCGCGAATTGCAGCGGATGGCGGTTGAGGAAACACGGCTGAAAATCCCGCTCCTTTTTGGCTATGACGTGATCCACGGCCACCGCACCATCTTCCCCATTTCGCTGGGCGAATCGGCAAGCTGGGACCTGAAAGCCATTGAAAAGGCTGCACGAATTTCCGCAACCGAGGCATCGGCGGAGGGCATTCACTGGACCTTCTCGCCCATGGTCGACATCTCGCGCGATCCGCGCTGGGGCCGCGTATCCGAAGGCGCAGGCGAGGATGTCTATCTCGGCAGCCGCATCGCCGAAGCGCGCGTGCGCGGCTATCAGGGCGACGACCTCGGCCGCGTCGATACGGTGCTCGCGACCGCGAAGCATTTCGCCGCCTATGGCGCCGCCCAGGCTGGGCGCGATTATCACACCGTGGACATTTCGGAACGCACGCTGCGCGACGTCTATCTGCCGCCCTTCAAGGCTGCCGCCGATGCCGGCGCGGCCACCTTCATGACCGCCTTCAACGAATATGATGGCGTGCCAGCCTCGGGCAGCCGCTATTTGCTGACCGATGTGCTGCGGCACAAATGGGGCTTCAAGGGCTTTGTCGTAACCGATTACACGTCGATCAATGAAATGGTCGCCCATGGCTATTCCCGCAATCTGAAGGAAGCGGGCGAGCAGGCGATCAACGCCGGGGTCGATATGGACCTTCAAGGCGCTGTTTTCATGGAAAATCTCGCCCAGTCGGTCGCCGAGGGCAAGGTCGACATGCAGCGCGTCGATGCTGCGGTAAAGACGATATTGGAAATGAAATATCGCCTCGGCCTGTTCGAGGACCCCTATCGCTATTCGGATGAAGCGCGCGAAAAGGCGACCGTCTACCGCGCCGACTTCCTCGAAGCCGCGCGCGACGTGGCGCGCAAATCAATGGTGTTGCTGAAAAATGAAGGCAATGCGCTTCCGCTTGCCGCCAACGCGCGTTCCATCGCGGTGATCGGCCCGCTTGCCGACAGCAAGGAGGACATGATCGGAAGCTGGGCCGCCGCGGGCGACCGCAAGACGCGTCCGGTCACCTTGCTCGAAGGAATGAAGGCGCGCGCGCCCAAGGGGACGACAGTCGGCTATGCCAAGGGCGCCAGCTATGATTTTGCGGACGCTGACAAGAACGACGGTTTCGCCGAGGCGCTGGCGCTGGCGGAAAAGTCGGACGTCATCATTGCCGCCATGGGCGAACATTGGAACATGACCGGCGAAGCCGCGAGCCGCACCTCGCTCGACCTGCCGGGCAATCAGCAGGCGCTGCTCGAAGCGCTCGAGAAAACGGGCAAGCCCGTCATTCTGGTGCTGTTGAGCGGACGTCCCAATACGATTGAATGGGCGGACCAGCATATCGATGCCATTTTGCACGCCTGGTATCCGGGCACGATGGGCGGCCACGCCATCGCCGATGTGCTGTTCGGCGACTATAACCCCTCGGGCAAGCTGCCGATGACCTTCCCGCGCAATGTCGGACAGGTGCCCATTCATTATGACATGAAGAATACGGGTCGGCCGATCAATCCGAACGATCCCAATGCCAAATATGTCTCGCGCTATCTCAACACGCCGAACAGCCCGCTTTATCCCTTTGGCTATGGGCTCAGCTACACCAGCTTCGGCTATTCGCCGGTGACGCTCGACAAGCCGCGCATTGCGCCCGGCGAGACGCTGACGGCCAGCGTGACCGTTACCAACAAGGGGCCGCGCGATGGCGAAGAAGTGGTCCAGCTTTATGTCCGCGATCTGGTCGGGTCGGTCACCCGTCCGGTGAAGGAACTGAAAGGCTTTCAGAAAATCCACCTCAAAAAAGGCGAATCGCGCACGGTCCGCTTTCAGCTGAGCGATGCCGACCTCGCCTTCACCCGCGCCGACATGAGCTGGGGTAGCGAGCCGGGCGCATTCAAACTGTGGGTTGGCCCCTCTTCCGCCGCAGGGGTCGAAGCCGAATTTGAACTGACCGAATGACGAACAAGCTGCGTCCGCCGCCACGACATTGGCGGCGGGACCGCGGGTAAAAAGAGAGGCGCGCCTTGATCGGGCGCGCCTCTCTTTTTATTGAGCTTGCGAGGAAAAGCCGGTTCGGAAGGAAGGCCTTACTTCGCCGCGCCGGGGTCCATCCCCAATTCGGCGGCCGCCACCTGCTGCAACGCGGCCGCGACGCGCGGATCGAGGCCGATTTCATGGGCTGCCTTCTCCCCTGCCCCCAGCCGGACGGGGTTGAAGCCGGTCACCTGGCCGAACACCACCAGCGCTTCGAGATAGGAGCCCGCCGCGCTCGCATGATATTGGTCATAGCTCCAAAGATCGACCTGTCCAAAGCTGAGGCCATCATAAGGGTTGGGATCGGCAATCGCCGTCGCCATGGCGCGGTTCCACGCCTCCCCTACCGGGATCACCCCGTCGATGTCGGAAAGCTCCGCATCGATCCGGTCGAGCGCCGCGCGCAAATCCTGCGCCATTTTTTCGACCGGCTGGCCGTGCCAGGCACCCGTCGCGCCATAGACCTGATCGGCGCGCGACCAGGTCGCCATCAGATAGATGGCTACCTTTTCGTTCGCCTGCGTCAAAAGCCGCCCCAATTCCGCAGCGCTGCGCGCGGTCCTTTCTCCGTCGCCGGGGCGGTCGGGATTGAGAATACTATATTCCTGCAGCACCACCACATCCCAAGGCGCGTCGATCATGCCCCGATGGTCACGCAGATGATCGGCCAGCGTGGCGCCGCCGCGCGTCATATGCGTGACGGTCCATTGCTGCCCCGCCTGCTCGGCGAAGCGCGCAAATAGCGCGGGAATCCCGCCCACACCGTCGCCGCGCAGATCGCGCACCGAATCGGGGCGATACCGCAGCACCGCCGAATTGGCGCCTTGGGTGAAGCTATTGCCGACAAAAAGGATCGAACGCGGCGTTTCAGCCTTTTTGGCCTGCGCGAGCGCCGGGGATTGCGCGCCAAAGCCAACCAGGGCGATCAGCAGGATCAAGGCACGGCGCAAGAGCCTCCAGAAAGAGGCGGTTTTCATCGAAAACGCATGATCTGGCATGAAGCAATATCCATTTTTGAGTTCAATTGGCGCGGGTCAGCAGGCCGCGCGCGATAATCTGGGCCTGAATTTCGGCGGCCCCTTCAAAGATCGACAGAATGCGCGCGTCGCACAGCAGGCGGCTGACCGGAAATTCGAGCGCAAAGCCATTGCCGCCGTGGATCTGCACCGCATTATCGGCATTGCTCCACGCGACACGCGCGGCAAGCAGCTTGGCCATTCCCGCCTCTATGTCGCAGCGGCGCCCCTCATCCTTGGCCCGGGCGGCGGCATAGCTCAGCTGGCGCGCGATCATCGTTTCGGCGGCCATCCACCCCAGCTTGTTGGCAACGCGGGGAAAGGCGATCAGCGGCTGGGCGAACTGCATACGCTGGCAGGCATAGCCCAGCCCCAGTTCCAGCGCATTTTGCGCCACGCCGACAGCCCGCGCAGCGGTCTGGATGCGCGCGCTTTCAAAAGTTTCCATGAGCTGCTTGAAGCCCGCCCCCTCGACCCCGCCGAGCAGCGCGCTTTCGGGCAGCACGAAGCCGTCAAAGGCGATTTCATATTCCTTCATGCCGCGATAGCCGAGCACCTCTATCTCGCTGCCCGACATGCCGGGCGCGGGAAACGGGTTGTCATCATCGCCGCGCGGCTTGTCGGCGAGCAGCATGGAGAGGCCGCGATAACCCGGCGCATCGCTGGTCCGTACCAGCAGCGTCATCAGGTCGCTGCGCGCCCCATGGGTGATCCAAGTCTTATTGCCCTCGACCACCCATTTACCCCCCTGCCTGCGCGCCCGCGTCCGCAGCGAGGCCAGGTCGGAGCCAGTATCGGGCTCGGTAAAAACCGCGGTCGGCAGAATCGCGCCGCTGGCGATGCGCGGCAGATAATAAGCGCGCTGTTCATCGGTGCCCCCCAGCCGGATCAGCTCGGCGGCAATTTCGGAGCGCGTGCCCAGCGAGCCCACGCCAATATAGCCGCGCGACAATTCCTCCGACACGAGGCACATGGCAAGCTTTCCAAGCCCCGCGCCGCCAAATTCCTCGGGCACGGTGAGGCCAAAGACCCCGAGCGCCGCCATCTCCTCCACCAGTTCCATCGGAATATAGGCATTGGCGAGATGCCAGCCATGGGCATGGGGCGCGACGCGGTCATCGACGAAGCGGCGGAACTGGTCGGCCATCATCACAAGCATTTCGTCGCCCAGCGCCCGGTCCGCCTCGGCGCCCTCGGCAATCAGCCTTGCGATGTCCCCCGGCGCGGGACGCAGCGGACGCGCCGCCTTGGCAAGCACCAACGCTTCTTCTTCCAGCCCCAGATCGGCGGGACGGAAAATCTCCGCCTGACTCATCGGCAGCCCGCCGCCAAGCTGCGCCATATATTCGGCAAAGCCGGTATGGAGCATATGCTGTTCAAGCTGGCTCAGCGGGCGAGCAGCCGCGATGGCTTCGGCCCAGTCCAGCAGCGCGCGCAGCGCCGCACCATAGGTCGCGGCCCACGCAAGGCCGTGGGCGATATGCTGATGCCGCTGAATATCATCGGCGGAAGGAGCGCCGCCGGGCGCAAGCAGCTCGGCGGTCCGGCGGCGGGCATGGGCGACATAGGCGTCCACCGCTTCGAGCGCCACGCGGCAGAGAGCAAGTCCATCGTCTGCATCATCGCTTTGGCATCCCGCCGCCTGCAGACCCATGACCATCGCATCTCTCCCGATTACATTTTCCCTGCCATAGTCACGCGGCGGCGCCCGCGTCCAGTTGCTCGGCGCCGGTGGAACGCCGCCGTTCGGCGCGCGCCTCGGCATGGGTGAGCAGCATCGCGAGATCCTCGCGGCCGATATCGAATGTTTCGCCCAGATCGGCGAGGGCGCCGTCAATATCCTCGATCAGCAGGCCGGATGGCGAAATGTGCGTGCGAGCCGATGCGTCCGCCTCGCCCTGTCCCGCGGGGACGGCGCGATGCGGATAGCTATGGCCCGACAAGCGATGGAAGAGCCAGCCACTGGCAACGAGCAGCGCCGAGTTGATCGCCACCAGCACCAGAAAGCGCGCACCCCCGTCGGCAAGGATAAGCGACGGGGCGAGAATAGCGCTCAGCGCCGCCGCGCCGCCCGGCGGATGAAGACAGCGGCAGAGCGACATGAGCAGGATTGCCGCCGCCACCGCGACCGGCGCGGCATAGAGCGGATCGGGCAGGAGGAACAAGGTCGCAACGCCGACCATCGCGGAAAGGCTGTTGCCGCCAATAATCGCCCAAGGCTGCGCCAGCGGACTGGCGGGAACGGCAAACAGCAGCACCGTCGATGCGCCAATAGGCGCGACGATCCATGGCATGGATGCGGGCAGCAACAGCCAGCAGCTCGCCCCCACAAAGGCCACCCCCAACAGCGCGCCAGCACAGGCGAGCAGCCGGTCGCGCAGGCTGGCACCCGCCAGCACGGGAATGAAAATCGCCTTTAACCGCGTCAAAACTCAGCCTCTTTCATCGAAGCTGCCCATGCGGTTTCGGTCCAGCCAAAGCCAGAGAGGATAAATTGCCCCCGCTCAATCTGCCTTATCGGCGGATGCCCCGGCTTTTCGTTCCCAGTGCGATTCAACGAGGCGCAAAAGGGTCAGCATCACGACGCTGATCGCCCCGCCGATCAGCACCAGCGGCCACTGCGCCGCGCCGCAGGCAATGCCGACGACCGCCGCGAGCCAGAGATGCGCGGCGGTGGTAAGATTTTTAACCTCGCCCTTGCTGAACACGATCAGCCCCGCGCCGATGATGCCGATAAAGGCCCCTGTGGCTTCAAAGATACGCAGCACATCGCCGCGCTCGCCGCCGATCTGCGTATAAAGGGCTATCATTGAAACCGTCATCACTGCGGCAGAAAAGCAGATCAGCCCGTGGGTCCGCAGCCCCGCTTCATGTCCGCGATATTCCCGGTCGAGGCCGAGCAGGAGACCAAGCAACGCCGCACCGCCAAGACGCGACAAGAGGTCGAGGTCGATCGAATGGATGAAAACCGGGGCGTTGAGTTCCATTGAGGCTTATAAAGCCGAAAGGCGGCAAGGGTTCCCTCGCCGCCGCCCAGGTGCATCCGTCAGCTTTCGCCGCGCGCAATATCGGCCAGTTCGCGCCCCCGGTCGCGCGCTGCGCGCAGCACATTGGTCAGCAAGGCGGCCAATTGCCCATCGCCATCGAGCACATCAAGGCCCGCCTGCGTGGTGCCTCCCTTGCTTGCGACCTGCGCGATCAGCGCCGCGGGGCGCTCGCCGCTTTCGGCGAGCAGTGCAGAGGCGCCGCCAAAGGTCGCATTGGCCAGCGCGAGCGAATCCTCCGGGCTCAACCCCAGCCGTTCGCCCGCGGCCGCATAAGCCTCGATCATACGGAAAACATAGGCGGGGCCGCTGCCCGTAAAGGCCGTGACGAGATCCATCGTCGAATCCTCGGCCAGCGGCACGACATCGCCCAACGTCGCGAGCAGCGGAGTCACCACCGACGCATCGGCATCGCCCAAGCTCGCTACCGCCGAAACCCCTGCGCCGATCCGCGCGGCAAGATTGGGCAGAATGCGAATATGCCCCTTGGCCTCGGGGAAACGCGCCGCCAAATCGGCGAGCGAAACGCCCGCCAGAATCGAAAGCAAGCGCACCTCATTGGTAATATGGGGGCCCAGTTGTTCTGCGACTTCCCCCAATTGCTGGGGCTTCATGCCCAGCATGATCCAATCCGCCGAACGGCCCGCTGCCTGCCATTCAGCGATGGAGGTGAATTGCGCGATTTTTTCGCGTGGCGCGGCTTGGGGGTCGATAATCGCGACCTGTGCCGGGTTGAGGCCCCATTCGAGCCAGCGCTCCAGCATGGCGCCCGCCATATTGCCGCAGCCAACAAGAAGCAGCTGCCCCGCGAAATCCTGCAAATTCTTTTTCATGGTCCCTGTCTTTTCAACTTTTCTATCGGCAACTGCTGCCCGGTCCGGAAACCAGGTCGAGGCAGCGACCATCAACTTTGGCCTCGTCGACCGGCAAATCGATCAACGCGGCCAGGGTGGGGAGGATGTCGACGGTCATGACCGCATTGGGCTGTTCAAAAGCTGCCAGCCCCTTGCGCCAGAAGAGGATCGGCACGCGGCGGTCATAGTCCCAGACCGACCCATGGGTCGCGACATAGCCGACGCCGGGTTCGGCGATCGGGGTGATGCGCGGTTTCAGTGCAATGATGAAGTCGCCCGAACGGTCGGGGTGCCAGGAGGCACGCAGCTTGTCCATCAGCGTCCATGTGTCGGGTGCGCGCTTTGAAATCGCATGCGCCGCCAATTCTTCCTTGGTAACGACCGCTTCCACCTGCGGATGCGCGCGCAGGCGAGGCAATATTTCGGCGAGCGCCGCCTTGCGCTGCTGGGCCGTCAGCGCTTTCGACAGATAATAGTCCCCGCTCACGCCATAGAGCAGCGGCTGGGGCAGGTTGAGCTTTTCCGCGACCTGCTTGCCCAGCACGTCGGGATCGAGCGCGCGGTCCACGCGCTGGGCGTCGGGCCACGCATTCTGGCGGTTGCGTTCGGGCAGGTCATGGCCGCCATGATCGGCGGTGAGCGCGACCAGATAGTCGATGCCCGTCGCGTCGAGCTGTTTGAAGAAATCATCGAGTTCGCGGTCGAGCCCCGCCATTTGCAGGCACATTTCGGTGCCTTCGGTCCCGGTGCCATGGCCGACATAATCGGTCGCCGACAGGCCGACGATCAGCAGATCGGTCGTATCGCCCTCGCCCATCTTGCGCGCAGCGCGCAGCGCTGCAGCGGTGGCGAGCACGGCGCCATCGGCTTCGGGAGACGCACGGAAGCGATTATAGTCGCCCGCCTCGCGCGCCATGCGTCCGGTGCCGACCGTGGCGCCATTGCCCAGCGGAATGGCGATGTCATGGGACAGGCAATCGAGCGGCAACGGCATGGCTTCGCGCGGCTGCGCCAGCGCGGCGGCAATCGCCGCGCTCGCCTTTTGCGCCGTGGGCGACAGGGCCGTTCCGCGATAGCTGGTCAGCCCCTTGGGCGAGAGCCACATCAACTCATCAGCCTTGCGCCCGCCCATCATGATGGCGGCGCGGTCCTTCCCCGCGACCGAGACGACCTGCGCGCGCGGATTGCGCGCCTTCATCAGGTCGCCAAGCGTCGGCACCAGCAGATGTTCGACCGAAGGGGCATAGCCATCGCCCTTCGACGTCGTGCCGGGGACCCGCTCATCTTCGGCGCAATAAATGCGCTTGTCGGCGCGCGCCGCTGACAGGTCATAATATTGATTGGCGATGATGCCGGTATGCGCGGGATGATTTCCCGTCAAAATGGTCGAATGCCCCGGACAGGTTTCGGTCGCGCCATGCGCCTGATAGCCGGCAGGAAAGACGACGCCCGAGGCAAGCCGCGCAAGGCCGCCCGTAAAGCGCCCGCGATATTCGGCGAACAGATCGGCCGAAAACTGGTCGACGGCAATCACCACCAGCAATTTGGGAGCCGGCGTGGCGGCTGTTACCGCGGGCGCAATCGGCGCGGCGGCCTCCTGACCCATGGCGCCCCCCGCTGAAAAAATCGAAAGCGCGGCGGCGCAAGCGGTGGCGAGCGATTTGAACGTCACGGGGGCTTCTCCATTGCCGATGGTCAACGCGGGCTGTCCTCTCGACCAAAGCCGCCTATATGGCAAGCCTTGAACGCTCGGCTTTGAAGGAGACTATGGTGGAGCGGAAATGAGCGGCGACGGAGCAAAGCTTTTGATATTCCCTCCCTATCCGGGGCTGCGTGCGGCAGCGATGCTCTTTTTGCTTTGGCTGGTCGCGGCCATGCCGGTGAGCGCGAAGCCAACGCATATCACCGCAAAGCTGATTGCCGAATCGGCCACGCCCGTTCCGGGGGACGGCACGACCCTGGCGCTCACCATGACGCCGGAGCAGGGATGGCACGGCTATTGGGTCAATGGCGGCGATGCCGGATTCGGGCTTTCGGTCAAATGGAATGCCCCCGAGGGCGTGCGGATCGCGCCCTTTCGCTACCCCGTGCCCGAACCGCTGATCCTCTTTGGCATGATGAATTATGTCTATGAGCAGCCCTATGCCTTGCTCGCCAATGTGGAGATCGACCGGAATATCGCGCCGGGCACCGACCTCACCCTGTCCGGCATGGCCAATTGGCTCGCGTGCACCGACAAGGTCTGCGTTCCTGAAAAAGCCGTGATTTCGGTCAAGCTTGTCGCCGGAAATGGCAACATCGATCCCGGCACACGCGCGCAGTTCGACGCGTGGCGCGCGCAGCTTCCGCAACCGCTCGATCGCCCCGGCCGCTGGGAAAGGCAGGGTGACAGGCTGCGCTTTTCCATTCCCCTGCCACGCAGTGTCGCGCTTCCCCAGCCCTATCTCTTTGTCGAGACGCCAAAGCTGGTCGATTATCCCGCGCCGCAAAATTTCAGCCGAAATGGCGATGACATCATCGTTGAAACGCGCGCCAAGGGGGATGCGTCCGGCCCTGTCGCCGCGCTGCTCAAGCTGGATGAGGGGCGCGGCCTTTCCATCGCCTTGGAACCCGGCGCTGTCCCCGCTGCGGGGGATCACGTCGCCACCGTTTCGGGCGGCGCCAAGGGCAAGGCGGGCGGCACATTGGGCGTGTTTGACGGCACATTATTCTGGACCGCGCTGGCGGGCGCGATCCTCGGCGGCCTTATCCTGAACCTCATGCCCTGCGTCTTTCCGATTCTCAGCCTCAAGGCGCTCAGCCTCGCCCGCTCGGGCGGAACCGCTGCCACCGCAAAAACCGAAGGGATGGCCTATACAGGGGGCGCAGTGCTGACCGCGCTCCTGCTCGGCGGAATCTTGCTCGGCCTGCGCGCGGCGGGCGAACAGGTGGGCTGGGCCTTTCAGCTTCAACATCCGCTCAGCGTCTTCATCCTGCTGCTCCTAGCCGTGGCGATCACCCTCAATCTGGCGGGGAGCTATGTGCTCCCTTCGTTCGGCGGCGGCCACCGCCTCACCGAACAAGGCGGCGCGGTCGGCGGCTTCTGGACCGGCGCGCTCGCCGCCTTTGTCGCAACACCGTGCAGCGGGCCGCTGCTCGGCGCAGCGCTCGGCGCCACACTCGTCCTCCCCGCCTGGGCGGCGCTGCCAATTTTTGGCGGCTTGGGCCTTGGGCTCGCGCTGCCCTTCCTCGCCCTCGCCTTTCTGCCCGCGCTGCGGACGCGGCTGCCGAAACCGGGGCCGTGGATGGACGCGTTTCGCAAATGGATGGCGGTGCCAATGGGGCTGACCGCGCTCGCGCTGATATGGCTTTTGTGGCGGCAGGCGGAGTCGATCGGGCTGATCGCAGCGCTGGCGGCCACCTTGCTTCTGGGCGCGGTGCTGCTCGCAACGGGCCGGTTCCAGCGGCAGGGGCGCCGCCCCGCGCCCTTGATGGCGCTATTGCTATTGCTCATCCCTGTCGCGCTGTGGGTGGCGACAGCCGACCGCGAGGGTGGCGTAGCGGCCCCGACAGGCACGTCCTTTTCGGTCGAGGCTTTGACCAACGCGCGGGCATCGGGTAAGCCCGTTTTCGTCTATTTCACCGCCGACTGGTGCGTGTCGTGCAAGGCCAATGAGGCAGCCGCGATCAACCGCGAAGCCGTGCAGCAAGCGTTTGACAAGGCGGGCGTGGTCACATTGGTCGGCGACTGGACCAATGGCGATCCCGCCATCACCCGCACCCTCGCCGAGCATGGGCGCAACAGCGTGCCGCTCTACCTCTGGTATGCACCGGGGGCCGCGCAACCCGAAATCCTGCCGCAAATCCTGACGCCGGGGATGCTTGCCGAAAAGGCGAAACAATGACCCCCCGTCCTGTCATTGCGAGGAGCGGAGCGACGAAGCAATCTCCAGCCCGCACCCCGGCATCGCCGATGGCGGGAGCCTGCACCCCGCTCCGCGCCACGACAGGAACGCTCTGATGACCAAGCAGCGCGCCGACCAATTGCTCGTCGATCGCGGCCTTGCCGAAAGCCGGACGCGCGCGCAGGCGCTGATCCTCGCGGGCCTTGCCTTTGTCGGCGACCGCAAGATCGACAAGGCGGGGCAACAAATTGCCGACGACGCCGAAATCCATATCAAGGGCCGCGACCATCCCTGGGTGTCGCGCGGCGGGATCAAGCTTGACCATGCGCTCGGCCATCTCGGCTGGGACGTGACCGGGGCGGTGGCCATCGACGTCGGCTCCTCCACCGGGGGTTTCACCGACGTCCTGCTCAGCCGCGGCGCAGCGCGCGTCTATGCCGTTGATTCAGGCACCAACCAGCTTGCGTGGAAGCTGCGACAGGACGAGCGCGTCATCGTCCACGAACAGACCAGCGCGCGCATTCTCACCGCCGACCATATTCCCGAAGCGGTCGACCTCATCGTCTGCGATGCCAGCTTCATTTCTCTCGCCAAAGTGCTGCCAAAGCCGATGAGCTTTGCGAGAAAGGGCGCGCGGCTGATCGCGCTGATCAAGCCCCAGTTCGAGGCCGAACGCCATGAAGTGGGCAAGAAAGGCGTGGTGCGCGACGCGGCGGTCCATGCCCGGGTGTGCGATGCGGTGCGCGACTGGCTGGAGGCCGAAGGCTGGCGCGTGGCCGACCTGGTCCAAAGCCCCATCACTGGCCCTGAAGGCAATGTCGAATTTCTGATCGCCGCCGAACGGGCATGAAAGCAGAGCCTTCCGTTCCCTCCTTTTTTCAGCGCTTCGCCATTCAATTTACACAAAATCTTCCCAACAGGCCGTAATGCACGGTGCAGCGCTTGACGCCTGCCCGCGCACCCGCGACACAAATGCAACGGAATCGCAAGTGGGGGATTGAACGGGAATGACGGAAATCGCGACACCGGGTCAATTGCGTATGTCCTATTGGCGCTGGGCCATGGTGACGGTGCCAGCCATTGTGCTGATCGGCAGCCTGATGGGGCGATTGTCGAACAGCGGCTTTAATAATCGCTGGTTTGCCTCGCTGGACCTTCCAGCGATCATGCCGCCGGGATGGCTCTTCGGAGTTGCTTGGACCCTGCTTTATATCTGCCTTGGCCTCGCGCTGGCGATGGTGCTTCATGCCCGCGGCTCGAAAGGGCGCGGCTTTGCGCTGTTGCTCTTCTTCATCCAGCTTGTCGCCAATTTCGCCTGGTCGCCGCTGTTTTTCGGCGCGCATCAGGTAACGAGCGCCCTTTATCTGATCATCTTCATCCTGATGGTCAGCGTCGCGACCGCCTTTGCCTTTGCGCCGATCCGCAAGGCGGCGGCGTGGTTGATGCTGCCCTATATCGGCTGGCTCTGCTTTGCGACGCTGCTCAATTTCCAGATTGATCAGCGCAATCCCGACGCCGAAACCCTTGTGCCAAAGGCCGCGAGCACCCAAATAGGGTGACGGCAAGGGGCATCAGCCCGAAGGGAATATTGGAAATGCAAAGCGAAAACCGTATCTTCGACGATCTGGCCAAGATGATGAACGGCATTGCCGGAACCGTCGCGGGCGCGGGCCGCGAGGCCGAAGCCGCGATGCGTGAACGCGCGCGCGAATTTATCGGCAGCATGGATTTTGTCAGCCGCGAGGAATTTGAAGCGGTGAAGCAGATGGCCGCCACCGCGCGCGCCGAAGCCGATGCGCTGAAAGCCCGTCTCGACAAGCTCGAAGGCGTGGCAAAGCCTGCCGTCCGAAAAAGCCCGGCAGCCAAAACGGCGCCGAAAGCCGCCCCCAAGGGCGGTGCAGCGCCCAAGGGCGAATAAAAGAAGCGACCGAATGCGGGGCCGCCGCGCGCAAGCCGCCTCCAGGGCAAGCCGTCCGAGCGGCCCCGATCACATGACTCGCGTCCCCAGCCAATAACCGCTAGAGCGCGCGCATGAGTGACGATATTTACGACGACGAAGACGGTCAGGACGCCGCGCCGATGGACATGCTGACCGCCTATTTCGCGGCGCATGGCTGGCCGCATGAAATGGTCGGCGAGGATGAAATCGTCGCCACCGCGCAGGGCAGCTGGACCAGCTATGAACTGCGCGCCGTCTGGCGCCCCGAAGATGGCGTCGTCCAGCTTCTCGCCTTCCCCGACATAAGAGTTGTCGAGGACAAGCGCGCCGCCGCGCATGAAGCGCTGGCGATGATCAACGAACAGCTTTGGCTTGGCCATTTCGAACTATGGTCGAACAGCGGCACCATCTTGTTCCGCCACGGCATGTTGGTGGGCAGCGATTCCACCCTGTCGCTCGAACTCGCTGAAACGCTGATCGAAAGCGCCATCGACGAATGCGAGCGCTTTTATCCCGTGTTCCAGTTCGTGCTGTGGGGCGGCAAATCGCCTGCAGAGGCGCTCGCCGCCTCGCTCATCGAAACGCGCGGCGAAGCCTGAGAGGAAGGAGCGGGCGCTTTCGCCCGCGCCCCCTTATCGCTTCTCGAAGCGGGTCAGCCCCGGCCCCAGTTCATTGTCGCCAATTGCCAGCGCCTCGCCTGTCCAGTCGGCGACGAACACCGATTTGCGGCCAATATCCTGCGGCAGGCTGGCGCGATTGGCCTTGATGATCAGGCCGCGTGAAGGATTTTCAATATCCTCCGCCCCCACCGCGATGAAGGCCGAATAATTTTCCTTGTCGCGCCCCTGGACGAACAGATTATTTTCGATCCGGCCCGTCGAACCGGCGGGCAGGTCGATCATATAATTGGTCGCGCTGCCCTGGCTATCGTCGAAACTATTGTCGCGAATATCGACCTGCGCCGCGCGCGTCTTGAGATAATGGCCGCCGCTGCCCTTTTCGAACCGGGTGCGGGTGACGGTGACGCGGCCATAGACACCGGTATAAATGCTATGCGCGCAGCTCAGCCCGCGATCACAGCGCCCCAGCCGCGAAAAGGTCGACCGGTCGATCAGGATTGACCCGCCGGGATCATTGGCGGTCAAAATCCCTTCCTCGCTGCCGCGAAACAGGCTGTTCACCACTTCCAGATCATTTTGCTCCAGCCGGATGCCCGCGCCATTGCCGTCGGGCACGCGCATATTCTGGAACACCAGCCCGTCGATACGCGCGCCGCGTCCACGCAGCACCAGCGCCGCCTTTTCCTCGCACGCCACGCCGTCGAAAATCGCCCGTCCCGGCTCGGCGGCGACAAAGGCGATGCGTCCCGTTTCCTGCACGGCGCATTGGCGATGATAGCCCGGCGCAATCCGGATCGTCCCTTCGCCATCGCCGATGGCATCGACGGCATCCTGAAGCCGCGCAAAGCCGCGGTTCGTTTCGGCAACTACATAGGGCGCGCTGCCCGACTGGGCGGGCACCGCTGCGGGCAAAAGAAGCAGCGCGAGCGCGGCGGCGGGCAACAGGTGCCGGCGGATGGAAAGACGGATCATGCGCGCATTATAGCGCAGGACAAGCGCGCCGTCTTGCGCGAAGCTGGTTAACCGCCCGCCTGTCCCGCCGCGAAACATTGCGCGCGCAAATCTTAACATAGCTATTCGCGCTTGCTGTGGCGCTTCGCGGCCCATACGCCTGTAACAGGGCAGAAAATCGCGCCGATAGTGCGCGCGCCCGAATAGGCAATCGGGGGTGGATGTGGCGTCTGTTGAAATTTTCCTGATCGCGCTGCTGATCATTTTTGCCGTGCCATGGGCCATTTGGCGCATGTTCCGCACCGATTATTGGGCGCCGCTGGTGGTGGTGCAGATCATTGGCGGGGTGCTGCTCGGCCCCGGCATATTGGGGGCGGCCTTTCCGGCCTATTATGAGGCGATCTTCCGGCCCGATGTCATCGCGTCGCTGAACGGCATCGCCTGGTGGGCGGTGATGATGTTCGTGTGGGTCGCCGGGATTGAGCTCGACATCGACGCGGCGTGGACGCACCGGCGCGAAACCAGCATTACCGCCGGACTGGCGCTGGGCGTGCCCTTCGCCTTTGGCGCGCTCGCGGCGCTGGCCCTTCTGCAGTTTCCGGGATGGAGCGGCCCGACGGGTGCGCCGTGGCAGGTCGTCGCCGGGCTGGGCATGGCCTGCGCCGTCACCGCCCTGCCCATCCTCGTCCTCTTCATGGAAAAGCTCGCGATCCTGCGCCAGCCCATCGGCCAGCGCATTTTGCGCTATGCCAGCCTCGACGATATCGCCATCTGGGCCGTGCTCGCGCTGATCCTGCTCGATTGGGAGCGGGTCGGACGCCAGCTCGCCTTTCTGATCGGCTTTGCGCTTGCCGCCTGGGCGATCAGGCGGCTGATGCCCCGCCTTTC
Source organism: Sphingopyxis sp. MWB1 (assembly GCF_000763945.1). Taxonomy (NCBI): domain Bacteria; kingdom Pseudomonadati; phylum Pseudomonadota; class Alphaproteobacteria; order Sphingomonadales; family Sphingopyxidaceae; genus Sphingopyxis; species Sphingopyxis sp. MWB1. The sequence continues at coordinate 1,314,880 of NZ_JQFJ01000002.1, forward strand.
GGTCGCCGACCGGTGGGCAGTGGGCCTCATCTGGCTGATCGCCTGCGGTTTTGCGGGCGACTGGTCGGGGCTTCACTATATGGTCGGCGCCTTTCTGGCGGGCGCCGTGCTCGACGCCAAATGGTTCGGCCATGAGGCGATGGACCGGTTCCGCAACATCATCCTGCTCAGCGTCATGCCGGTCTTCTTCCTCTCGACCGGGCTTCGCACCCAATGGGATATGGGGGGCGCGGCGGTCTTTGCCGCCGCCGGGCTGCTCTTGCTGGCGTCGGTCGCGGGCAAGCTCGCCGGGGTGAGCCTGGCCGGGCGCATCCTCGGCTGGCGGCGCGACGAAGCGCGGCTGATCGGCTGGCTGCTTCAGACCAAGGCGCTGATCATGATCATCTTCGCCAACATCCTGCTCGACAAGGGGGTGATCAGCAGCGCCGCCTTCACCGCGCTGCTGCTCATGGCGGTGGCGAGCACCATGCTTTCGATCCCCATGGCGACACCGCTGCTGAAACGACTGGAAGCCGCGGCCCCCGAACATGCGGGGCGCTGATATCTGTTCCGTTGCACGGAAACGCCTCGGCACCGGCCCGCTCCCCCTCCCGGCCTCCCATAGCTTACTATCGTCGGGGAGGCCGGGAGGGGGAGCGGGCCGGTGCCGCCTCAGGGGTGTGCCCCTTAATCCAGATTAGGCCGCAGCCAGCGGGTCGCCGTTTCGATATCGACCCCGCGCCGTTCGGCATAATCGGCGAGCTGGTCCTCGCCCACGCGCGCGACGCCGAAATAGCTGGCATCGGGATGGCCAAAGTAAAAGCCCGACACCGCCGCCGTCGGCAGCATGGCAAAGCTTTCGGTAAGGCTCGCCCCCGAAGTCCGCCCGGCATCGAGCAGGTCGAACAGTATCGGTTTCAGGCTGTGGTCGGGACAAGCGGGATAGCCGGGCGCCGGACGAATACCGCGATATTCCTCCTTGATGATCGCCTCGGGCGTCAATTGCTCGCCGGGGGCATAGCCCCATAAATCGGTGCGGACATGCGCGTGCAGCCGCTCGGCAAAGGCTTCGGCAAAACGGTCCGCCAAAGCTTTCAGCAATATGTCGTTATAATCGTCATGCGCCGCCTTGAAGCGCGCAAGATGCGGTTCGATGCCGTGAATGGCGACCGAAAAGCCGCCAATCCAGTCGCCATCATGGCTGACGAAATCGGCCAGGCACATATTCGCGCGCCCTTCGCGCTTCGAAATCTGCTGGCGCAGGAAGGGAATGCGGACATGCTCCTCTTCCTCCTCCAGATGGATGATCACATCATCGCCCTCGCGGCGGCAGGGCCATAGCGCAGCGACGCCGCGCGCCTTCAGCCAGCCTTCGCCGACAATCTTCTCCAGCATCGCCCGCGCGTCGAAATAAAGGCTGCGCGCGCTCTCGCCCACCACCTCATCGTCCAATATGGCGGGGTAATTGCCCGCCAATTCCCAGGCGCGGAAAAAGGGCGTCCAGTCGAACCATTCGACCAGCTCGGCCAGATCCCACTCGTCGAAAACATGCAGGCCCGGCTGCTTCGGCGCTGGCGGGCGCGCGCCCTCGTCGATGGCAAAGCCATTGGTGCGCGCATCGGCAATGGGGATCAGCGCGCTTTGCCCCCTGTTCGCGCGCACATCGCGGACATGGGCATAATCATCCTTGTAACTTTTGACATAGGCATCGCGTCCGGTGTCGCTGACCAGCGCAGTCGCGACCCCCACTGCGCGGCTGGCGTCGAGCACATGCAGCACCGGCCCCTCATACGCCGGATCAATCCGCAGCGCCGTATGCACTTTCGATGTCGTCGCCCCGCCGATGAGCAGCGGCATGGTCATACCCGCGCGCTGCATTTCCTCGGCGACCGTCACCATCTCGTCGAGCGAGGGGGTGATCAGCCCCGACAGGCCGATCATATCGGCGTCATTTTCATTCGCCGCTTCGAGGATCCTGGACCAGGGCACCATCACGCCAAGATCGACAATCTCGAACCCGTTGCACTGGAGGACGACCCCGACGATATTCTTGCCAATGTCATGGACGTCGCCCTTGACGGTCGCCATGACGATCTTGCCCTTGCCCTTTGCGCCGGGCTCCTTTGCCGCCTCGATAAAGGGGAGCAGATGCGCGACCGCCTTTTTCATCACGCGCGCCGATTTGACGACTTGCGGCAGGAACATCTTGCCCGATCCGAACAGGTCGCCAACGACGTTCATCCCGTCCATCAACGGCCCTTCGATCACCTCGATCGGGCGATCCATGGCAAGGCGCATTTCCTCGGTATCGGCGACAATATGCGCGTCGATCCCCTTGACCAGCGCATGTTCGAGGCGCTTGCGCACTTCCCAGCCGCGCCATTCCTCGGCGGCCTTTTCCTGCGCGGCATCCTTGCCCTTATAACGCTCGGCAAGCGCGATCAGCCGTTCGGTCGGGCTTAGCTCCTCGCCCGCGACCTTGCGGTTGAGGATGACATCCTCACACGCCGCGCGCAGTTCAGGGTCGATCGTGTCATAGACGTCAAGCTGCCCGGCATTGACGATTGCCATGTCGAGCCCCGCCGGAATGGCGTGATAGAGAAAGACGCTGTGCATCGCGCGGCGCACCGTCTCATTGCCGCGAAAGCTGAACGACAGGTTCGAAAGCCCGCCCGAATAATGGGCATGCGGGCAGAGCCGGCGGAGCTTCTTCACCGCCTCGATAAAATCGACAGCATAATTGTCATGCTCTTCAATCCCCGTCGCCACCGCGAAAATATTGGGATCGAAGATAATGTCCTCGGGCGGGAAACCGATGCCGGTCAGCAGCTTGTAGGCGCGCTCGCAAATCTCGACCTTGCGCGCTTCGGTATCGGCCTGCCCGACCTCGTCGAACGCCATGACGACGACGGCGGCGCCATAGGCCATGCATTTGCGCGCATGGTCCAGAAACGGCTCTTCGCCCTCCTTCATGCTGATCGAATTGACGATCGGCTTGCCGGGAACGCATTTCAGCCCCGCCTCGATCACCTCCCATTTGGAGCTGTCGATCATCACCGGGACGCGCGCAATATCGGGCTCGGCGGCGATCAGCTTCAGGAACGTCGTCATTGCATGGACGGCGTCGAGCAGTCCTTCGTCCATATTGACGTCGATGACCTGCGCGCCATTTTCGACCTGCTGCCGCGCAACTTCGACCGCGGCTGTATAATCATCGGTCAGGATCAGGCGCTTGAAGGCTGCCGATCCGGTAACGTTGGTCCGCTCCCCGATATTGACAAAGGTGGAGGAGGATAAGGTCTCGGTCATGCTGTAATCGACTCTGCAAGCGGGCGCGCCAGCACCAGATCATCATATAATTTACCGCCGACATCGAACTGGCGCTCGGCGATGGGTTCAAAACCCTGTTTGCGATAAAAGGCGATGGCGCGCGCATTGCGGGCATAAACGCCCAGCAACAGTCGCTGGTAAGGCGCCGCCGCCGCGACCGCCGCCTGCATCAGCGCTGCGCCCAGCCCGCTGCCGTGAAAACGTGACAGCGCGTAAATGCGCTTCAATTCCCAATCGCCCGGACGCGCGGCCGCCAGATCAGGCGTGCTCGCCAGCGCAAAGCCGATGGGCGCATGCCCCGGTTCAATCTCCGCCAGCCAGGCCTGCGCCCCGGCGTCGAGATAGGCTTCATAGGCCGCGCGGCTGTGCGCGCGCTCGCAATGGGCGATGATGGCGTCACCATCGAGGATGCCCGAAAAGGTTTCGAGGAAGGTCGCCGCGCCGATCAGGGCCAGCGCAGCCGCATCCTCGCGCGTCGCCGGGCGGACGCGCCACTGTGCCTGTTTGTCCATCGTTCAAGCCGCCATGATAAAAGGTTCAAGGCCCGCCAACCGCGTGCGGACCGGAAGCTTGGGGAGGCGGCGCGGAGGCAATCCCTCCACCGCCCTTGCCATGGCGGCGATATGCGCAGGCGTCGACCCGCAGCAGCCGCCCAAAATATTGACCTGGCCCTGTTCGGCCCATTCGCGCACCAGCCCGGCGGTCGTATCGGGCAGCTCGTCATATTCGCCCAGTTCATTGGGCAGGCCCGCATTGGGATAAGCCATGATCAGCGTATCGGCGAGGTCGGAGAGGACGCGGATATGCGGGCGAAGCTGCTGCGCGCCGAACGAACAGTTGAGCCCGATGGTCAGCGGCCTTGCATGGCGCACCGCATACCAGAAAGCCTCGACCGTATGGCCCGACAGATTGCGGCCCGACAAATCGGTCAGCGTCATCGAAATCATCAGCGGCAGCTCGCGCCCGACCTTCGCCTCGGCCTCCAACGTCGCGGCAATGCCTGCCTTGGCATTCAACGTATCGAAGACGGTTTCGATCAGGATGAAATCCGCGCCCCCTTGTGCCAGCGCGATCACCTGTTCGCGGTAGACATCTTTGAGCTCGTCAAAGTCGATTTCGCGAAAGCCGGGATTATTGACGTCGGGCGAAAGCGACAGTGTCTTGTTCGTCGGGCCGACAGCGCCCGCAATGAAACGGCGACGCCCATCGCGCGCCTGATATTTATCGGCGGCCTCCCGCCCTAGCCGGGCGCTTTCATGGTTGATATCGGCCACCAGCGCTTCGGCCCCATAATCGGCCTGGCTGATCCGGTTCGCGCTGAAAGTGTTGGTGGAAACAATATCCGAACCGGCCTCCAGATAGGCCTCGCCAATCGCCGTCACCACATCCTGCCGCGTCAGCGCCAGAATATCATTATTGCCCTTTTGGTCGTGCGACAGGCCCAGATTGCCCGCATAGTCGGCTTCGACCAGCTTGCGATCCTGAATCTGCGTTCCCCAGCCGCCATCGGTCAACAGGACGCGCTCACCAGCGGCAGCCTGCAGGGCGATGCGCGCGTTGCTCGGCTCGATCATGCCGCTTTCTCCTTCACGCTGCCGGCCTGCGGCCGCAGCCCCAGCAAATGGCAGATGGCATAGCTGAGCTCGGCCCGGTTGAGCGTATAGAAGTGAAAGTCGCGCACCCCGCCCGCATAAAGGCGGCGGCACATTTCGGCGGCGATGGTCGCGGCGACCAGCTGGCGCGCGCCGGGGTGATCGTCCAGCCCGTCGAACAGCGAGGCCATCCAAGCCGGTATCTGCGTGCCGCACATATCGGCCATCCGCCGCGTCTGCGACACATTGGATACGGGCAAAATGCCCGGGATGATCGGCGCGTCGATCCCCGCTGCCGCCGCTGCATCGCGAAAGCGCAAAAAGGCATCGGGCGAGAAGAAAAATTGCGTGATCGCGCGAGTCGCGCCCGCATCCATCTTGCGCTTCAGATTGTCGAGATCGGCCTGCGGGCAATCGGCATCGGGATGCACCTCGGGATAGGCTGCCACCGAAATGTCAAAGGGCGCGACCGCCTTCAGTCCGGCGACCAGCTCGATGGCATTGGCATAGCCTTCGGGATGCGCACGGTAAGGCGCGCCGCCGGGGACATCGCCGCGCAGCGCAACGATATGGCGCACCCCGGCCTCCCAATAAGCGCGCGCCACCGCGTCAATCTCTTCGCGCGACGCCTCGACACAGGTCAGATGCGCGGCGGGCGGCACGGCGCTTTCCGCTGCAATGCGCGCAACCGTCGCATGGGTGCGCTCGCGCGTCGATCCGCCCGCGCCATAGGTGACCGAGACGAAACGCGGCGCCAGCGGCTCGAGCATGCGGAACGTGTCCCACAGCTGCGCCTCCATTTTTTCCGATTTGGGCGGAAAAAATTCGAAACTGACGCCAATGTCGCCTTCCAGATTGGCGAACAGCGGAGATGCCGCCGCCCGGCGCGCCTCCGCCAGCGAGTTGAGCCCATTTGTCATGCCGCAAGCCTTTTGCGTTGCCCCTCGCCATCATGGGCCTGGGGAGATTGATCCTCATCGCTGCGGCGGCGGCCAAGCCAAAGCTTTACGGCCAATTCCCCGCCCTCCAGCGTTTGCGTATTTTCAAGCAAGATTCCATTGGATGCGAACCAGCCGCGGATCTGGGCATCCGAAAAGCCCAGGCGCGCGTGCGCTGCGCGCGTGCGCAACTCCTCATCCTCATGCGGCGCGAAATCTACGACCAGCAAATGTCCGCCGCCGCGGAGCACCCGGGCGGATTCGGCGACGACCCGGTCGGGTTCATGCGCGAAATGCAGCGCCTGGTGGATGATGATGCTGTCGATGCTGGCGCTCTCCATCGGCAGGGCGAGGAAATCGCCCTGCACCAGGTCGATCGGCACAGGCTGTTCCACCAGCTTGGCGCGGGCGATACGCAGCATTTCCGGGCTGCGGTCGAGCGCCGTAATCCGGCGCGCCGTGGGCGCGAAAATTTCCGCCATCCGGCCCGTTCCAGTCCCAATATCAAGCAAATGGCCCAGACGCCGGTTATGCATCATCGCCAGCATCGCCGCTTCCACCTCGCTCTCCGCGACATGGCGCGAACGGATCGCATCCCATTCCTCGGCATGTTCGGCAAAATAGCGCTCGGCGACGGCCATACGTTCGGTGCGGATGGCCTGAAGGCGGCGTGCGTCATGCGCGATGATACGCGCTTCCTGCGGCGAAAAGGGCCAGTCCTTCGCCTGATCGATCAGCCCACCGACCGCTCCCTCGCGCGCAATGCGCAGGAACACCCAGCTTCCTTCCCGCCGACGCTCGACAAGACCCGCCTCGGCCAATATGCGAACATGACGGGACACGCGCGGCTGGCTTTGGTCGAGCACGATCGCCAATTCGCCGATCGCCAGCTCCATTTCGCGCAAAAGCGCGACGACTCGCAGGCGGGTCGGGTCGGCCAGGGCACGAAAGATATCGAGAAGCTCGCTCACGGGAGTGGGATATAAAGCTTTCTTTATATCTGGTCAACCAAACATAATCCGGCTTTTCCCGCCGTTTTCCTTTGACTAGCGCCGCCTTTCACTCCGCGATTGACGTAAATCATACGCATTCAACCGAAAAAGTGCGTTGCACCCTTTTTGGCGACAAGGTAACTCTGCAAGCGATTGGCAATTCGCCGGATCGAATTGTTCGCATCCGAGTGCCGGTCGATCAGTTTAATCGAGAGGGGTATTCCCATATGAAGAAGTCGATCACTCTGTCGCTCGTCCTTGCCACGTCGCTGGGTCTTGCTGCTTGCGCCGAACAGGCTTCGGACGACGCTGCTGCTACCGCTGACACTGCTGAAACGGTTGAAGGTGCTGCCGACGGTGCGATGGAAGCGGCTGAAGGCGCTGCTGACGCCGCTGCTGCTGCTGGCAACGCTGCCGAAGGCGCTGCTGACGCCGCTGCCGCTGGTGACGCTTCGACGGCCGTCGACAAGGCTGCTGAAGCTGCCGACGCTGCCAAGGAAGCCACCCAGGCGGCTCAGGGCGCGATGGAAGCTGCCACCAACTAAGCTTTCTGCCGTTACGGCAAAAAAGAGGGGGCTGCCGGTTCGCCGGCGGCCCCTTTTTGATCCGCCCGCCCCCTGATGTTTCCAGCCTGAGAGGCCATGGTTGCAATGGGGTGGTTCCGCGGTTAACTCTCCCCTCAGCGTGACCTGTTTGGGTTACGGGGGAATTCGAAAGGACTTTATTATGCGTAAGATGATCATTGCCTCGATGGCCGCTGCTGCTTTCAGCCTCGCCGCTTGCTCGGAACAGGCTCAGAATGAAGCTGCCGAAGCCGGTTCGGCCATGGCCGACGACGCTGCTGCTGCTGGCGACGCTGTTGCCGAAGGCGCTGCTGACGCCGCCGACGCCACTGCTGACGCGGCTGCCGACGCTGGCAACGCCGTCGAAGGTGCTGCTGCTGCTGCTGGCGACGCCGTCGCTGCTGCGGGCGACAAGGTCGAAGCGGAAACCGCCAAGGCCGAAGCCAACGACGCTCACTAAGTCGCTGGCGCAGCTTTGCTGTGTTAAAGGGAGGCTCCGTTCGATCATGAACGGAGCCTCTTTTCTTTGGGAATTTTAGTCATGCGCCCTATCCCGCGTGCATCTCTCGCAATCGCCCCCCTGCTTCTGCTCGCCGCAGGATGCAGCCGCACCGACAACGAGCCCGGCCCCGGCGGCGTCACCGTCAGCGAGGCCAAGGCTCTCGACGATGCGGCAGAAATGCTGGAAAGCCGGTCAGACGGTATCGAAACGCCTGGCGCCGCCCCGGCAGAACAGAGCCAATAGTCCTTTTCAGCAATCCTCCAGCGCGACCTGATAGAGTTTGGGCCAGTTTTTGCCCGTGACGAACAGTCGGCGCGCCTGTGCATCCCACGCGATGCCATTGAGCACGCTGTCAGTGCCGCGCGCGCCCGCATCCTCGCGCAGCCCGGACAGGTCGACATAGGATGTCACCGCACCCGTCGCCGGATCAATCCGCGCCACCGCGTCGCTCATCCAGATATTCGCCCAGATTTCGCCCTCAATCGCTTCCAGCTCGTTGAGCCGCCCCAGCGCGCGCCCGGCAAAGGTGACGGTGACGCGCCTTTGTTCGGCCATGGTGGCTGGATCAAGAAAGCGCAGGGTGGGCGTTCCATCGCTCAACACCAGCTCCGCACCCAACAGGGCAAGCCCCCACCCCTCGCCTTCATAGCGAAAATTGCCCAGTGGCTTGAAATCGCTAAGCCGCCAACGATGGCCGATCCCGCTGCGCCACGTCAGACCGATAATCTGGTCGCGCCACAAGGCAATGCCTTCACCGAACTGATCGGCTGGAAAAGCGGCGGTGCGGAGCGCTTTCCCGCTCTCCAGATCGACCCGCATCAACCGCGAACGGCCATATTGGCCCGTGCTCTCGTAAAGATGGCCGTCATGCCAGAGCAGCCCCTGAGTGAAAGACGCCGGATCATGCGGATAGCTTTGCACGATGCGATAGCCGCAGCGCACAGGGGCAGCATCAGGCGGCGTCATTTCGGCAGGCTGTGCGGCCAGCACCAACGCAGGCAAGGCAAAAAACAGACTCATCTGGCCTAGCTATGACGCAGCGGATGAACTGGCAATGTCGGACATTCCACAGCGCCCCCCTCCCCGTCGTTGCGAGACGCCCGACCGGTCCGGGCAACGAAGCAATCCCAGTTATCGGCAATGCAATGACGCCCGCGGGGGATTGCTTCCCCCGGCTCAACCGGGCTCGCAATGACGGCGCGCGAATAGAGAAAAGGGATGCCCCATCTCTTCCATGAAAAAGGGCCGGAAGGATTGCTCCTCCCGGCCCTCTTTTCATTCGACTGAGCGCCGAACGGTCGTGGACTATCAGAAGTCCATGCCGCCCATGCCGCCCATGCCGCCGCCGCCCATTGCGGGCATGGCGGCCTTGTCGTCGGGCAGTTCGCAAACCGCCGCTTCGGTGGTGATCAGCAGACCGGCAACCGAGGCCGCATCCTGCAACGCGGTGCGGACAACCTTGGTCGGGTCGATCACGCCAGCCTTGACCAGATCTTCATAGACGTCGGTTGCGGCGTTGAAGCCATAGTTGACATCCGACTGGTCGAACAGCTTGCCCGCGACGACGGCGCCGTCGAAGCCGGCGTTTTCGGCGATCTGGCGAACCGGAGCCTGCAGTGCGCGACGGATGATGTCGACACCGCGGGTCTGGTCTTCATTCTCGCCCTGCAGCCCTTCGAGCGCCTTGGTGGCATAAAGAAGCGCGGTGCCGCCACCGGGGACGATACCTTCTTCGACCGCAGCACGGGTCGCGTGCAGCGCGTCGTCGACGCGGTCCTTGCGTTCCTTCACTTCGACTTCCGAAGCGCCGCCGACCTTGATCACGGCCACACCGCCCGCGAGCTTGGCAAGACGTTCCTGCAGCTTTTCGCGGTCATAGTCGCTGGTCGTGGTTTCGATCTGCGCACGGATCTGTTCAACGCGGCCCTTGATCGCTTCGGCTTCACCCGCACCGTCGACGATGGTGGTGTTGTCCTTGTCGATGGTGATGCGCTTCGCCTGACCGAGCATGTTCAGCGTAACCGATTCAAGCTTGATGCCCAGATCTTCGCTGATCATTTCGCCGTTGGTCAGGATCGCGATGTCCTGCAGCATCGCCTTGCGGCGATCGCCAAAGCCGGGGGCCTTGACCGCAGCAACCTTCAGGCCGCCGCGCAGACGGTTGACGACGAGCGTTGCGAGCGCTTCGCCTTCGATGTCCTCGGCGATGATCAGGAGCGGACGGCCCGACTGTACCACAGCCTCGAGGATCGGAAGCATCGACTGGAGGTTCGACAGCTTCTTTTCGAAGATGAGAATATAGGGGTCCGAAAGCTCGACGAGCATCTTTTCGGGGTTGGTGATGAAGTAAGGCGACAGGTAACCGCGGTCGAACTGCATGCCTTCGACGACATCGAGTTCGAAATCGAGGCCCTTGGCTTCCTCGACGGTGATCACGCCTTCCTTGCCGACCTTTTCCATGGCTTCGGCGATCTTTTCGCCGACTTCCTTGTCGCCATTGGCCGAGATGACACCGACCTGCGCGATTTCCGAATTGCCCGAAACGACCTTCGACTGGCCCTTGATCGTTTCAACGACCTTGTTGACCGCAAGGTCAATGCCGCGCTTCAGGTCCATCGGGTTCATGCCAGCGGCAACCGACTTCATGCCTTCGCGAACGATCGCCTGAGCGAGCACGGTGGCGGTGGTGGTGCCGTCGCCGGCCTTGTCATTCGCCTTGCTGGCGACTTCGCGCAGCATTTGCGCGCCCATATTTTCGAACTTGTCCTTCAGTTCGATTTCCTTGGCGACCGACACACCGTCCTTGGTGATGCGGGGCGCGCCGAAGCTTTTGTCGATGACGACGTTGCGGCCCTTGGGGCCGAGCGTGACCTTCACCGCGTCGGCGAGCGTGTCGACACCCTTGAGGATGCGTTCGCGCGCGTCGCGCGAAAATTTAACGTCCTTGGCAGCCATGTGGATGCTCCTTCAAATTTGGAATGGTTGGAAAGATCAAACTCAGGCGATAACGCCGAGGATGTCCGATTCCTTCATGATCAGCAGCTCTTCGCCGTCGACCTTGACTTCGGTGCCCGACCATTTGCCGAACAGGATGCGGTCGCCCGCCTTGACGTCGAGCGGGGTAACCTTGCCGTCATCGGCGCGGGCGCCGGTGCCGACCGAGACCACTTCGCCTTCCTGGGGCTTTTCCTTGGCGGTGTCGGGGATGATGATGCCGCCAGCCGTTTTTTCTTCGGCTTCGATACGGCGGACGAGCACGCGATCGTGCAGCGGACGAAATTGCATGGATGTCCCTCCAATAATGCAATGGATGTCACTTTAGCACTCACTGCTTAAGAGTGCTAACAGCGGGGATATGGGCGGGGCATGGGACAGCGTCAAGGCGCGCGAGAAAATTTTTTGCGCGACTTTCGCTGTCCGCAAAATGGGAGCGAAAAGCGTCGCTTCAACCCCCGGCCGATCAGGCGCCGTCGGGTAAAAGCCCCAGCGGCTCGCGCCGCATCCAGCGGATGATCATCAGCACCGCAACAATGCTGAGCCCGGTTGCCAGCCCGGTCCATATACCGACGCCGCCCCAGCCAAGTTCAAAGGCAAGCCAGGCGCCAACCCCGATACCGATCACCCAATAGCCGAAAAGGGCGAAAAGCATCGGGATGAAAGTGTCATGAAGCCCCCGCAACATGCCCTGCGCCACCACCTGCGCCCCGTCCCCGACCTGAAACAGCGCGGCGATGATCAGGAAGCTGACCGCCAACCGCGCCACTTCGGCATTGGCGGGGTCGCTGCGGTCGATGAACAATCCGGCCAGCGTTTCAGGTATGGAAAGCATGATCAGCGCCATCACCGCCATAAAACCCGTGCCCAGGATGAAGCTGGTCCAGCCCGCGCGGTGGATATGGCCCGCATCGCGGCGGCCATAGCCGATGCCGACGCGCACCGTCGCCGCCTGCCCCACCCCCATCGGCACCATGAAGGTCAGCGCCGCGAGCTGCAGCGCCACCGCATGCGCGGCAACGGCGGCGGTGGAAATCCATCCCATGAGCATGACGGCGGCCGAAAAGACGCCCGCTTCAAAGGCAAGGCTGACCGCGATGGGGGTTCCGATCCGCGTCATTTCGACAAAGCGCGGCCAGTCGCTGCGCCACCAGCGGCCCAGCAGATGATAGCGGCGAAACTGGCGGTCGCGATACAGGACGAGGATCATCAATATCAGCATCAGCGCATTGGTGAGCACGCTGCCCACCCCGGCGCCGACGATACCCAGCGCAGGCATGCCGAACTTGCCGAAGATGAGCGAATAGTTGAAAATTATATTGCCCAGCACGCCGACGACGCCAACGATCAGCGACCACATGGGCCGCTCCAGCGCGGCCAGGAAATTTCGAAAGGCAAGCGTCGCCAGGAATAGCGGGATCGACCACATATAGGCGCGAACATATGCCTGGGCCATTTCGGCAAGGCGCGGATTTTGCCCCAACAAAAGCAATATCGCTTCGGTGTGCCACAAAATGGCAAGCGTGGGCACTGACAGGCACGCGACCAGCCAGAGCGCCTGACGACAGGTGCGGCGAATATCGCGCACCGAATTGGCGCGCCGCCCGATCTCGCTCGCCATCAGGGGCGAGGCGCCCATCACCAGCCCCATGCCGAAAATGGCGAACAACATCGCCAGATTGAAACCGATCGACACGGCGGCGAGCTCGGTCGCGCCCAGTCGCCCCACCATCAGCACATCGGTCGCCCCGATGAACGACATGGTCAAATTGGTCAGCACCAGCGGCCAGGCAAGCGCCAGCGTCGCGCGAAATTCGGCGGCAAAGCCTTTGGCGGGAACGGCGGCCGGGGAGGCAAGGGAGGGCTGCATGGGCAGCCCGGATAGCCGGGGCGCGCCGCCACAGCAATGATGCACTTCCCCCGCCCCCATCATCGGCAAAATACTGCCCGATTACCGCCGCAATCGCTTGCCAAGGCCAGAAGCTCGCGGCATGCCCGCAGCCAGATTCATTCAGGACAGGACAATCCCATGACCACCGCGCTCAAGGAACAGATTTACGCGCTCATCGCGCCTTTCAATAAAAAGGGCGTCGAACTGACCGACGAAACCACCTTTGCCGGGGACCTGGAGTGGGACAGCCTGACGGTAATGGACTTTGTCGCCGAGGTCGAAGACAGTTTCGATATCATCATCAGCATGAACCAACAGGCCGAAATTGAAAATGTCGGCCAGCTTGTGGCCGCAGTGGAAAAGCTGCAGGGCTAAATCTTTCTCCCCGTTCGTGTCGAGCGAAGTCGAGACACCCGTCGGGACAGCGCAAGTTCGAGGGGTGTCTCGACTTCGCTCGATGCGAACGGTCCTTGGATATGTGATATGACCGACCTATTCACCAAATTCGACCCCCTGATCGCGCAGCGCGAGGCGCTGCTTGCGACCGGCGTCACCGATCCGTTCAGCCTGGTGATGGAAAAAGTGCTCTCGCCCACCGTCGCGATCTGCAACGGACGCGAGACGATCCTGCTCGGCACCTATAATTATATGGGCATGACCTTCGACGCGGATGTCGTCGCCGCGGGCAAGGAAGCGCTCGACAAATTCGGCAGCGGGACGACCGGCAGCCGTGTGCTCAACGGCACCTACCAGGGGCACAAGGAGTGCGAAGAGGCGCTCAAGGAATTTTACGCCATGGATCATGCCATGGTGTTTTCAACCGGATATCAGGCGAACCTCGGCATCATCAGCACCATCGCTGGCAAGGGCGACTATGTCATCCTCGACATCGACAGCCATGCGTCCATCTATGACGGGTGCAAGATGGGCGACGCCGAAATCGTCGCCTTCCGCCACAATGATGTCGAAGCGCTCGAAAAGCGGCTGAAGCGCCTGCCCGCCGATGCGGGCAAGCTCGTCGTGCTCGAAGGCGTCTATTCGATGCTGGGCGATGTCGCGCCGCTCAAGGAAATGGTTCGCATCTCCAAGGAAAATGGCGCGATGGTGCTCGTCGACGAAGCGCATTCGATGGGCTTCATCGGCGAGAATGGCCGCGGCGTCGTCGAGGCGCAGGGCGTCATCGACGATGTCGATTTCATCATCGGCACCTTCAGCAAGAGCGTCGGCACCGTCGGCGGTTTCTGCGTGTCGAACCATCCCAAGTTCGAGATATTGCGGCTCGTCTGCCGCCCCTATGTGTTCACCGCATCGCTCCCCCCCAGCGTCGTCGCCACGGCAGCGACCAGCATCCGCAAGCTGATGCACGGGTCGAACAAGCGCGCGCATCTGTGGGAAAATTCAAAGACGCTGCACAAGGGGCTCAAGGATCTGGGCTTCACGCTCGGCACCGACGAGCCGCAGTCGGCGATCATCGCCGTCATCATGCCCGACCTCGAAAAGGGCGCGATGATGTGGGAAGCGCTGCTGGCCGAAGGGCTTTATGTCAATCTCGCCCGCCCGCCCGCGACCCCCGCGGGCATGACCCTGCTGCGCTGCTCGCTGTGCGCTGAACATTCGTCCGATCAGGTCGGCGAAATATTGGCGCGCTTTGAACGCGCCGGAAAGCGCGTCGGCATCATCGCCTGACCCTGCGCGCCGATCAGCCCCCTGCTTTTCGCGACAAAGCGACATGGCGCGCCCCTCTCGCCCTGTTTCGCGGCTTTTCGTCGCGGGGAGCCTCCGGTAAGGAATGACGGTGTTCGAGCGTGATCTGAACCCGGAAAGCGAAAGTCGGCAAGAGCGATGGCGCTTTTGGCTGACGATCGGGCTCGCCACCATATTGGCGGGCGTCATCGCCGCCCTGCTGCTGCTGCTCGCGCGCGCCAACGGAAATTATGAACGCTCGCTCGGCTGGCAGACGCAAAGCCTCGAAGTCATCGCCCAGGCGCGCTCGCTGGATGCAACGCTGGGCCGCGCCGAAGCCGCGCTCGGACGCTTCGCTGTAGGGCTGCAAAAGGAAGATGGGCGCATTTACGAACAGCAATGGGGCCGCGCCCGGCAGTTTTTGACCCAGCTTGACCGTCATGTCCGCGACAATGAAGCGCAAAGCGCGCTGGTGGCCGAACTGACCGATGAAATCGACCGGCGCGGCGCCCTGCTCGGCGATGCCGCGCTCAGCGCCAATTATAATCAGACGGTCGCGGCCATTTCCAAATTTCACGCGGCGGGACGCGATAATGGGCTGCTGCGGATCGACCGTTTGATCAACGAGATTATCGCCAACGAACGCGCCCTGCTGCGCGATCGCAATCGCGTCGCCATATCCGACCGCGAGAGTCTGAACCGCGCGATGTGGCTCTTTTCGCTGCTGGGCGCCGCTGCTGCGCTGATTGCCATTGGCGCCACTTTCTCGCTGATCCGCGCGCAAGGGGAACGCCGCCTCGCGCTGCGCGAACAAATGGCAGAGAGCAACCGCGCGACGCTGCTGCAAGCCGCGGTCGAGGAACGCACTGCTGAACTCGCCCGTGCCAATGACGCGCTGCGCAGTGAGATGAACGAACGCGAATCGGCCGAAGCGCGCTTGCGTCAGGCTCAAAAGATGGAGGCCGTGGGCCAGCTCACCGGCGGCATCGCGCATGATTTCAACAATATGCTCGCGGTCGTCGTCGGGGGCCTCGAACTGGCGCAGCGCTGGCTTCCGGGCGAGCCTGAAAAGGCACAGCGCCACATCGGCAACGCGCTCGACGGCGCCAATCGTGCCGCCGACCTCACACGCCGCCTCTTGACCTTTTCCCGCGCCGAGCCCGCGCGGCCCGAAACGGGCGCGATCGACGATATGATCGCCGGCTTTGCCGACCTGATCGAACGCACCATCGGCGACCGGATTGAACTGGCGCTCGACCTCCAAGCATCCGGTGCACTCTGTCGCCTGGATCGTCAGCAGTTTGAAAATGCCCTGCTCAACCTTGCGGTCAATGCGCGCGACGCGATGCAGGGGCATGGCGCTCTGACCATCCGCACCCGCCGACAGGACGGCGAAGCGTCCGGCGTGGCGGTGGAAGTCGCCGATAATGGCTGCGGCATGTCGCCCGCGATATTGGAGCGCGTTTTCGATCCCTTTTACACCACAAAGCCGGTGGGTCAGGGAACCGGGCTGGGCATGAGCCAGGTTTTCGCCTTTTGCCGCCAATCGGGCGGCGAGGTGCAGGTGGAATCGACCGAAGGCGAGGGCACGGTGGTCGCGATGCTCCTTCCCCTGGCGGATGCAGCCGATCATGTCGCGGAGCGAAAGGTGGCAAGCGATGCCCCCATGCCCCTATCCGGCGGCGGCCTTTCCATTCTGGTGGTCGAGGATGATCCCCGAGTGCTGGCGGCCACGGTCGAGGCAGTCAATGAACTGGGTCACCACGCGGTTGCCTGCGCCGACCCGCTCGAAGCCGAAGCCTTGGTCGAAAGCGAAAGGGAACAGGCCGGTTTCGACCTGATCCTGACCGACGTGCTGATGCCGGGACTGACCGGCCCCGAACTCGTCGCCCAGCTCAAGCAGCGCTGGCCCGACCTGTCGGTCCTGTTCGTCACCGGCTATGCGGGCGACGCCGGGGAGGTCGCAGCTTTCGGCGACCATGATGTGCTTCGCAAACCCTTCACCCTCGCCATGCTCGATCAAGCCATCGCGCGGGCCGCCAGCGCGGGCAAATCGGCGGGTGCCCGCCTTTCGGCCTGAGGCCCTTGATCCAACGGATATTCTAGCGGATCGCCCCCCCGCGCAGCAGGCGCGGCACCAGCACCAGCGCGGCGAGAAGGGGCCAGCGCCGCTGCCAAGGCTTGATCTCGATCGCGGTGCCGGCGTGACGGTTGATCTTCCACGCCAGATAATCAATGCCCCCGGCATAGGTCAGGCTGGCCTTGGCGAGCCGGGCGATGCTGAGCAACTTGCCCTCGATACGCCGCCGCGCCCAACCGCCGCTGCGCGCGCCCTTCTCCATCGCGGCTGCCGCAGGAGCCGCAAAATGCGCGTAACGTGCGGGATCGGCATCGACCACCGATTGGGCGCGGTTTGTGCGCTCGGCCCGCAATTCGACTGAATAGGTGAGCGCGAAGGCGCGGCGCCACCAGTCGAGCGCCGCCTCGCCCGCCCGGCGCCCCGCAGCGGCGAGCAGGGTCGGCGCGGCGCGGGCAACGGCGGCAACTGCACGATCGGCTGCCGTATCATCGACCGCCCATACGAGCCGCGAAGGCTGGGAAAAGCGCGCCCACACCGAAACATTGCGCGTTTCCGGGCCATTCAGCCGGTAGAAATCGGCTTCGCTCAGCACCGCATATTTGGCGATCAGCCCGTCATATTGAAAGGGAAAGACATTGGGGGGGATCAACCGGTTGGCGAGCGCCAGCCACCTCTTGTCATAGGCATCATCATAGTCCGAGACGATGAGATAAAAATCGAGCATCAACCCATCAAGCGCACTCTCGCGCAAACAGCTTCCATAGAAAAGCACGGCGCGCGCGCTGCCCGGATGTTGGGCCGCGAGCGCCAAGGCCATGGCGCGCACACGTGGGTCGACGGGCGTCGCCAATTCGGTTCGCACCAATGCGATCAATTCGCCGGATTCGGATTCGCCGGAAGCCATGGCCACCCCCGCTTAAACTTATGCGGCAAGGCGCAGAAAGGGCACCGGCGCGGTCGACGTCAGGATGATCGGCTTGCCACTGGTCGATTCGAAAATTTCGCCGTCCAGAATGACGTTTGACCGTTCGCTCTCGATCCGAATTTCATCGCCCTGCTGGAAATGCACGCCTTCCAACGGCTTTTGCCCCAGCGTACCGCGCCAGGTTGCGCCCAGCATGCGGAACAGCGCCCCCACACTGCTGTCGGTGGCGAGCAGCTTCATATGCCCGTTGCTGCCATGGCTCTCGCTGGTGCGAATAGACAGCAACAGCTTTTCCAGCGTGGTCACGATCAACAGCGAAAATTTGCCCTTCAGCTCGCCCTGGCGAACGAGCGAGACCGTCATCGGCTGCGGCTTGGGCGGCAGGCGCCCCCCGCCCACGCCGAAAAGAATGGCGAAAAATCCCAGAATCGCGGCCAGAAAATGCGACAATCCATTGGGCAGACCCAGCGGATAGATGCGGTGCCGGCAATAAAGCATGACATCGGCGAGATAGGCGCCGCCCAGGAACATGCCGAGCACGGGCCGCGCGCCTTCGCGGTCGAGCGCGATCAGCTGCCGCTCGATGACATGATCTTCCAGACGGCCTTCGCCCACCAGTTCGACCACGCGGGCCAGCGCCTTGATCGGATCGCCCTCCGCGCCCAGATCAAGCGCGATAAGATTGGTTTTCCCATTGGGCAGCACCGCCACCGGCGGCGGCGTGCCGCCGAAATGGCCACCCGAATAAAGCTCGGTCAGCGCCGCCTGCACCGTACCGTCGCCGCCATTGATGGCGACGACGCGCGGGCTGACCATGGCGATGGTGCGGATCGCTTCGCCGATCTGATCGACATCCTCCACTTCATAGTGGAAAATATCGGGATGCGCCGCGCAATATTCGCGCACCCGCGGCAACAGGGCGCGGTTGCCCGTTGATCGTGGGTTGGAAAGAAGCGCGACGCTGGCCATGGATCCTTACATATATTTCATGGTGATGGAGATGCTTGCGGGGGTGTTGCCAACGGCAAAGGCGGTTTTCTTGTAGCTCGGTTTGCCCAGGTTGAAGATGTTGATGCTGGGGTTGTTCGACATGCCCCCGCCATCCTTGCTGAGATCGGTCTTGCCATTGCCATTGGTGTCGTGACGCACGGCAATTCCATAGCTTCCCGCTGCGGGCAGCGGCACGCAAACCGTCATCGACCCGGCCCGTGCCGGCACCTCGATGCGGGAAAGCCAGCGGCCTTTGGCCAGCCATTCCGATTCGGTCGCGCGATAGCTTTGCACACGCAACTTGCCCGATCCCGACTTGATGCCGTCGATCTTGACCAGCACCGAAGAGCCGCGCTGACATTGAGACAAGTCGTTGGACAGCACCCGTCCGCTGGCATTAACTGCCACGGGAAGGCTCAGAAGTGCGACGCCAATGATAGCAGGCACAATTTTCGACATGACCTCAATACCTCCAGAGGTTATAGCCACGCCAACCGCGCGAAAGCGCATGCTGACATGGGTCCCTGTCGCCCTGGAACGGCATATCGGAACCATTTGCGGCCAAATCATGGTGATGGGGCGACAAAAGATTGAATAAGATACCCGCCATCGACCGTTATATCGCGCGGCTCATCTTCTTTCCGATGATCGGCACGCTGATCCTGTCGGCGATGCTGCTCGTCCTTGAAAAAATGCTGCGACTCTTCGATTTTGTCGCCACCGAAGGCGGGCCGGTCAGCGTCGTGTGGCGCATGCTCGCCAATCTGATTCCCGAATATCTCTCGCTCGGCATTCCTATCGGGCTGATGCTGGGCATTTTGCTCGCCTTCCGGCGCCTTGCGACATCGAGCGAGCTGGATGTGCTGAAGGGCGTCGGCATGAGCTTTGGGCGGCTGATGCGCATGCCCTATGCCTATGCCATTGCGCTGGCCGCGCTCAATCTCGCCATCGTCGGCTTCATTCAGCCCTATGCGCGCTATGCCTATGAAGGCTTGCAGTTCGAGCTGCGATCAGGCGCGCTGGGCGCATCTATCAAGGTCGGCGAATTTACAAAGCTCGGCGACCGCATGACCATGCGGATCGAGGAAAGCCATGATGAGGGGCGCAGCCTGCGCGGCATTTTCGTGCGCGGGGAAAATAAGGATGGCCAGGCGGTGTCCGCGACCGCGGCGGGCGGGCAGTTTCTGGCAACCGACGATCCCGACACGATCATCCTGCGACTGACCCGCGGCGTGCTGATCCACGAATCGCCTAAATTCCCGGTCCCCCGCGTCCTGACCTTTGACAATCACGACCTCCCCATCCCGCTTCCGCAGATCGAATCCTTTCGTTTAAGGGGCGGTGCCGACCGCGAATTGACGATTCCGGAGCTGTTTGTCGTGGGCAAGGATGAAAATGAACCGCTTCAGACCCGGCTCGAATCGCGCGCCAATTTCCATTTCCGCATTGTCGAAGTCGCGACGATGCTGCTCATTCCGCTCATCGCGATTGCGCTTGCCATTCCGCCCAAGCGTTCCACCTCCTCGCTTGGCGTCTTCCTCTCGATCGTGATGCTGGTGACCCAGCACAAGATCAATCAATATGCCGAAGATATGGGCGCGCGCGGTGCGGTCGATCCGCTCCTTGCCCTGTGGGTGCCCTTCCTCCTCTTCGCCGCGCTCGCCATCTGGATGTATTATACCGTCGCCCATGTGCCGGGCGGCCAGCCCATCGGCGCGCTCGAACGGGTCGCGGCCAAGGCGGCCCAGAAAATTCGCGCCGCGCTTTCCTTCTTTCAGCGCAAGCAGCCGGTTTCCTGATGCAACAATTTCATTTCTTCCCCTCGCGCACCATGGCGCTTTACGTCGGGCGGATGTTCTTCATCCGCACCTTTGCGATATTGTTCGCGCTGGTGCTGATCCTCCAGACGCTCGACCTTCTGGGCGAAAGCGGCAAGATATTGGCGGTTGCGGGCAATAGCGACAGCGATGTCTGGCGTTATGTCGGGCTGCGCCTGCCCCAGATCATCGAAACCTTCCTGCCTTTTTCGGTGCTTCTCGGCACGATCCTGACCCTGATCACCCTCAACCAGAACAGCGAGGTGATCGCGATGAAGGCGTCGGGCATGTCGGCGCATCAAGTGCTCGCGCCGCTATTCCTCGCCGCGCTGCTGGTTGCGGGCGTCAGCTTTGCCTTTAACGAGCGCATCGTTACCCGCGCCACCGCCTCGCTCAGCGCCTGGCAAAAGGTCGACTACGCCCAGGTTCCGACCGACAATGGCATTCGCAGCAATATATGGGTGCGCGCAGGCCAGGACCTGATCCACGCCGGCCGGGTCGAAACCGGTGGCCCCGAACTCCGGCTGGCCGACGTCAAAATCTATGAGCGCACGGGCGGCGTCCTGTCGGGCATATTGTCCGCCGATACCGCCCGCCCCGTCGCAGGCGGATGGGAAATGACCGACGCCAAGCGCTTCATCCGCCGTTCGGGCACGGTCGAGGAATTGGGCACGATCATCGCCGCCAAGGGCGTGCGCCCCGACCAGTTCACGCTGGCACAGGTCAAGGGCGATGAACTGCCCTTCCCCCAGCTCAAATCGGCCATTGCCGATCTGGAGGCGGCCGGACGCCCCGTTGATTCGCTGAAAGGCGTGCTGTGGCACAAGATTTCGGGGCCGCTCTCGGCGATATTGATGCCGCTGCTCGGCGCGGTCGCCGCCTTTGGCCTGGCCCGCTCGGGCAAGCTGTTCGTGCGCGCCATCCTCGGCATGGGGCTGGGCTTTGCCTATTTCGTGGCCGACAATTTCGCCCTCGCCATGGGCGACCTCGGCGCCTATTCGCCCTTCCTCGCGGCGTGGGGCCCCTTCATCCTCTTTGCACTGATCGGCGAAATGATCCTGATCCGCACCGAGGAATAAGCGTTTCGGACGGTGACGACCCGATTGCGGACATTCTCATTGTTAGTGCATGACCGAATATAAGTAATATCTCAGCCGATGAAGATGCATTCCCCAGTGGGACTGATAGCCGAAACGAAACTCCCAAATGGCGTCGTTGATTGCGCCGCGCCTGATCAGGCAAAGAACGTCAGATAGGTCGCTTGCTATGTCGGCAAGGTCGTCGATGGCATCGCCCAGGGTGAGTTGCTGATCCAAACCCTCCATCGGTTCAGCATGGGCGTAAAGGCCGAGCTCAGGGAATGAGGCCGCAGCACGCGCCGCCCACGGTTCGTAGGGAACCGACGGAATTTCATCTTCGGTATCTGGGTCAACATCCGGGGAGCGGTGATATTCGATCACGAGTCGATCTAAAGCCTCGCACAGGCGCGCAAGCCTAACGCCCTCCTCGTCAGGCTTGTCCTTGAGCAAAGCAAGATAGTCTTGGATGGCAGCTTCTATCGAAGCTGGAGAATGGCTGGACATAGGCATCTATTCCGACATTGGCGAAGTAAGTGCAATGTCAGCGTCGTACCCAAAACCCGACGCCATCTGCCGAGAAAAACGCTGTCCTACATCATCCAGCCCTGCCAGCCTTTGTTCCGGCTCTTTCAACAGATGGACATAATAACGCCTACCCGCTTGGCCGGGACGGAGCAGCAACGCACGCGGCCTATCCGCCGGGCACGACCACAAGGGCGCGCACAGGGCTGAACTTTCCTGAACTTTGGAGAGATAGCGGAAGCGTAAAGGGCCTTTTTCTGCCGATTTCCGCTACGCCGCCGCGCCCTTGGCCGAACCCGCGAGCAATTTCGCGACCAGCCCCGGCAGACCTTTGTAATTCGCCTTATGATATTGCGAATCGGCGGGCAGCGTCGCCTTTAACCGGCGGTGCGCCTCGGGCAGTGCATGATAGGGTACACCGGGCAGCAGATGGTGCAGCGCGTGATAGCGCAGCCCCACCGGCGCCCATAATTCGGGCAGCAACCCCGGCGGCGGCACATTGACGCTGTCGAGAAACTGGCCGGTCACGGTCAGCACTTCGCCATCATTTTCCCACAGATGCGCGACCAAAGTGCGAATCTGGTTGAGCACCACCGTCGCCGAGGCGATGGCGCCAAAGATAATCAGCGCGCGCAGCGGCACCCAGCCAAACACCCCGGCGGCGATCAGCAGCGTCGACCAGGCCCAGGCCCCGCCTTCCTGCCACGCCCATTGGCGGCGAAATTCGCCTTCGGGCGGCTTGCGGCGGAACATCGGGTTGATGATCAGCCCCGAATAACGCTCGACCACCAGCTTGCGGAGCGGCGGAATGACGAAGGACAGCGGGGTCAGCACCGCATAGCGGAACAGAAGCGCAAGCGGCGCAAAGGCCGCCGCGACCACGAACAAGGGCACCGTCCACGGCTTCATCAGCGCCAGCGGCAGATATTCAGGGTCCTCGACCGTCCCATATTTGGTCCGATTATGGTGCAGGCTGTGGATGCCTTCATACATGAAGGAAGGGATAAGCAGCGGAATGCCGAGGATCAGATTCCACGCGAGGCGAAAGCCCGGCAGCGCCTGCTTGCGAATATGGGTCAGCTCATGAATGAAGCTGCCCGCACGGTAAAGCGCCAGCACCGCCACCAGCGCCGCGACGAGCATCCATCCGGTCGAGGGCGCCAAAATCGCGGCCGCCACCCCGGCATAGCCAATGGCGGCCGAGGCAAGAAAATCGGTCCAGTAAATGCTCGCGCTCGGCGTCACCAGCTCGCGCGTCAATTCCGCGACGGCGCGCAGCATCGCCTTGTCGTCGGCAATCGCCACTTTCGGCGCCTTCGCCAGCGGGGCCGCAGCGGGCGGCACGGCGCGGTCGGCAGGGGGAGTGATGGTCGTCATAGCGGCGTGCTTTCACCATGATTTCGTGGCAGCAACATGGCCAAAGCGGGTCGCCAGAGCCATATCCATGCCCTAATGGGTGGTCCGTAAATATAGGTGATAATATTCAGGAAACCAGCATGACCGCGCATCAGGACGCTCCTCTCCGCATTCATCCCGTCGCGACCAAGGACGATTTGCGCGAATTTGTCGAGCTTGCCTATCGCCTCAACCGCGGCGACCCCGCCTGGGTTCCGCCCCTGAAAAGCGAGGTTTATGCCCTGCTGACGCCAGGGAAAAATCCCTGGTTCGACCATGGCACGGCGCAGCTTTTCCTCGCCCGGCGCGGGACACGCACGGTCGGGCGCATTTCGGCGCATATCGACCGGCTGGCGCTCGAACAGCCGGCCGAACAGGGCATGGGCCCCGGCACCGGCAATTGGGGCCTGCTCGAAGCCGAAGAGGAAGAAACGGCGCAGGCGCTGCTTGCTGCCGCCGAAAACTGGCTGCGCGAACAGGGGATGACCCGCGCGCTGGGGCCGTTATCCATTTCGATCTGGGACGAACCCGGCCTCCTCGTCGAAGGCTTTGAAACCCCGCCGACGATCATGCTCGGCCATAACAGCCCGCTCTATGCGCCGTGGATCGAGGCGGCGGGCTACGGCCAAGCGAAGGATCTGTTCAACTATGTCGTCGATATCGCCGACGGCTTTCCCCCCATCGTCAACCGCATCGTCGCGGCAGGGGAGAAAAATGCCCGCATCCGCATCCGCCGCGTCGACAAGAGCCGCTTCGAGGACGAAGCGCGGCTGATCATGACGATCCTCAACGATGCCTGGTCGGACAATTGGGGCTTTGTCCCGCTCACCGATGGCGAAATCGCCCATGTCGGCAAAAAGCTCAAAACATTGGTGTTCGAGGATCTGATCCGCGTCGCCGAGCTCGATGGCGAGCCGGTCGCCTTCATGATCGTGCTCCCCAATATCAATGAATTGCTCATCGACATGCACGGCTCGCTCCTCCCTTTCCACTGGGCGAAATTGCTCTGGTGGCTTCGCAAGCCCAAGAGCCGCCGGCTGCGTGTCCCGCTGATGGGCGTCGTCAAAAAGCTCCAGCACAGCCGCATGGCGAGCACCCTCGCCTTCATGATGATCGAATATATCCGCCGCGACGGGGTCACCAAATATCGCGCCAAGCAAGGCGATATCGGCTGGGTGCTGGAGGATAATCAGGGCATGCGCGCGGTCGCCGACGCCATCGAGGCCAAGGTGAACCGCATCTACCGGCTTTACGACAAGCCGCTTGGCTGATGCGATAAGCTGCTGCGCTCCTGCGACAGCTTTGCGACAAAGGCGGGGCATAAGAGACCTTCGATAAAGAAGGACGGCCATGGTTTCGCAATATCTCGCCGCGCATCGCTTTGGCCTGGGGCCGCGCGCGGACGCGCCCGCCCCTGCCAATCCCGCGACGTGGCTGGCGCATCAGATCGACGCCTTCGACCCCAAGCCCCCGGCGCTCTCCGTCCAGCCCGGTCGCCCAGCCATAGCCGCTGCCTATACCGCCTATCGCGAAGAGAGGCAGGCGGTGCGCCGCACGCGCCGCGATGACGCCCCCGCCGCCGCGCCCATGGAAGACGCGGCTTCGGCGGACGCCGCGCCCGAGCGCGCCGCACGCATCGCCATTCGCGGTTTTTACCGCGACGCGGTCGAAGCCCGGCTTGCCCAAGCCGTCGCCACCCCCACTCCCTTTGCCGAGCGGCTGGTGCATTTCTGGTCCAACCATTTCGCCATTTCCGCCGACAAGCAGCTCGTCGTCGGCTTTGCCGGCAATTATGAGTTTGAGGCAATCCGCCCGCATATCATGGGCAAATTCGCCGATCTGCTGATCGCGGCGGTGCGCCATCCCGCGATGCTCCTCTATCTCGATCAGGCGCAAAGCATCGGTCCTGACAGCCCGATGGCGGCGCGCATCAAGGCGCGGCGGCCCGATCGCGCCAATCTTGGTCTCAATGAAAATCTCGCGCGCGAGATCATGGAGCTGCACACGCTCGGCGTGCGGTCAGGCTATAGTCAGGCCGATGTCACCGCCTTTGCCAAGGCGCTGACCGGCTGGACGGTCGCGGGAGTGGGGCGCGGCGCGAGCGCGCGCCTGAAACCCGCGGATGCGCCCGATGGCGACGCCATTTTCATTCCCCGTCTGCACCAGCCGGGCCGCCAGAGCATTTTGGGCAAAGCCTATGATCAGCCCGGCGCCGCACAGGCCGAGGCGGTGCTCCGCGACCTCGCCGTTCATCCCGCCACGGCAGGCCATATTGCGACCAAGCTCGCGCGCCATTTCGCGGGCGACACGCCCCCCACCCCGCTGGTCGAGCGGCTCAAGGCCAATTTCCTCGAAAGCGGCGGCGACCTGCCCGCGCTCTATCGCACGCTCATCGCCTCGCCCGAAGTGTGGGCGGCGCAGCCTGCGATGTTCAAATCGCCCTGGGACTGGATGGCGGCGATGCTGCGTGCGCTTCCCGCCTCGGCGCGCGAAAGCCAGCGTAATATCGCAGGCATGTTCGTGCAGCTTGGCCAGCCGATCTGGCGGCCCGGCTCCCCGGCAGGCTATGACGACCGGGTCGCGACTTGGGCGGGATCGGCTGCGCTGATGCAGCGCGTCGAACTGGCGAGCCGCATTGCAGGCCGCATCGGCGACCGCGTCGATGCGCGGCAACTTGCCCCCCTTGTCCTCGCCGATGGCCTCGCCCCCGTCACCGCGCAGGCCATCGCCCGCGCCGACAGCCCCGGACAGGGGCTCGCGCTGCTTTTCGCCAGCCCGGCCTTTTTGCGGAGATAAATAATGCTCCTCCCCCGCCGCCACCTGTTGATCACCAGCTTGGGCCTGATCGGCGCCGTCTCGCTGCCGCGCCTCGCCTGGGCCGCCGCTGCCACCTCAAAGCGCCTGTTGTTCGTCATCCAGCGCGGCGCCGCCGACGGACTCGCCATCCTTGCGCCCACCAGTGACCCCGCGCTCGCCGCCGCGCGCGGCGCGCTCGCCGATGAAAGCGCGGGCGGGGCAAAGCTTGATGCGATGTTCACCCTCCACCCCGCGCTCGGCGAAACCGCAAAGCTGTTCGCGGCGCGCGAGGCCGCCCTCGCCCATGCCGTCGCGACTTCCTATCGGGACCGTTCGCATTTCGACGGGCAGAATATGCTCGAAGGCGGCGGCGCGCGTCCCTATGGCCGCGCCGATGGCTGGCTGGGCCGCCTGCTGCCCCTCCTCCCGCAAGGCGAGCGCGAGGCGCTGGCCATCGCCCCGGCGGTGCCCCTCGCGCTGCGCGGCGCGCTTCCGGTCGCCACCTATGCCCCCAGCCGCCTGCCGCAGGCCGACGCCGATCTGATCGAACGCCTGTCGGCGCTTTATGCTGAGGATGCGTTGCTCGCTCCCCTGTGGGACAGCGCGGTCAAGACGCAGGAACTCGCCAGCGACATCGGCGGCAATAATGGCCGCAACGGCGCCGATCTGGGCGCGCTCGCCGCCTCGCTGATGGCGCCTGCCGACGGGGCGCGGGTGATGATGGTCGAAACCGGCGGGTGGGACACCCACAGCGGCCAGCGCGGACGGCTCGCGGCGCAGCTTCGCGGGCTCGACCAACTGCTCTTTGCCGTCCGGACGGGTCTGGGGCCCGCGTGGAAAGACACGCTGGTCATCGTCGCCACCGAATTTGGCCGCACGGTCGAGGTCAATGGCACTGGCGGCACCGATCATGGCACCGGATCAGCGGCGATGCTGCTCGGCGGCGCGCTGGAACAGGGCGGAAAGGTGGTGGCGGACTGGCCGGGCCTCGCCCCCGCCGCGCGCCTCGATGGCCGCGACCTGCGGCCCACCGCTGCGCTCGAAGACGTGATCACCGCCGCCGTCGCGCATCATTATGCGCTCGATCCGGCGCGGGTAAAGAAGACGCTCTACCCAGACGGCTGATATCCACCAGCCCTTGCGCGCCCGGCCTTAAGTCACCCGAAACGCGCCCAGGTCGGCGCATGGTCGCTCGCCTTTTCGCGTCCGCGATATTCGCGGTCGACCTGCGCATCGATCAGCCGGTCCGCCATGGCGGGGCTCAAGAGCAGATGATCGATGCGAAAGCCATGGTCCCGCGGCCAGCCGCCCGCTTGATAATCCCAGAATGTCCACACTCCGCCCCCCGGATGGCGGCTCCGCAGCGCGTCGGTCCAGCCATCGCCGAGCAGGCGGAAATATGCATCGCGCGATTCGGGCTGCATCAGCGCGTCATTCGCCATGGCGCGCGGGTCCCACACATCGTCATCGTGCGGGATGACATTATAATCGCCCGCCAGCACAACCGGCAATTCGCTCGCCAGCAGCGCCTGCGCCCGTTCGCGCAGCCGCTTCATCCAGCGCAGCTTATAGTCGAATTTCGGTCCCGGCTGCGGATTGCCATTGGGCAGATAGATGGACGCGACGCGCACGCCATGGACATCGGCCTCCAGATAGCGCGACTGCTCATCCTCTTCCTCGCCCGCCAGCCCGCGCTGCACTTCAACGGGTTCGGCCCCGCGCGCAAGGATGGCAACGCCGTTGAAACCCTTTTGCCCATGATAAAGCGCGCCATAGCCCGCCGCCTCTATCTCCTTGGTCGGGATGGTTTCGTCGCTCGACTTTAGTTCCTGCAAACAGGCGATATCGGGCTGCGTTTCCTCCAGCCATTCGACAAGCCGCGGCAGCCGCGCCTTGACGCCATTGATGTTGAATGTCGCGATTTTCATGCCGCAGCTATGGCAGGAAGCGGCAGCCGATCCCAGCCCCTTCCTCGCATCTCTCCGTCATTGCGAGGAGTCCGGACTTGCTCCGGGCGACCGAAGCAATCTCCAGCGCGAGCAAATCCAATAACGTGGTTGGCGCGTGCCCGCGGCCTCAGATCGAAAAACTCGACCCACAGCCACAGCCCGCTGCAGCATTGGGATTTTCGACCTTGAACGACGATCCGCCCAGCGAATCGACGAAATCAACGACGCAGCCGCGCACCAAGTCAATGCTCACCGAATCGACGACCAGCTTCACGCCGTCGGTTTCGGTGACGATATCATCCTCCTCGACGCTCTCGGCGAAGCCAAAGCGATAGGTAAAGCCCGAACAGCCGCCGCCATCGACCGCCAGTCGCAAGGCCGGTTCAGCGCCGCCCTTACGCTCGGCAATCCAGCGAACGCGCGCGGCAGCGGCGGGAGAAAGGCTGATTTCGGAAATTTGCGTGGCCATAGCGCCAAGATAGGCATTGGCGTCCAAAAGAAAAGGGCGCCGCGAACAGCTCCGCAGCGCCCGTTTCTTTTTCAAGGCGAAAAAATCAGTCCTCGGGGCCGCCCATCGCGAGCTTGTCACCGGTGATGGCGGCAATCGCCATCTGGTCGGCCTGCACGAAAGGCATCGGATTGACCGGCGCGCCTTCGATGCGGACTTCATAATGAAGATGGTTGCCGGTCGAACGGCCCGTCGAACCGACATAGCCGATCACATCGCCCTTCTTCACCCGCTGACCCGATTCCACAATATAGGAGGACATATGGCCATAGCGCGTCTGGATCATGTTGCCATGTTCGATCTCGACATATTTGCCATAGCCGCCCAGCCACTGCGCGCGGCCGACGATGCCGTCGGCGGTCGCATAAATGGGCGTTCCGCGCGCCGCAGGGATGTCGATACCATTGTGGCGCGCAACGCGGCCCGTCACCGGGTGAACGCGCATGCCATAGGAAGAGGAGAGCGACATTTGCTCGATCGGACGGCGCGAGGGAACGGCCACGCCCAGCGAAGCCGTCAGCCCGGTGTCGAGGCGCTTCCACGCCTGAAACGCCGCATGGGCGCGATCGTCATGACCGGGCGTCGCCACGCCCGCAGTGAAGCTTTCGTCATCGGGCTCGTCGGGAACGACGATTCCGGCAGCGGCACCTGCTTCGGCGGCCTGAGCGGTGGGAGTGGAAACCCCCATCAACGCGGCCATGCAAAAAAACAGACCCGAATGAAACTTCTGCGACAGAAGAGTGTTCAGCACTTGTAAGACCCCGCATTAATCCGGTTCCGGTTGGTAATTGGTCCCCAGCCGGTCCGGTTATATGTCGTGGATGGGATTATTCCCTGCCCGCGATCCTTTGTGGGTCTCGTTCCCTTATGAAGCAATAACAGCGTAGTATTCTTGCGTTAAACCGGCGTCGCGGCGCGCTGAGTCGTTGAACGGAGGCTTCAGCTCCCCGCGAAACCGTGTCTTTACGAGACATTGCCACGTCTCGGCGGCGGGGAATCCCCGTTCGTCGCACAGCCAGCCGAACCAGCGCGTCCCCGCGCCAACATGGCGGATTTCGTCCTTGTAAATACGCTCTAAAATCCGCGCCGACGCCTCATCGCCGCCCCCGCGAAAGCGGGTGACGGTGGCCGGTGTCACGTCCAATCCGCGCGCTTCGAGCACCATTGGCACGATGGCAAGCCGCGCGAGCGCATCGTCCGCGGTTGCCTCGGCGGCTTCCCACAATCCGGCATGGGCGGGCAGGGCGCCATAATGGCTTCCCAGGGCGCGCAGCCGCCGGTCGAGCAGCGCAAAATGCATCGCTTCATCGGCGGCAACGCCGATCCAGTCGTCGACAAAGCCGCGCGGGAACAAATGTCCGAAACGCCCCACCAGATCGACCGCAAGGTCGATGGCAACAAATTCGATATGGGCGAGGGCATGCAGCATCGCGATCCGCCCCCGGTCGGACCCGCCCTTGCGGCGGCGCGGCATTTGCGCGGGCGCCAGCAGTTCGGGGCGGTCGGGCCACGCCGGGCGGTCGGGCATGGGCACATCGCAGCGATGCGCCAGTTCGTTCCGACGCCATGCGCGGGCCAAAGCGCGGGCCGCGCGCCGTTTGCCCTGCGGATCAGCGGTCTGCAACACCGCACGCGCCGCCTCGCCCAGCGTCGTTACCGGCATTGCGCGCCGCCTCCCCAGCCGTTCTCGTCGAGCGAAGTCGAGACGCCGGGCTGAGAGAATGACCGCCGCGACGCCACGCAATCCCAACGGAAAAGCAGATGAAGGCGCATCGCCATCACAGCGCCTTCGCCGCCTCCAACACCGCATCGGCATGGCCTTTCACGCGCACCTTGCGCCATTCCTTGGCCAGCTTGCCCTCGCGGTCGAACAAGAAGGTCGACCGTTCGATCCCCATATAGGTGCGCCCGTAATTCTTCTTCTCGACCCAGGTGCCAAAGGCTTCGCACACCGCGCCATCCTCGTCCGACACCAGCCGCACGGTCAGCCCATATTTGTCGCGAAACTTGCAAAGCTTTGCCGGCTTGTCGCGCGACACCGCCAGCACATGCGCGCCCAGATGGGCAAATTCGGGTGCAAGGCGGGTGAAATCCTGCGCCTCGGTCGTGCATCCCGGCGTATCGGCCTTGGGATAGAAATATATGACCAGCGGCGCGCCCGCCATGGCCGCCAGGTCGATCACCGCTTCATCGGCGTCGATCAGCTTCACCGGCGGAATGGCATCGCCAATTTGGGGTGCGCTCATGTCTCCATCTCCTGCTCTTGGCTGTCATGCGGGCGAATCGAGGCCCACCAGTCGGCCACCTCCTGCCGCGCCGCATCATGGGCGGCAAGCAGTTGCGGCCAGCCCGGCTCGCCGCACGCGCTCGCCATCATGTCGCGCGCCGCCGGCGTCGCCGGTTCGCCATCGGGAGCCGTCAGGCGCAGCATGACCAGCATGCGCGCGAGCAATTCATAGGCCTCGGGGATCCCTGCCGGCGCCAGATCCACGCCGCGCATACAGGCCAGCGCCGCGTCAATCTGCGGATCGTGGCATTGCCCGGTCGAAAGCTGGGTCACCTGCATCGCAAATTCCAGATCGACGAGCCCGCCGGGCCCGCCCTTGATATCCAGCGGCCCCTTGGGCGGCTTGTGGGTCAGCATCTTGTCGCGCATGGACGCCGCATCGCGCCGCACCTCGCCCGCATCGCGCGGGCGCGCCAGCAGCTCGCGGATCAACCGCTCAAGCTGGCCCCGCGCGGCGTCGGACCCATAAACGGGCCGCGCGCGGAGCAACGCCATATGCTCCCATGTCCACGCTTCCTCGCGCTGATAGCGTTCGAAACTGTCGAGCGTGACGACCAGTGGCCCCTGCGCCCCCTGCGGACGCAGGCGTGTATCGACATCATACAGCTTTCCCGCCGCGGTCGGCACCGACATCGCCGCCGTCACTCGCTGGGCAAGGCGATTATAATAGCTGGTCGCCCCCAAGGGCCGCGGACCGTCGGATTCGGCCAGATGGTCGCCGGTAAACAGATAAATGAGATCCAGGTCCGACGCATGCGTAAGCGAGCGTCCGCCAAGCCGCCCCAGCGCCAATATCACCAATTCGCTGTCCGGCACCCGGCCATGCGCCTCGACAAATTCGGCGACCGTCGCATCGGCCAGCACGCGCAGCGCCGCCTCGGCCAGCTCCGAATAGCCGCGCGCAATGTCGAGCGGGTCGCTCGCACTTGACACAAGCTGCGCCCCATAGGCGAAGCGCCTTTCGCCCACCCGGTCGCGCACCCGGTCGAGCAACCGTTCGTAATCGAGCCCCGCCAGCCCCGGTGCCCATTCGACCAGCAACTCCTCGCAGGTCGCGGGCGCTTCAAAGGCGCGGCGGTCGATCAACCCCTCGATCAGTTCGACCCGCGCCGCCAGCGCATCGGCCAGCGCGGGCGCGAGCGACAATATGCGCGTCGCAATCCGCGCCAACGCGGGCTGCGCGGCGAGCAGGTGGAAAAAATTGATCGCGCTCGGCAGCCCGGCGACCAGCTTGTCAAAGCGCAGCAGGGTCTGGGCCGGGTCGGGGGCCGCGCCCAGCGCCGTCACCAGTTCGGGCAAAACCGCTTCCAGCGCCTCCTGCGCGGCGGGGCTTCGCAGCGCGCGTTCCTTGCCCGCACGCCAGTCGCCAATGATACGCAGCGCCGCATCGGGCGGGTCGAAACCGGCGGCGACCAGGCGCGCGGCCAGCTCCGCCTCGTCGCGGGGCAGCCCTTCGCGCTCCGCCCGTTCGGCGACCAGCCGGTCGTAAATGGCCCCGACGTCCTTCACCACGGGTTCCAGCCGCGCCAGCAGCGCCGCGCCATCCGCCTCGCCATCAAGCCGCGCCACGCCGTCCAGCGCCTCGGCCTGCGTCGGCAGGCAGTGCGTCTGCTGATCCTCGATCATCTGCAGCCGGTGCTCGATCCGCCGCATAAAGGCATAATGACCGGTCAGCCGCGCCGCGACATCGGCGTCGATCCGCCCCGCCGCCGCCAGCGCCGCCAGCGCATCCATGGTCGCGGGCACGCGCAGCGCAGGCTCGCGTCCGCCATAGATAAGCTGATGCACCTGCGCGAAAAATTCGATCTCGCGAATCCCGCCGCGCCCGCGCTTCAGATCATAGCCGGGGGCAAAGGCCTGCCCCTGTGCATAATGGTCGCGGATGCGGTCGCTCATCGCGCCGATTTCCTTGAGTTGCCGGAAATCGAGGCTGCGCCGCCAGATGAAGGGCTGGATCGCGTCCAGAAAGGCCTCGCCCAGCGCCTTGTCCCCTGCCGAAGCACGGCTGCGAATAAAGGCCGCCTGTTCCCATGCCAGCGCCTGCGATTCATAATAGGATATGGCAGCATTCACCGGCAGGACGATCGGCGTCACTTCAGGATGCGGACGCAGGCGCAGGTCGACGCGCAGCACATGGCCCTCGCCCGTCCGCGTCGACAATATTTCGACCATCCGCCGCGCGATCCGCACCGCCGCCTCATCGGGATCGTCGCGCTCCCGGCGCGGCAAGGTTTCGGGGTCAAAGATCAGGATCGGGTCGATGTCCGAGGAATAATTCAGCTCATGGCTGCCCAGCTTGCCGAGCGCGATCACCGCCAGCCCGCGCGGCGCGGCATCGGGCACCCGCTCGGCAAAGGCGGCGGCAAGCGCAAGGTCGCACGCCTGATCGGCAAAATCGGAGAGCAGGCGCGTCGTCGTCGCCACATCATGCTCGCCCGACAAATCGCCGAGCGCGAGCAGCAGCGCCGCGCGCCCGCGCCACTGGCGCAGCGCGACCATGATATGGTCATCGACCGACGGCGGCGTCAGCCCCGCGAGCGCGGCATCGACACCATCGGTCAGAAAGGCCTCAACATCCGCCGGGTAAAGTTCGGCCAGCCGCGCGAGGAAAGGCGCATGGGCCTTGAGCCGGTCGAGCGCCGATTGGCGGGCAGAATTTCGGGCCGGGGCCGTGGCGGGAGGGAGGGTGGCAGTCATGGCTCCCCGGCTATCGCCCGAGCGCCCATCCCCCGCAACCCCCAGAAAGACAGGTCACGCTCCCCGCGCTCGCGCCCTCACCCCGCCTCCGCAGGCATGTGCCCCGGCGAAAGCCGGGGCCAGGGAGGCCGCGCACCACCGCAAGACCCCCCAGCATTCGCCGGGGGGACTCACTTATCCAGCCCCAAACCGTTCAGGCGGGAACCGTGCTTTCATCAAAGAAGAGTACCTGCGAAATTGCCGCACGCAAGGTCGCGGGCTGATAAGGCTTGGTCAGCAAAAAGGCCGGCTCGGGCCGGTCGCCCGTCAGCAAGCGTTCGGGGAAAGCGGTGATAAAGATCACCGGCACACTCATGCTGCCCAAAATTTCCTGCACCGCCTCGATCCCCGAACTATTGTCGGCAAGCTGAATATCGGCGAGCACCAGGCCAGGCTGATGCTTTTGGGCTTCGGCCACCGCCTCGGCATGGGTGGTCGCGACGGCCACCACATCATGACCCAGTTCGCGCACGATCATTTCGATGTCCATCGCAATGATCGGCTCATCCTCGATGATCAGGATGCGGGCGTGGGTCTGACGGTCGATTTCGGCGGTTGCTTCCCGGATCAGCGCCTCGACCGCTTCGGTCTCGCGCTCCACGATCCGGGCGACCTCGTCGATGCTGAACCCTTCCACCGCCGTCAGCAGCAAGGCCTGCCGTGCCAGCGACGGAATACGTTGCAACCGGGCATCGGCAATCGCCGCATCGGGGACAGCCGCTTCGTCGCTCGCCTCGACATCGGCAGCAAAAGTGCCGAAATTCTGATGGATCATGCGATAAAGCTGCAGCCGAAGGTCGCCATTGGTATCAATATGCGAAGGGTCGGCGACCAGCTGTTCCAATATTTGCGCGACCAACGCATCGCCATGTTTCTGACTGCCCGAAATCGACCGTCCATAACGCCGCAAATAAGGAAGGTGCGGCGCAATGGCCTGACCCAATGACATATAATTCCTCCTGCACAGGCACGGACCTGTCGTGGGTCCGCCGCCTTCAAATCTTCTTGGACGACGGCAGTCAGCCCCCGGCGCCCCCACTTATTTCATTCGTCGGGAACGATCTAATCGCAAAATGGTTTCATGGGAAAGGAACAAAGCGCCATTGCGCTTTGGTTTACACGCGTTTAGCACGAGGACCCATGATTCAGCGGATCCAGCCATAATGTCGCCTGAACAGGGTCGACCCAAAGACGCCAGCCAAACCGCCGCCAACCGCGGCCGAAAGCCGTCCGCAAAAGAGCGGGACGTGAATGTCGTCTTGCGCCGCGCCTATGAAAGCGCGGTCGATGAGGAAATTCCGCAGTCGATGCTCGACCTGCTCGACAAGCTGGACTGACCCCCTGGGACCGACCCCGGCAAGTCCCGCGCGCTCCGGTCATTCCCGGAAACTTGCATTTTTACCATAACTAGCTGATATCACCATGTTACGCTGCGTGGCACCTTTGCACACTTCCACGCCCCGGCACCCGCCGACCGCGCGCTATTTGCGGTATCGCTCCGCAAAACCCGCCTGAAAGCCCGCAAAACGCCCCGCCGCAATCGCCTCGCGCATCGTCTGCATCAACGCCTGATAGAAATGCAGATTATGCTGCGTCATCAGCATCGCCCCCAGCATTTCGCCCGAACGGACCAAATGGTGCAGATAGGCGCGCGACCAGCCCGTACACACCGGACAATCGCAATCCGCGTCCAGCGGCCCCTGATCTTCGGCAAATTTGGCGTTGCGGATATTGATGGGCCCGTTCCAAGTAAAGGCCTGCCCGTTGCGGCCCGAGCGCGTCGGCAGCACGCAATCGAACATATCGACCCCGCGCGCCACCGCCCCGACCAGATCGTCGGGCTTTCCGACCCCCATCAGATAGCGCGGCTTGTCCGCGGGAAGCTGCTCGGGCGCATAGTCGAGCACGCCGAACATCGCCTCCTGCCCCTCGCCCACTGCCAGCCCGCCAATGGCATAGCCGTCAAAGCCGATCTCTATCAGCGCCTCGGCTGACCGTGCCCGCAGCTTTTCATCAAGCGACCCCTGCTGAATACCGAACAGCGCGGCGCGCGCGGCATGGTCCTCGCCCGCATCAAAACCCGCACGGCTCCGCGCCGCCCAGCGCATCGAACGCTCCATGCTCGCCTCGGCGCGCTTGGCATCGACGCCGTTCGGCGGGCATTCGTCGAACGCCATCACAATATCGCTGCCCAGCAACCGCTGGATTTCCATCGAGCGTTCGGGGGTCAACAAATGCCGCGAGCCATCCAGATGGCTTTTGAACGCCACCCCATCCTCGCTCTGCTTGGTCAGCGCCGAGAGGCTCATCACCTGATAGCCGCCGCTGTCGGTCAATATGGGGCGGTCCCAGCCCATGAAATCATGCAGCCCGCCCAGCCGCGCCATGCGCTCGGCGCCGGGACGCAGCATCAGATGATAGGTATTGCCCAAAATGATATCGGCGCCCGTCGCGCGCACCTCGGCCGGGCGCATCGCCTTGACCGTCGCCGCGGTCCCCACGGGCATAAAAGCGGGGGTGCGGATTTCGCCGCGCTGCATCCGGATCGTGCCCGTGCGCGCGGCGCCGTCGGTCGCGGCGATGGAAAAGGCGAATCTGTCGGTCATGGCGCGCGGCTATGGCGCGGGTGCGTGTGAAAGTCGAGCCGCGGCGCGCGCCGCCCTGACGCTCTTTGCCGCTACTCGCGCTCGTCGTCGCTCGAGGGCTCCTCTTCAGCCGCCTTGGCCTTTTCCTTCGGCTTTTCCTTCTCGAAAATCGCGATCAGCTCTTTCTTGCGTTCCTCCGACAGTCCCTTCTCGGCTTCGGGGAACATCTCCTCCTCTTCCTCGTCGATATGGTGGAGATAGCGCTCCTTCATCGTGCGAAAGCGGGTGAGCCAGCCGGTCGAGCCGAAATCCATTTCATAAAGCTCGGTCAGCATATCCTCGACTTCCTTATGTTCGGATACGCTATGCTGCGCCTCGTCGCGCAAATCGGGCTTGCCGAGCATCGTCGCATAGAGCGACATCTCCTCAGCCGCGGCATGCGCCGTCACCTCGACGCGAAAGGTCTCGAACAGCTCCGCCCGTTCCGGGCTGTCACCCTGAGTCGCATCAATGCGATCCAAAAGATCGCGGTGCCGGTCATGGTCGGCCTTCAACCTGGCAAAAATTCGCGTCTCGCTCATGTCGGTATCCCTTTCATCCAGTCGCCTCTCCAACGGCTGATGAAAAAGAGGGTTCCGCACCGATGAGCCGCGTCAGTCCTTCTTCCAGTCATTGACCGTGCTGAAGGCCGGCAGTTCCAGCGTCGTCGCGATCCGTTTCGTCGCCTCGGCGATCAGATAGGGCGACACACGGTGCCGGGTGCACAGGCCGCCATTGCCGTCGCTGACGAGCGATTGTTCAAATTCGACGCCCTGCTGATGCTTGACCGAGCGGCGCACCGTCGCGGTCGCAAGCTGGCCTTCGCCAAAGTCTATGACAAATTGCGTGCCCAGCGGCACATCGAGCAAGCCTTCGATCAGCGCGCCGGTCGCCGACAAATTGCGGATCACCACTTCATAGCGGTGATTGCCATGGATGGCGCCGACCTTGCGATACATATGGAAACGATCGTTGCGCTGCCGCGCTGGTCCCGAGGGCTTGATCGTCCACGCGCCCGTTTCGGTCTGTTCGAGCAGATTCGCGTTAGGCACCGGCTTGCTGTAAACATAGCCCTGCACATGGCTGACGTTGAGCTTGCGGATCAGGTCGAGCTGATCGAGCGATTCAATTCCCTCGGCCGTCGTTTCCATATCGAGCGCCTCGGCCAGCGCCACGATGGCGGCGATGATCGCGGCGTTGCGCGATCCCGCAACCGTCGCATCGCGCACAAAGCTCTGGTCGATCTTGATCTTGTCGAAGGGCGCAGTCTGCAAATAGCTGAGCGAGGAATAGCCCGTGCCAAAATCGTCGAGCGCCAGACGTACGCCTACACCTTTCAGCGCCTCGAACATGCGGTTGGTTTCGCTGCTGTCGCCCAGGAATACGCTTTCGGTAATCTCCAGCTCCAGCCGTTCGGGGGGAAGTCCGCTCGAAGCCAACGCGTGCATGACCAGCTTGGGCAGGCCTTCATTGGCGAACTGGATCGGCGAGACATTGACCGCGACGCGCATGTCGCCCGGCCAGGTAGCGGCATCAGCGCAGGCGGTGCGCAACACCCATTCGCCAATCGACAGAATGAGGTTCGATTCCTCCGCAATGGGAATGAACACAGCAGGCGATATTGGTCCGCGTTCCGGATGGTTCCAACGCAGCAGCGCCTCGACCCCCGTGACGACATTGGACTTCGCATTGACCACCGGCTGATAGGCCAGATGCATTTCATTGCGAACCAGCGCGTCACGCAAATCCTCCTCCAGCACGCGCCGATCCTCGGCGGCCTGATGCAGATCCTGCGAATAAAAGCGGAAACGTCCGCGCCCATTGCCCTTTGCGGCATAAAGGGCGAGATCGGCGTTGCGGATCAGATCGCCGCTCTTCGTCCCGTCAAAGGGGCTGATCGCGACCCCCACCGAAGCCCCGATGATGCAGCGACTGCCATCGACCGAATAAGGCTGCGACAGGCTGGCAATGATTTCGCCCGCCAGATCGCCCAATTCGCCGCGGTCATCCTTGTCGGGCAATATGATCTGAAATTCATCGCCGCCCAGACGGCTAACCATTTCCTTGTCGCCGACAATTTTGAGCAGGCGTTGCGCCACCTGCTTGAGCAATTCATCGCCCGCCGGATGACCCAGCGTGTCATTGACCTGCTTGAAACGATCGAGGTCGAGCAGCATCACCGCGCAGCTTCGGTCCTGCTGCGAAAAGGCAGCCAGCGTCGTTTCCAGCTTTTTTGAAATATGATGGCGATTGGCAAGCCCGGTCAGCGAGTCATACAGCGCCAGGCGCGAGGCATCCTCCGCCGAACGGCGCTGGGCGGTAATATCGGTTCCGCTACCGCGATAGCCCTGAAACTGACCGCCCTCGCTATAGAAAGGCCGCCCGGAAACGGCCCACCAGCATTCCTCTTCCTCCAGCGCGGCGCGCAGGGGCAGTTCGTCGATCTTCGACTGGCGCGTCAGCAAAAAGGGCAAGCTGCG
Source organism: Sphingopyxis sp. MWB1 (assembly GCF_000763945.1). Taxonomy (NCBI): domain Bacteria; kingdom Pseudomonadati; phylum Pseudomonadota; class Alphaproteobacteria; order Sphingomonadales; family Sphingopyxidaceae; genus Sphingopyxis; species Sphingopyxis sp. MWB1. The sequence continues at coordinate 1,353,532 of NZ_JQFJ01000002.1, forward strand.
TTGGCGCTCGCTTTCACCAGCCGACCCGTCAAAAAGCTCCACGAGCGGCGTCCCGGCCAGCCCGTCGCCGCTTTTTCCCAAACGCGCTGCAACGGTTTCGGAAATATAGGTCAGCCGTCCTTCGGCATTGGTGGCCCAGAACCAGCCGCGACCGCTTTCTTCATAATTTTGAAGAAGGCGCAGCGCTTCATTCATCTGCAGACCGGGCGGAGCCATGTCCGAAGACTTCGCCCCTCGCCCAACAAATTTGCCCAGCAATCCGCCGCGTGAGCGCATATTTTCGGTGCTCTCGTCTGCCGCATCACGCGCGCTGCGTGCCATCCTGCTCATTCCGAAAACTCTTGCTGGCCCATATTCCCTCCGAAATGGCAGCAAAGCCTTGCGATTGCGTAAATGGTCGATTGACCCTTATCCTTTGGCGCGTCGAATAACGCTTGACCCTCACGCAACGTGATAGCCGAAAAGCCCGGTCCATGATGAGGAGACGATAGGTGCGAACCGTTCGACAAGTCGCCAAGGCAGCGGACATCAGCGTGCGGACACTGCATCATTATGATGCGATCGGCCTGCTGAAACCCGGTCATGTCGGCGGCAATGGCTATCGCTATTATGGCCGGGAAGAGATGCTGCGCCTCCAGCAGATCCTCTTCTATCGCGAACTGGGCCTGCCGCTCGCCGACATTGCCGCGATCCTTGACGATCCTAGTTTTGATCCCTTGGCTGCCTTGCACGAGCATCGTGCCGCGCTGAAGGGGCGTATCGGTCATTATCGCAACCTCATCCACACCATCGATCGCACGATCGAAGCATTGGAAAAGGATGAAGAGATGGATGACAAAGATCTATATGCGGGGATTTCACCCGAAACCCGCGCACGCTGGGAAAAGGAAGCGGTCGACTTTTGGGGCAAGGATGCCGTCGAAGCCGCACAGGCCAAGGCGCGCAGCCTCTCACCCGAGGATATCGCTGACCTCAAACGGGAGATGGAAGCGATACGCGATGACTTCATCCGCCTGTTTCAGTCAGGCGACGCCCCGGATTCCACGCCGGTGCAGGAGGTGACGCACCGACATTATCTGTGGGTTTCGCGAAGCTGGACGCCCGATGCCGCTGCCTTTGCAGGGCTTGGGCGCCATTATGTCGAGAATCCCGAATTTCGGGATACCTACAAGGGCAGCGACTTGCCCGGGTGCCCCGAATTTATCGCCGAGGCGATGGCCATTTATGCCGACCGCTCGCTCTGAGCGGGAAGCAGCAGGCTGGCATCCCCATAGCTGTAGAAACGATATCCCGTCTCTATGGCATGGGAATAGGCGGCCTGCATCACCTCCAGCCCCATCAGCGCGCTCACCAGCATGAACAGGGTGGAGCGCGGCAGGTGAAAATTGGTCATCAGCCCGTCAATCGCGCGAAAGCGATAGCCGGGGGTGATGAAAATCGACGTGTCGCCCGCAAAGGGACGGATCACGCCACCAGCCTGCGCCGCGCTTTCGAGCAGGCGCAGGCTGGTGGTGCCCACCGCAATCACCCGCCCGCCGCGCGCGCGAACCGCGTTGAGCCGGTCGGCGGTCTCGGCATCGATCCGCCCCCATTCGGCGTGCATCTGATGATCTTCGGTATCCTCGGCCTTCACCGGCAGAAAAGTCCCCGCCCCCACATGCAGCGTCAGCGTCTCGCTGGTAATTCCAGCCGCCGCGAGCGCATCCAGCAGCGCCGGGGTAAAGTGAAGCGCGGCGGTGGGCGCGGCGACCGCGCCATCTTCACGCGCAAACATGGTCTGGTAATCGTCGCGGTCCGCGTCGTCGATGTCGCGCTTGCCCGCGATATAAGGCGGCAAGGGGACGGTGCCTGCGCGTTCGAGCAATATTTCGACCGGCTCATCCCCGCCAAAAGCGAGGATGAAGCTTCCGTCGGACAGCCGCTCCTCAGCCAGCGCCGCAACGCCTTCGCCGAAATCGACCGTCTCCCCCACGCGCAGACGCTTGGCGTTGCGAATGAAGGCTTGCCAGCGGCGCAGGTCGATCCGCTTGTGCAAGGTCGCGCCGATCCGCGCCTCTCCACGCCGCCCTTCGAGCTGGGCGGGGATCACGCGCGTGTCGTTGAAGACGAGGCAATCGCCCGCGCGCAGACAGGCGGGCAGGTCGCGCACCCCAGCGTCGGTCATGCGATTCCCGTCCACCACCAGCATGCGCGCGGCATCGCGCGGCCGCGCGGGCCGCAACGCTATGCGCTCATTGGGCAAGTCGAAATCGAACGCATCGACGCGCATTGCGCGCCCTCTCCCTTTTAGCGGATCGGCGCGTTACGCGGCGCCGCACCGATATTCGCGTCGGCTGCGGGCGGCGGGGCGTCTTCGGTCAAAGCCGATGCGGGGGGCATGGGCTTGTTATCGGCAGCCACCGACACCTGCACCATGCGCGACATCACCGGCGGTGGCTCGCCGCGCTTGATCGCATCGACATATTCCATCCCCGACACGACGCGCCCGAATACCGTATAGTTGCGGTCAAGGGCAAAGCGCGGCTGCAACATGATGAAAAACTGGCTGTTGGCACTGTCCGGGCTTTGCGCGCGCGCCATCGAAACGGTGCCGCGCAAATGCGGCACCGCGTTGAATTCGGCCTTGAGGTCCGGAAGCGCCGATCCGCCCTGCCCCGTCGCGCTGGGGTCGCCCGTCTGCGCCATGAAGCCGTCGATCACCCGGTGAAACTTCACCCCATTGTAAAAGCCGTCGCGCGCCAGCTCTTTGACACGCGCGACATGATTGGGCGCCACATTGGGATAAAGCTGGATCACCACGCGCCCACCCGTCGACAGGTCGAGGTTGAGCATATATTCGGGGTTACCAATATATTGGTCGGGGGTCATCGCAGGTGCAGCGGGCGCTTCCGTCGCCGGTGCGGCATCGGGCGCAACGGCGGGTGCATCCTGCGCAGCAGCGGACAAGGCGAGGCCCAGTGCCAGGCCAGTCAGCGCCAGCGGTCGGAAAATCAATTTCATTCTGGATCGGCCCTTGCTCTTGATGTTTCTTGGTCAGAAATATGCCCCAGGCAGCGCGGCCTAGCGGGAAAAAGCTGAACGCTCAATGATTGAGCATCACGGATCGCCGCGACGCAGCCCCCGCTCGGCAATTCGCGCCTCGACGGCATCGCGCACCGCCGGGGTGACGAATTTATGGATCTCGCCGCCATAAATGGCGATTTCCTTGACCAAGCGCGAGGCGATGGGCTGCAGGCTGACGTCTGCCATCAAAAAGGCAGTCTCGACGCGGTTGTTCAGCTGCTGGTTCATGCCCGCCATCTGATATTCATATTCGAAATCGGCAACCGCGCGCAGCCCGCGCACAATGACGGTGGCGCCTTCGCGGGTCGCGAAATCCATGAGGAGGGAATTGAAGCCGACAACGCGAATATCACCCTCGATGCCCTGCACCTCGCGCTCCACCATGGCGATGCGCTCATCGTCCTCGAACATCGGCGTTTTGGAGATATTGGTCGTCACGCCGATAACCAGCCGATCGACCAGCTTCGCCCCGCGCCGGATGATGTCCATATGCCCCAGCGTGATCGGGTCGAATGTCCCGGGGTAAACTCCAATCCGCATCAACGATCCCTTTCCACCACAAAGCGCGCAATAGCGCGCAGCAGCGCCGCCTCTTCACCAAAGCCCGCCAAATGCCCCACCGCCTGTTCGACCAGCGCATGCGCCTGGTCGCGCGCCCGTTCCAGCCCCATCAAAGTGACAAAGGTCGCCTTGCCTGCCGCGTCATCCTTTTGGAGCGCCTTGCCCGCCAGCGCCTCATCCCCTTCCACATCCATGATGTCGTCGGCGATCTGGAAAGCGAGGCCGATATCCCGTGCATAACCGCGCAAGGGCGCGCGTGCATCGGGAGGCAGCCGCCCGAGAATGGCTCCGGCCTCGACCGAAAAACCGATCAGCGCGCCCGTCTTGAGTTGTTGCAGGCGCGTCACCGTATGCAGGTCGAAATTGGATTTTTCAGCGGCCAGATCCATCATCTGCCCCCCGGCCATTCCGGCCGGACCGGCAGCATGGGCGAGTTCCTTCATCAGTTCGGCCCGCACAAAGGGGTCCGAATGGGTCGCGGGGTCGACAAGCCATTCGAAAGCGAGCGCGTGGAGCGAATCCCCCGCCAGAATCGCCGTCGCTTCATCATAAGCCCGATGAACCGTCGGCTTTCCGCGCCGCATATCGTCATCATCCATGCACGGAAGATCATCGTGGATCAGCGAATAGACATGCATCGCCTCCACTGCCGCGCCAACGCGCAAGCTCAGCGCCCGGTCGATATGAAAAAGATCCGCCGCCGCGCGCACCAGCAGCGGGCGCAGCCTTTTCCCGCCACCGATGGCCGCATGACGCATCGCCCGATAAAGCGGCTCGCGCGGGTCGGCGGGTATCGTCAGCAACTGCTCGAACAGCCGGTCGATCCCTTCCGCCACCTCTGCCTGCGCGGCGGACAGAAGGGCAGCATAGTCCCCAGACCCCTCTCCGATATGCGCCGCCATGCGCGGTTCAGCTTTCGCCAAAGGGCTTGGTTCCGGTCGGCTGTCCATCGCTGCCCAGGCTGACCTGTTCGATCCGCGCCTGCGCCGCTGCCAGACGCGCTTCGCAATGCGCGCGCAGCGCATGGCCGCGCTCATAAAGATTAACCGATTCCTCCAGGCTGACATCGCCATTTTCCAGGCGCCGGACGATCATTTCCAATTCGCCCATCGCCGCCTCGAACGACAGGGAGTCAATGGCCACGGGGGCCGTGTTTTCGGGGGTATCGGTCATGGGTCCTGCTTTGGCCCTTTCTGCCCCTTTTGGTCAAGCGCGACGTCGGGCAGGGCCCATTATCGCTTACCCGCAGTGCAATGACAATTTCATCCTTTGCAATTGCTGCCCGCCCAAAAGCGAGTCATGTTGCAATGCACAAAATACGGAGGGGCTGAAAGGCAAGTTTTGTTCAACCAGACAAGGACTTGCATCATGAAAAAGCTGTTTCTTCCCATCCTTGCCGTCGGCCTGATGGCGCCCGCATTCGCTCCCATCGCCGCTACGGCCGGGGAAAAAGCCGAACGGCGCTTCGAACATGACGGACATGTTTACAGCTACACGGTCACCCACAAGGGCGATTATCGCGTGATCAGCGGCGTCGAAGAGCGCAGCGGCAAGGCGTTTCACCTTCGCGTCGGCGACAAGCGCGTGCGCGGCACCGTAGGGTCGCAGCAGGTGAATTTCACGCTGCGCGATGTCGAACCGCTCGGCAAGCCCGCCACGACACTCGCCTCGCGCTGAGCCTTTTCCCCACCTTTTCCCTTTCGCAGCCCCTTTATGGCGGAATTTGGCCATAGAGGGGCTGTTCCTATCGCGCGCGCGGGGCTAAAGGCGCGCCATGACTCAGCCAGCCACTGCCATCACCGCCGAGATCGTCGCCGAGCACGGTCTGTCCCCCGAAGAATATGAGCGCATTCTGTCTGCGCTTGGCCGCGAGCCCAATCTCGTCGAGCTTGGGATTTTCTCGGTCATGTGGTCAGAGCATTGCAGCTATAAAAGCTCGCGCATCCACCTCAAAAAATTGCCGACCGAAGCCCCCTGGGTAATCTGCGGCCCCGGCGAAAATGCGGGCGTGATCGACATTGGCGAAGGCCCGGACGGAAAGAAACTCGCTGCCATCTTCAAGATGGAGAGCCACAACCACCCCTCCTACATCGAGCCCTATCAGGGCGCGGCAACCGGCGTCGGCGGCATTTTGCGCGACGTCTTCACCATGGGCGCGCGGCCCGTGGCCAACCTCAACGCGCTGCGTTTCGGCCGCCCCGACCATCCGAAGATGCGCCACCTGATCTCGGGCGTGGTTCATGGCATCGGCGGTTATGGCAATTGCGTCGGCGTTCCGACCGTCGGCGGCGAGGTCAATTTCCACAAGGCCTATGATGGCAATATCCTCGTCAATGCGATGACCGTCGGCGTCGCCGAACAGGACAAGATCTTCTATTCGGCGGCAAGCGGCGTCGGCAATCCGATCGTCTATGTCGGGTCGAAAACCGGCCGCGACGGCATCCATGGCGCGACCATGGCCAGCGCCGACTTCGGCGAAGATGCGGAGGAAAAGCGCCCGACCGTCCAGGTCGGCGATCCCTTCACCGAAAAATTGCTGATCGAAGCCTGCCTTGAACTGATGGCATCGGACGCCATCGTCGCCATTCAGGATATGGGCGCTGCCGGGCTTACGTCATCCTCGGTCGAAATGGCATCTAAGGGCGGCGTCGGCATCCATTTGAAGATGGACGATGTGCCCCAACGCGAGTCGGGCATGACCGCCTATGAGATGATGCTGTCGGAAAGCCAGGAGCGGATGCTCATGGTGCTGAAGCCCGGCAAGGAAGATTTCGCCAAGGCGATCTTTGAAAAATGGGAACTGGATTTCGCGGTCATCGGCACCGTCACCGACACGGGCCGCATGGTGCTGGAGCATCGGGGCGAGATTGTCTGCGACATCCCCCTTGCCCCGCTGGCCGATGATGCGCCGCTGTATGACCGCCCGCACGTCCCGACGCCCCCTCAGGCGGAATTGACCAATGTTCCCGAAACCACGGACGTGGCCGCCGACCTCCGGACGCTGATGGGCACCCCCGACATCGCCAGCCGCCGCTGGATCTGGGAGCAATATGACAGCCAGGTCGGCGCCGATACGGTGCAGACGGGCGGCGATGCCGCGATCGTCCGCATTCATGGCACCAATCGCGGGCTGGCGATGAGCACCGATTGCACCCCGCGCTATTGCTATGCCGATCCGTTCGAGGGCGGCAAACAGGCGGTGGCCGAAACCTGGCGCAACATCAGCGCGGTCGGCGCCAAGCCGCTCGCGATCACCAATTGCCTCAATTTCGCCAATCCGCAGCGCCCCGAAATCATGGGCCAGATTGTCGGGTGCCTCGACGGCATGGCCGAGGCGTGCCGCGCGCTCGACTATCCGATCGTGTCGGGCAATGTGAGCCTTTACAATGAGTCAAAGGCCACGGGCGGGGGCAGCGCGATTCTGCCTACCCCCGCGATCGGCGGCGTCGGCGTGATCGAAGATCTGGCCAAAACGGTCGGCATCGGCTTCAAGCGCACCGGCGATATCGTGCTCGCCGTGGGTGAACGTATGGGTCATCTCGGCCAGTCGGCGTGGCTGCGCGAAATCCACGGGCGCGAGGAAGGTCCGCCGCCGCCCGTCGATTTGAAGGCTGAAAAGCGCACTGGCGATTTCATCCGCAAGAGCATCGAGGCCGGCTGGATCACCGCCTGCCACGATGTGTCCGATGGCGGCGTCGCCGTTGCGCTCGCTGAAATGGCGCTCAAGTCGAACATCGGCGTGATGGTCAGCGAGGAACAACCCTTTGGTATCGCCGAAAGCTTCTTCGGCGAGGATCAGGGCCTCTATCTCGTCACCGTCTGCGACACCTGCCTTGCCGATTTCCTCGATGCAGCGAACCGCGCCGATGTGCCGGTCGATCCGCTCGGCCGCACGATCAAGGACCGGATCGTTTTCGAACTGCCCGAAAGCGATCATCAGGTGACGCTCGCCGAACTGCGCGAGGCGCATGAAGGCTTTTTCCCCAAGCTGATGGGGGCGGACGCCGCGCTCGCCTAATATCCCCGCCTCGTCATCCCGGCGAAAGCGGGGATCTCCCGGCGCGGCAAAAAGCGACCATGAGATCCCGGGCTTCGCCCGGACGACGGAGGTGATGAAGTCATGAGCATCCATATCGGCATTGGCGGCTGGACCTATGAACCCTGGCGCGGGACCTTCTACCCGCCCAAGCATCCGCAGAAACGCGAGCTGGAATATGCCGGCCAACATCTGACGGGGATCGAGATCAACGGCACCTATTATGGAAGCCAGAAACCCGAAAGCTTTGCCAACTGGGCAACGTCGGTCCCCGATGGCTTCCGGTTCAGCGTCAAGGCCTCACGCTTTTGCACCAACCGCAAGCAGTTGGGCGAAGGCGCCGCCTCGGTCGAAAAATTTCTGACGCAGGGGCTGACCCGGCTCGGCGACCGGTTGGGTCCGATATTGTGGCAGTTCATGGCGACCAAGAAATTCGAGCGCGACGATTTCGCGCGCTTCCTCGACCTCCTTCCCGAGGCCCAGGACGGGCTGCCGTTGCGCCATGCGCTGGAGGTGCGGCACGAAAGCTTTTGCGATGCCGCCTTTGTCGATCTCGCGCGCGAACGGAATATGGCGATCGTGCTCGCCGACAGCGACGAATTTCCGCGCATCGACGAGGCGACCGCCGATTTCCGCTATGCGCGTCTGCAACGCAGTGTGGAGACAGTGGAAACCGGCTATACCGACGCCGACCTGGCCCAGTGGGCCACGCGCCTCGGTGATTGGGAAAAAGAGGGCAGCGACACCTATCTTTTCTTCATCGCGGGCGCAAAGCTGCGTAATCCGGCGGCGGCACAGGCACTCATCGCCCGCCTCGCCGCCTGATTACATCGGCAGGGCTCAAGCCGCCTGGGCCAGCGGCCCTTCATCCTTTGCCGCAGCCGCCTGTGTGCCAAGCAGGTCATAGGGATCAATCCCGTCCGCGCGCATGGCGGCATGAACCTGCTTGTATACCACCGGCTCGGCAATCCCCAGCCGCTTGCGGGCGGCTTCCAGGGGCTCGGCGAGCAGCGCTTCGATATTCTGATGCGCGATCTGCTGCGCGGCGCGGCCATGGCGCTGCCCTTCGCGCACCGCGGCATAAACGGCGTAGCGGCCGCCCAGCCCCTTGTGTATTTCGCGCGCGCCCGCCCAGGCGATGAACAGCGTGCCCCAGCTTGGTGTCTGGCTATAGGAGAAGGCGAGCACACATTGTTCGCCCAGCGCGTCGCGGCCATAGCCGGTCAGAATGTGGAACAGGTCATGCGTATCGCGCAGCCGGTTGCCATAAAGTTCGAGCATATCGTCATAGCGCGGCTGACCCCGGCGGAATTTGTCAAACTCGTCGACAAGCCCCTGTGCCGTCAGCCCCTCGCGCTCCATGAAATCGACATAGATGCGCCCCACACTGCCTTCGGGCAGCTTGCGCAGCCGGTCATGGTCATCGAGCATGGCGGGCAGATAGGCGCGTTCCGCCAGCAGCTTCTTCCCTTCGGCAGTCTGGAAAAAGGCCGCAGCGGATTTGGCGAAACGGCTGTCGCGCAGCGCTTCGATAATATGGAAGACCTGTTCGGTATCTTCCTTGTCGGCGATCAGATTGCGAAAATGCCGCCACGCCTTCAGCGGACGCAGGCCAGTCTCGGTTCGGTCGGGATGCGAAAGGGGAATGGCGTTCATGACGACTCTCTGTTCCTGTCCTCGATGATGAGGAAATAGCATTACTAACATAAATGTCAATACTTCATGAAAAGCCGCTGGTTTTTTGGGGAAGGCGCGATAGGATTTCGCGATGCAGCCACATCCCATGATCCCCTACACCGCCCTGCCCGCGCTGACCGATGCCCAGCGTATTGCCGCTGCGGCGGCCTTTCGCGACCATATGGCCGCGCGGCGCACCTGCCGCATGTTCACCGACACGCCCGTGCCGCGCGCGGTGATCGAAGCCGCCATCGCCGTCGCGGGAACCGCGCCCAGCGGCGCCAACCATCAGCCCTGGCATTTTGCCGCCATCGAATCGGCGGGCCTCAAACATCGCATTCGCGAAGCGGCGGAAGCCGAAGAGCGCGCTTTTTACGAAAGCCGCGCCGGGCAGGAATGGCTAGAGGCGCTCGCGCCGCTCGGCACCGATGCCGACAAGGATTTTCTCGACACTGCCCCCTGGCTGATCGTCGTTTTCGGCCAGCGGCGCGGCGGGATCGAACCCGGCGAAGCGCGGCAAAATTATTATGTCACCGAAAGCGTTGGCATTGCCTGCGGATTGTTGCTGGCCGCGCTGCACAGCGCGGGATTGGCCACCCTCACCCATACCCCCTCGCCCATGGGCTTTCTGCGCGAGATTTGCGGGCGCCCCGCGGACGAGAAGCCGATGATGCTGATCGTTGCCGGCCACCCCGCCGCCGATGCCACCATTCCGCTCCACGCAACGCGCAAGAAATCGCTCGACCAGATTGCGACCTGGCTGTAATAGCGCGTTAACACAGCAGGGGCGGACTATGGCTAGCGGCAGCGGGGCGTCCCGTATCATCGCGCTCGACGCGCTGCGCGGCTTCGCGGTCATGGGCATATTGGCGATGAACATCATCGCCTTTTCCATGCCCGAAATGGCGTATATCTCGCCGCGCATCTATGGCGGCGAGAATTTGGCGGACCTCATCGCCTGGTCATTGAGCTTCCTGTTGATCGACGGGAAGATGCGCGGCCTCTTCTCGCTGCTCTTCGGTGCCAGCATGATCCTGATCGCCGACCGCGCCGCCGCCAGCGGGCAAAGCGCGGTATCGGTCCATTATCGGCGCATGGCATGGCTCGCACTCTTTGGGCTGTGCCATTTCCTTTTTCTGTGGTGGGGCGATATTCTGTTTCTCTATGCAGCCGTGGGTTCCGTCGCCTTTCTGATGCGCGGTTGGAGCCATCAGCGTCTGATCCGCTGGGCCATCGGCCTGTATGCGCTCGGAACGCTGGTGATGACCATCCTCATGGGATCCAGCCTCGTCAGCATCCGCATAGGGGAAAGCGCGGGCGCTTCCTCCGAACAGGTTGAGCTTGCGCAGGAAATGCGCGCCGAATACTCGCTCACCGATGAGGAGATTGACGAGGAAGTTGCCTTTTACCGCAGCGATTATTGGACCATCACCGCCGACCAGTTCGCCAATGTCTCTGATCTACTCGTGGGCGTCGCATGGAGTTTTCTCGAGACCCTACCGCTTATGATGCTGGGCATGGCCTTGTTCCGCAGCGGTTTTCTGGTCGGCGGCCGGGAACGAGCCATCTATTGGCGCAGCGTCGCCGCCTTTCTGGTGCCAGGTTTTTTGCTCACGCTTGCCCTGCTGTGGGTAGAGTGGCGCACTGGTTTTGATCCGGTCATCGGAGTCAATATATTTGCAGCTTGGGGAATGCCCGCGCGTCTGATGATGACCATCGGCTATGCGGCGCTCCTTCTTCTGCTAATCGGGCGATACGCCCAAAGTGGCTGGATGATGCGGGTCGCGGCTGCCGGGCGGGCGGCTTTCACCAATTATCTGGGCACCAGTCTGGTGATGACCTTCATCTTCTATGGATATGGCTTAGGTTTATTTGGCGCTGTGCCGCGCGCCGAGCTTTATCTTTTCGTGCTCGGGGCCTGGGCGCTCATGCTGCTCTGGTCCAAGCCATGGCTCGATCATTTCCGTTATGGCCCGCTCGAATGGCTGTGGCGCTGTCTCGCGCAAGGGAAATGGGTACCGCTACGTCGCGGCAACGCTTAAGCCCCCCAGGAAGGGGTCAGAGTCGCGAAATCGCCCGGCCGAAACCGCTACGCGACGGGCGCGCAACAAGCGGGTTCGCTTCCTTGTCCAGCGCGCTGAGCGTCTCCTCGAACAATGCCCGCAGACCCGCCACGCGGGGAATAAACTCCTCCGGGCTGTGGCGGCTTTCGACGCAGCGGCGCGCGAACATCTCGATATCTTCGGCAAGCTGCCCCAGCCGTTCGGCGCCGAACTGACGCGCTTCGCTTTTCAGCGTATGGGCGGGCATGACCAGGCCGCGCGCGTCGCTTTCGCGCATTGCCTTTTCAATGGCCGCGACCGATTTGATGCCATCTTCCTGGAAATAGCCCAATATGCGCACAAACTGGTCGCCCAACTGGGCGCGTGTGGCGCGAAACTCGTTCCAATCCACCAGCGGCTCTGTCACTTTTCCATTCCTTGGCGTCCATCGACCAGCAGTCTTCGCTCACACATGCACCAAAAGCGGTTAAAGCGAAGTTACGCCAACCGCTTACTTGTGCCGATAATGGACCCAAATCTTTCAGCCTTTGCGGATGAGCCACCGCTCTTCGGTTGCTTCTGCCGCGCTCTGCGGCTCCATCGTCCACCCGTGCTGCGCCGCCAAAGCCGCAATTTCAGCGGGTGCGCGCGGATCGTCGGCGACCAGCAGCACGGCCTTTTCCTCGCGCATGGCGCGCGCCAGCCGCAGCGCGGGCCAGGGACAGCGCATGCCGCGGGTATCGACCAGCAGGGGAGAGCGTGACGTCAAGGCAGCAGGCCGCGACGCGGCCTCTTATTCATCATAGGGGTTGCGGCTGTTCCGGAAATTCAGGCGAACCGGAACCCCCTGAAACCCCAGTTCCTTGCGCATCCCGTTCACAAGATAGCGTTCATAGCTTCCCGGCAGCGCGTCGGTGCGGGTGCCAAAAACGATGAAGGTCGGCGGGCGGGTGCGCGCCTGGGTGATATAGCGAAGCTTGATGCGCTTGCCCCCCGGCGCGGGCGGCGGATTTGCTGAAACCGCCCCTTCGAACCAGCGGTTGAGCCGCGCGGTCGACACCCGGTTGGTCCAGATGTCGCGCTGTTCAAAGGCGACGCGGACCAGCGTGTCGATCCCCTTGCCTGTCGCGCCCGATATGCTGAGCAAGGGAACCCCTTTCACCTGGCTCAGCCCGTCATCAAGCGCATTCCGCACCCCGTTGAACAGAGCGGACGGCTCTTCGGCGACATCCCATTTGTTGAGGGCGACGATCAGCGCGCGGCCTTCCTCCAGCACCTTGTCGGCGATGCGCAGATCCTGCGCTTCCAACCCCTTGGTCGCATCGAGCAGCAGGACAACCACTTCGGCAAAATCAACGGCATGCAGGGCATCGGCGACCGACAGCTTTTCCAGCTTGTCCTGCACCTTGGCCCGCTTTCGCATGCCCGCCGTGTCGAAAAGCTGGATGGGGTGAACCGTGCCGTCATTTTCCCACTGCCAGTCGACGCGAATCGAATCGCGCGTAATCCCCGCCTCCGGCCCTGTGATCAGGCGGTCCTCGCCGATCATCCGGTTGATCAGCGTCGATTTACCGGCATTGGGGCGCCCGACGATAGCCAGCTTCATCGGCCCCAGCGGCGCCTCATCCCCCGCTTCCAGTTCGGCGGCCTCGGCCTCCATAAAGGGTTCGACAATGGGGCGCAGCGCATCGAACAGATCGACCATGCCTTCGCCATGCTCGGCGCTCAGCGCGATGGGGGTTTCAAACCCCAGCGCATAGCTTTCCATCAGCCCCGCTTCGCCCTGTTTCCCCTCGGCCTTGTTGACCAGCAGGATGATCGGCGCATTTTCGCTGCGCAGCCAGCGGGCGATTTCCTCGTCCAGGGGCGTGACGCCAGCGCGCCCATCGATCATGAACAACGCGGCATCGGCCTCGCGCACGGCTTTTTCGGTCTGGACCCGCATCCGGCCCGGCAGGGTCGCGGCATCCTGATCCTCAAAGCCCGCCGTATCGACGATACGGAAATTCAGTCCCAAAAGCTCGCCGTCGCCTTCGCGCCGGTCGCGGGTCACCCCCGGCTGGTCATCGACCAGCGCAAGCCTTTTGCCCACCAGACGGTTGAACAAAGTCGATTTGCCGACATTGGGACGGCCGACAATGGCGATCGTCGCGGACCGCGCCATGCTATTATCCTATCTTTCGGCGGGGCAAATCGCCCCGCCCATTTAACGCCAGGCGGTCAAACGCCCGTCGTCGGCCAGAATATAAAGAATATTGTTGGCGACAACCGGCGGCTGCGACAGCGGCGTCTTGAAATCGGTGGTGGCAAGGACCGAACCATCGGTCGGCGAAAATTCGACCAGCTGCCCCTCGCTGTTGACCGCAATCAGGCGGCCACCCGCCAGAATCGGGCCGGTCCAGCGGATCGGGTCCTTTTTCTTCTTCTCGGTTTCGACGCGGTAGCGGGCGAGCTGCTGCAGCCAGCGAACCTTGCCCGTTCCCCGCGCGACGCACAGCAGCTTGCCGTCGTCGGTCATCGCATAGACCCATTCGCCCACCACATAGGGGGTCGAAATGCCCGCGATGGAAATTTCCCAGATGCGCTGACCGGTGACCAGCTCATAGCTCGCCATGCGCCCGCCCTGCCCCAGCGCAAAGACGCGGCCCCGGTCGATGACCGGATCGGCATCGACGTCGGTCAGCGTGGAAACGGACAGCGCCATCGAGGTGCGCGCCAGCGCATCTTCCCAAAGGTCGCGGCCATTTTCATAGCGATAGGCCTGAACCTCGCCCGATGAATAGCCCGCGACGAGGGTGCTCTGCCCCGCGGCAGGCGAAGCGGCGCCAAAAACGCTGCCCGGCTCCAGCGAGGCCGTTGCCTGCCACAACACCGCGCCATCGGCGGCGTTGAGCGCAAGAAGCTGATTATCCTGCGTCACCACATAAACACCGCCATAGGCGATGGTCGGCGCGCCGCGCAGCAGCCCGGCGGGCTTCGTCTTCCAGATCAGCGAACCATCGGCGACGTTCAGCGCCGCAACATCGCCCGCGCCGCTGGTGGCATAAACGATATTGCCGTCAACGCCCGCACCGCCGCCGAACAGCGAATTCTGATAATCCTTGCCGGTGCTGCCGATCGACACGCTCCACAGCTTTGCGCCCGTATCAGCGGCAAAGGCGGTGACGACAGCATCGGTATCGACAACGAACAGCCGGTTGTCAGCAATAACAGGGGCGGCCGCGAGCCGCTGTTTCGTCGTACCGCCCGCCACATTGGCTGCCCACAGCTGCGTGCGCGTGGCGGCAAGCGCGGGATGGCCCATCGACTTAGAGGCATTGCCCCCCGATTGCGCCCAGTCGGCATTGACCGCGGGCGGCGGCAGGACCACCGCCGCCGAAGCGGTCGCCGGGTCCACCTTGATGCTGTCATCATTCGACAGGATCGAAATACGCTCGCCCACCGTCGGCGTGCGCGGGCCACCATCGCTTTTGAAAGCGCCGCAGCCGGCAAGCGGCAACGCCAACAGCGCGGCGTAAAATCCATAACGCCTTTTCAGCATATTATTTGGCTTCCTCAGTCTTGGCTGCGGCCGCTTCTTTTCCGGCGGCCTTCTTCGGGTCTGGCGCGCCGGCCTTGGCCGCACCGGCCTTTTCCGTCTCGTCGGCGTCGTCGGCGACCGCATCGACGCCCAGCATCCCGGCCATCTGGACGCTGCGCGATTGCAGCGAACGCGGCAAATCGGGCATCTCGGCAATCCGCCCATACAGGGCGCCCGCCTTGTCGAACTGGCCCATGCGATAATAGGCAATGGCGCTCAATTCCGCGGCGCTGGGGAAAAAGCTGGACACCGGGTCCTTGGCATCGACGATCGGCTTCATCCGCGCGATCACATCTTCGGCTTTCAGCGTATCAAATTCGAACGCGGTCTGGCGGATCAACGCCAGATCGCGCAGCGTCGAATCGAGTTTCGGATCGGCGGCAACCTTCGCCATCAAGGCCGCGGCACCTTTCAGGTCGTCACGTTCGGCGGCCATATTCGCCTGCTGGATCAACGCGGCGGCGCGATAGGCAGCTTCATCGCCCGCCTCGATCGCTTTCAGCGCCTTGGTCGCTGCGTCACCCTGACCGCTCGCCACCTTGTCGAGGGCGGCGACAAGCTCTTCGGCGCTTTCGCCGCGGGCCACATTCTGCTGGTGATCCCAATAAAGATAGCCGCCAAAGGCCAGCAATCCCGCGACCGCGAGACCGATGATCCACAGGCCATAGCGCTGCATGATCGTGTCGAGCCGATCCTTGCGAACCGCCTCATCCACTTCCTGTAGCAAGGCGGCATCGTTCGTGGGGCTCAGCGCCAATCAAACCTCCATAATCTCGTCTGCGATTGCGGCCAAAGGGGCCAGCGGATCGTTTCCTTAGCGGCCACGCCCGCAAAGGCCAAGCGTTTCGCTCAACCCAGCCGCCGCAGCGCGCGTCGGATCATCCAGCGTAGATTTGATCGTCGGTCGGGAATGAACGGGACCTGACCTGATCGGCATATTCCTGCACCGCGCCCTCGATCACGCCCGCCATATCCTGATAGCGCTTCACGAATTTCGGCACACGTTCGAACATGCCCAGCATATCTTCGGTGACAAGGACCTGCCCGTCGCAGCGTGCCGATGCGCCGATGCCGATGGTCGGGCACGCGACCTTTTCGGTGATTTCAATGGCAATCGATTCCAGCACGCCTTCGATCACGATCGAAAAGGCGCCGGCCTGCGCCACCGCGACCGCATCCTCGACAATCGAGCGCGCCTCTTCCTCGCTCTTGCCGCGCACGCCATATCCGCCCAGAATATTCACTGCCTGCGGCGTCAGGCCGACATGGCCCATCACCGGAATGCCGCGCTGGGTCAGAAATTCAATGGTCGGCGCCAGTACCTTGCCGCCCTCCACCTTCACTGCCGCCGCGCCGGTTTCCTTCAGCAGGCGCGAGGCATTGTCGAACGCCTGCTCCGGGCTGCCTTCATAGCTGCCAAAGGGCATGTCGACGATCACCGCCGCATGATAGGAACCGCGCACCACAGCGGCGCCGTGCAGCGCCATCATGTCCATCGTCACGCCGACCGTATGCGGCATGCCGTAAATCACCTGCGCCAGCGAATCGCCGACCAGCAGCATGTCGCAATGCGGATCGAGCAGTTGCGCCATCCGCACCGTATAGGCAGTCAGCATTACCAGCGGTTCCCCGCCCTTGCGCTGGCGGATGCGCGGCACCGTCAGCCGCTTCATCGGCTGCGGCGTCGGATTCGCCCGGCTGGTCGATGTATCGAGGGTGAGCATTTTGGAGGTCGTAGACATGGCGCGGGAGCCTAGCGATTTATGCTGCGCTGCGAAAGCGGCAATGCAAGGCGCGCTCCCCGGCGCGATTCAACGCCGCGCCGCGGTCGCCTCCGCCACATTGTCGCTGAACAATCCGTCGATGCCCGCGGCCAGATAGGCGCGAATTTCGGCCTGCACATCGCCATGCCCCGCCGGATTGACCCCCGCTTTCATCTCCAGCGGCAGGAAATAATTCTCGCGCCGAAAGGTCCAGGGATGCACCTTCAGCCCCGCCGCATGGGCATCGCGCACCAGCGTCGTCGGCTCTCCCAGCGCACCGAGCGCGCCGCGCGGGATCACCATCGCCTTGTTCGGCCCGATGCCGTCGGCATAGGCCGCCACCGCTTTCAACCCCTCCGGCGATGCCATCGCCGCATAACTGGCGCCGGGCTGATCGGCGGGCCCGCCTTCGGCATCCATCAACTGGATCAGCGGCAAGTCGCTCTTCGCGCGCAGCGCCTTCAGATTTCCGACTTCAAAGCTCTGGATAAAAACCGGCGCGGCGCGCCCGCGATAGCCAAAGCGCGCGAGCGCCGCGAGCAGGGGCGCTTCATGCGGCAGGCCAATCGACGCGAAATAGGCAGGATGCTTGGTTTCGGGATAAACGCCAATGGGCACCTCCCGCCCCTCATTCACCTCTTCGAGCAGCGCAAGTATTTCCTCAAATGTCGGCACGTCATAACGGCCATCATGCCCCGTACCGCGCAGTTGCGGCAGCCGCTCACGCGCGCGCAGGGTCTTGATCTCCGCCAGTGTGAAATCTTCGGTGAACCAGCCGCTCACTTCGCGCCCGTCAATCGTCTTTACCCGCTTGCGATCGGCAAATTCGGGGCGGTCTGCGACGTCGGTCGTTTCCGAAATCTCATTCTCATGCCGGGCGATCAGCACGCCATCGCGGGTCAGCACCAGGTCGGGCTCGATAAAATCGGCGCCCTGCTCGATCGCCAGCCGATAGCTCGCCAGCGTATGCTCGGGCCGTTCGCCCGAAGCGCCGCGATGCGCGATGATGATCGGCGGCGCGCCGGTCAGCGTGGGGGTCACCACCCGCTCCTCAGCCGCGCAGCCGGTGGAAAGCGCCAGCAGGACGGCAGCAAGCAGCGCCCTCATGCCGCAAGGCGCGCGCGCCATTCATCGGCCGAAAAGCCGACGCTGACCCCCTCGCCCCATTCGGCGACGGGCCGCTTGATCATCGCCGGCTGGTCGAGCATCAACATCTTGGCCTTCGCCGCATCGAGACCGGCCTTGTCCGCCTCATCGAGCTTGCGAAAGGTCGTGCCCCGCTTGTTGAGCACAGCCTCCCAGCCCAGCGCATCGATCCAGCCTTGCAGCCGCTCAGGCTCCAGCCCATCCTTGCGGAAATCGTGAAAATCATAGGCGACCCCGGCATCGTCGAGCCAGCGCCGCGCCTTTTTCACCGTGTCGCAATTGGGAATACCGTAAATTTTGATCATCATCCCGCTATGATAGCGGCCCGCGTTCGCTAAGGCGAGCGTTGCTGCTCGACAATTTTCCCCGCAAGGCGCGCGCAAAGCCTTCGTGCAGGCGTGCCGCCACATCGGGATTGGCCGCCAGATAGGTGCGCAACATCGTGGCGGGAATGAACCAGAGCCGGGCATCCCTGGCCAAGGTCAGTTCAGCGCGGGAGGCTCCCCCCTCCAGCAGCATCGCCTCGCCAATCAAAGCGCCTTCGGCAATCAGCCCCGCATCCTTCCCATCCCGCACCATCGCGGCATCGCCCTCGGCTATGTAAAAAAGCCCCGGCGCCGCCTCTCCGTCGCGAATCAGGAGCTGCCCGCGCCTGGCGCTGATCCATTCGCCCTGGTCGATCAGCCGCCGGGCAGCATCGGGCGACAATTGCGCCAGGTGCGCGCGGCGCATCGCCTCTTCTTCCGGAGAGAAAACCGGGCGCCCCTCGTCCAGCCAGCCTCGCACCAACAGCAGCATATTGGCCGCCGCGATCAGCCCCAGCAGCATCAGCGCTATCACGTCCGGGCCCAAGGCCAGCGCGGGCATCGCAGCCAGCAGCGCGGCGCCGACCAGCCCTAAGCCCAGCGCAGAGACGCGCGCGCCAAGGCTGGCAAGCAGAAGCAGTGCCAGGGCCGCATAGCCGAACCATAGGGAACCGAAGCTCGCCATAGCCAAATCGTCCCGTGTCGCGCCTCCCCACAGAGCCGCAAAAATTTCGTTGTCGATTTGCCCAGCGCCCGGTGCCCGTCCTTCGAAGCACCCAAATCGGCAACAAATTATCATTTTTCGCCAGTCAAGAAAAGCATAGGTGCGAAAAAGTGGCTAAAATGCTAATAATCTCAACGCAGAATGGCGCGCGCATTGCTTCCCCGACCCTTTCGGGCCATGTCCACGCGCGATTCGACGCATTTGGTAGAAATTTGTAGAAGACGGATGATGACGAAAAATTGGCAACCGCACAGCTGGCGCGATTTTGATGCCCGGCAACTTCCCACCTATGGCGATACGGAAAAGCTCGCCCGCGTGGAGCGTGAACTTGCCGATTATCCGCCGCTCGTCTTTGCCGGCGAAGCGCGCGAATTGACCAACGAGCTCGCCCGCGCGGCCGAGGGCAAGGCCTTTTTGCTGCAAGGCGGCGACTGCGCCGAAAGCTTTGCGGAATTTCACCCGAATAATATTCGCGACACTTTCCGTGTGCTTTTGCAAATGGCGGTGGTGCTGACCTTCGCCTCGAAAATGCCGGTGGTGAAGCTTGGCCGCATGGCCGGGCAGTTTGCCAAGCCGCGGTCGGCGGACATGGAAGAGGTGAACGGCACCGAATTGCCGAGCTATCGCGGCGATATCATCAACGATATCGCGTTCGAGGCAGAGGGCCGCGCGCCCGATCCGCAGCGGATGATCAGGGCCTATAACCAGTCGGCGGCCACGCTCAACCTGCTGCGCGCCTTTGCCCATGGCGGCTATGCCAATCTGCATCAGGTCAACGCCTGGACCCATGATTTCATGGACCGCAGCCCCTGGGCGCAGAAATATCAGGAAACCGCCGCGCGCATTTCCGAAGCGCTCGCTTTCATGGAAGCTTGCGGCGTGACCCCCGAAACCGTGCCGCAGATCAAGGGCACCAGCTTTTACACCAGCCACGAAGCGCTGCTGCTCCCCTATGAGCAAGCCCTCACCCGGCAGGACAGCCTGACCGGCGGCTGGTATGACACGTCGGGCCATTTCCTGTGGGTCGGCGACCGCACCCGCTTCGAAGGGTCGGCGCATATCGAATATCTGCGCGGTATCGGCAATCCCATCGGCATGAAATGCGGCCCCAGCCTGGAGGCCGACGCGCTGCTGCGCCTGCTCGACACGCTCAACCCCGATCATGTGCCGGGGCGGATGACGCTGATCACCCGCTATGGCCATGACAAGATCGAGGCGCATCTGCCCAAACTGGTGCGCGCGGTAAAGGAATCGGGTCATCCCGTCGTCTGGTCGTGCGACCCGATGCACGGCAATGTCATCAAGACGGGCAATGGCTATAAAACCCGGCCCTTCGAACGCATCCTCGCCGAAGTGCGCGGTTTCTTCGCCGTTCACCGCGCCGAGGGCACCCATGGCGGCGGCATTCATATCGAAATGACCGGCCAGAATGTCACCGAATGCACCGGCGGGGCGATGGATGTGACCCAGATGGATCTGGCCGACCGCTATCACACCCATTGCGACCCGCGCCTCAACGCGGGCCAAAGCCTCGAACTCGCCTTCCTGCTGGCTGAAATGCTCAATCAGGAAGTGAGCGACCGCGCCCGACAGGCGGCCTGATTCCCGTCGCCCCCGCGAAGGCGGGGGCCGCTGGAAGTCTAAAAAAGCGCCGTCTGGAAAGGCCGACCACGGCCCCCGCCTGCGCGGGGGCGACGAAAGGGCTTAATCCCCCGTCCCCGGCCACCGCTGCTTGTCGGCAAAGGCCCGGCCCAGCGCGACATGCAGATCGGCATCCTCTGCCGCCCCGCCCAGCGGGATCTTGTCCGAAAATTCATCGCCGGGGCCGTGGTAATCATCGCCCAAAAAGGCTTCGAGCAGGGCCATGTCGGAGAAGCTGCCGCCCACCATCAGCGATGCGACGCCCTTGGCGCCCAAGGCCCAGCCGTCCTGACGCTGGACAAAGGGGTCGGCTTCACCATCGCTGTCAATCTTGCGGCCGAGCCGCGTCGCGACTTCGGTGACCAGCGCATCATGGGCGGGGCGCCCGCGTCCGATGGTCGCCACCGGCGTGCCCCGCGGCGAGATCGCCACCGTATCGAGGTTCAACGCCACCGTGATGTCGGACAAGGGCACCGCCGGATGATCGGCGAAATGATAGGCGCCGAGCAGCCCTTTTTCCTCGGCCGTGGTGGCAAGGAAATAAATATCGCGGTCGGGGCGCGGCCCCTTGGCCAGTCGTTTTGCCACTTCGATCAGCACGGCGATGCCGCTCGCATTGTCGACGGCGCCGTTGCAGATACGGTCGGCGGCCCCTTCGGGCGCGCAAAGGCCCAGATGGTCCCAATGCCCCAGGAACAGCACCGCCTTGCCATCGGGGTTGGCGCCGGGAAGGCGGGCGATCACATTATGGCTGTCAAAGGCACGCACCTCGGTCCGCGCGGACAGGTCGGCGGTCAGCGGCAGGGCCGCGCCGCGATAGCCGGGGTCGCTGGCCGCCTGCCGCAATGGGTCCACCGCAAACCCGGCCTGTTTGAACAGCGTATCGGCCGCGGCCTGCGACAGAAAACCGCTGATGGCGGGTTCGCCGCTTTCCTGCACGCGCTCGATGCTGGCAGCGCTCATCGCGCCGCGCAGCCGCTCCCAACCCAGCGCCTCCGGCGCAACGACCAGCACCGCCTTGGCGCCCGCTTCGGCGAGCATCCGGCGCCGCTCGCGATAGCGGGGCAGATCCTTGCCATAGGGCGGATTTTCAAAGAACATGATCGCGGCCTTGCCCGCGACATCGGCGGTCACATTGCCCTCCGCATCGACGCCATAGCCGACAAACATGACCGGCAGATTGTCGAGCGAAGCTTCGGCATCGCGGCTGTTCAGCAACAGACCCTGCGGATCGAGCCTGATCGCCCGTCCCTTGGCGCGAAACTGCGCTTCGCCGCCCAGTGACCGGCTTTCGACCAGCGGCACCGGCTGAAGCCAGGGCGTGTCGCTGCCTTTGACGGGCTCCAGCCCCGCCCGCGCCCATTCGCCGGCAATATAGGCGATGGTGCGATCCTCGCCCGCCGTGCCGGGCGCGCGCCCTTCAAAGGCGTCGCTCGCCAGCACCCGGATATGCGCGGCAAGCTCTGCCTCGGTGATGGGTGTGTCGGCGGCGACGGGAGCAGCAAAAGCGGCGGGGATGGCGGGAACGGCAAGGCCGATCAGGGCGGAAGCCGCCAGCGCGGCTCGAAAGGTCGGTTTCTTCATCCCTCGCCGCATTGCATGATCGCCCCACCCCGGCAAGATGCGTTGGTCGAACGCTCGGCATCGCTGGCCGAGAATATCGCCCCCTTGAGGCGGCTGCCCACGCGGCGATCTTCAGCGGCGGGCGCGTTCGAGCAGCGCGCGCGCCGCGGCGACATGCATGTCCTCGATCATCCGTCCCGCATGACGCTGGGCTCCGCCGGTTGCAGCGGCAACCAGCGCTTCGGCCTCGGCAATCTCGCGCGCATTGGGCGCAAAGGCGCTATTGCAGGGTTCGACCTGCGACGGGTGGATCAGCGTCTTGCCATCGAACCCCAGCCGCCGCCCTTCGGCGGCTTCGGCGGCAAAGCCCGCGGCATCGTCGATCGCATTATAAACCCCGTCAAAACCCCAGACGCCGCCCGCGCGCGCGGCCAGCACAATCGCCTGAATGGCATGGCTCATCGCGCCGCGATCCATCGCGTCGGGAAGCCGCAGCTCATGGGCAAGGTCGTTGAGCCCCGCGATCAGCGCGCGCACCGCCGGGTCAGCGGCAATGTCGCGCGCGGCATAAATGGCCGCCGGGGTCTCGATCATCGCGAACAGCGGCAGGCCGCAGCCGCGCAAGGGATCAAGGTCGGCGGGCCGCTCGACCTTGGGCAGCACCAGCGCATCGAGCGCCAGCCCCGCGATGGCGGCGATATCCTCGGCCTGATGCGCGCTCCCCGTGCCATTGATCCGCACGGCGACCCTCTTTCCTGCAAAGCCCGCCTCCACCGCCGCGCGCATGGCGGTGCGCGCTTCGCGCTTGCGCTCCTGGGGCACCGCATCCTCCAGGTCGATGATGATCATGTCGGCTTTCAGTCCCGGCGCCTTTTCCAGCGCGCGGGCATTGGATGCGGGAACATAAAGGAGCGAACGGGGGGCAATATCGGGCACAAACATATGCTTTTGTCTGGCTTAACCGCGCCTGCCGGGCAATAAGGAAAGCAGGTCGCACCGCTTTATTCTGATTGGGGAGATATATGATGGCCTTCGCTTTGACGCTGGTGGTGCTGGCACTGGTGTTTATCGTGTGGACGCTGACCCCGGTTCGGCAGGGCTATGCCTATACCATCGAACGCTTTGGCCGTTACACGCGCACCGCGCAGCCCGGGCTCAACTTCATCATGCCGATCTTCGACCGCGTCGGACGCAAGGTGAATATGATGGAGCAGGTGCTCGACATTCCGGGGCAGGAAATCATCACCAAGGACAATGCGATGATCGCGGTCGACGGGGTGGTGTTCTTTCAGGTGCTTGACGCCGCCAAGGCCGCCTATGAGGTCAGCGACCTTTATCTCTCGATCATGAACCTGACGACGACCAATCTTCGCACCGTCATGGGGTCGATGGATCTCGACGAAACCCTGTCCAAACGCGATGAAATCAATGCGCGGTTGCTGCATGTCGTCGACGATGCCACCACCCCCTGGGGCGTGAAGATCACCCGCGTCGAGGTCAAGGACATCCGCCCGCCCGCCGACATCTCCAACGCCATGGCCCGCCAGATGAAAGCAGAACGCGAAAAGCGCGCCGCCATCCTCGAAGCCGAAGGGATGCGTGCTTCGGAAATCCTGCGCGCAGAGGGCGAGAAGCAAGGACAGATATTACAGGCCGAAGGGCGCCGCGAAGCCGCATTCCGGGACGCCGAAGCGCGCGAACGCGAGGCCGAAGCCGAAGCCAAGGCAACACAAATGGTGAGCGACGCCATCGCCAATGGCAATGCGCAGGCCATCAACTATTTCATCGCGCAAAAATATGTCGAAGCGGTGGAGCAATTTGCCACCAGCCCCAACAGCAAGACCATCCTCTTCCCCGTCGAGGCGACGCAACTCATTGGGACATTGGGCGGAATCGGTGAACTGGCACGCGACGCCCTTGGCCGTCCGGGAAATCAGGCGGAGAAATAATATGGCAGACAGTCCGTTAGTAATGGCCCCCCACTGGCTCTGGCTATCCCTCGGCGTGCTGCTTGTCGCGATCGAGATTTTGGTGCCGGGCTTTTTTCTGATCTGGCTGGGCACAGCCGCGATCATTACGGGTGCGCTGGTGTGGGTGCTGCCACTGGCCATCCCCGCCCAATTAGGCCTGTTTGCCGTGCTGTCCTTCATCGTTCTCTATGGCGCGCGACACTGGCTTCGTGACAATCCGATCAACAGCAGCGATCCGCATCTCAATCAACGCGCCGGACGACTCGTCGGCGAAATACTGACCGTAACCAAAGCGATTGAGGATGGTCGGGGCCGCGCGAAGGTCGGCGATGGCGAATGGCCGGTCTGCGGACCCGATGCAGCAGCGGGCAGCAAGGTGCGCGTTGTTACCGCAGACGGCGGCGTCCTGGGGGTAGAGCCAGCGTAGCAATCATCCCCCTCGCGGCCGACTATATATCGCCACAATATGCCCGAGCGCATCGCTTTCGCCGATACGCCGAAAGCCGAGTTTCGCCGATACGCGTTCCGAAAGTGCGTTGTCAGGATCAATAATGCAGCGTATCTCTTTGGCGTCCAGATTTTCGTCAGCCCATCCAAGCGCGGCGCGCATCGCCTCGGTGGCATAGCCCGCGCCCCAATGGTCGGCATCAAAGGCCCAGCCGGCCTCCGGCAGATCTTCCAATTCGGGGATACCGCGGCAGAAATAGCTCAGGCCGCCCATGCCGATCAGCTTATCGCTTGTTCGATCAGCGAACACCCAATAGCCAAAGCCCATCACCGGCCATAGCCCCGCCGCTCCCAAAAAGCGCTGCCAACTGGCGTCCGGTGCGCGGGGATCGCCCCCAATGAAGCGCGTGACGCGCGGATCGGCCCACATGGCGATATGCGCCTGCTTGTCTGCAAAACGCTGGGACCGAAGACAGAGACGCTCGGTTTTGAGCATAGGGGCCGCACGGATCATCATCCAGTCATGCCCATCCGGGCTGCCCCGGTCAATCACCTCTCCTCTTCCTTACCTCAAAGGAACATGGAGCTGCCACAGGGGTGCACTGGCGCGGGAAAGGGAAGCATACCCGCCACTGCGACCCCCGGTGTCAGGCGAACGAGACCGCCAACCAAAAGCGTCTTTCTGCCTCAATTTCCGGGCCCGCAGTGCAAGCAGCAAGCTCTGTTGCGGAGGACATAGGTTCACCTTCGCCAAAAAGGGGCGTAAAGGCGCACATAAGAAAGGCCCAAAGGCCTTGGGGTAATAGATAGGAATTACATACAGTGGCAACGATCACCAAGAAGCGGCTCACGCCGGAGGAAAGCCGCTCCGTCGCCTTGGAGGCCGCACGCCTGATACTGATCGAAGCGGGGCCACAGGCCGTCACGCTGAAGGCGGTAGCGGGGCGCATCGACCGCACGCACGCCAATCTTCTCCACCATTTTGGCAGCGCGGCGGGACTGCAAAAGGCACTTGCGGCCTATCTCGCCGAAACAGTCTGCGCGACCATTGGCGAAAAAATGGCATCGACTCCTCCGGGTGAGCGTAATGTGCGCGAGATCGTCGATCTGGCCTTCGATGCTTTTGACGAAGGCGGTGCGGGGGGCCTTGCTTCCTGGATGTTGATGAGCGGCAATGAAGATGCGCTCGACCCGATCATCGAATCAATCCATCGGTTGATCGACGGCATGGCGCCCGATGCACAGGAAAAGAGACTGATGCACGAAGATACGCTGGCCTTGGTGCTGATGGCACTAGGGGATGCGCAGCTGGGCGGACCTATGGCGGCAGCACTTGATCTTCCCCGCGATACAGCCCGTGCATTGGCCGCCGAGTTGATCTCCAACCGCATGGCCGCCTTTTGGGCGGAGCATGGGGGAAAGCCCGTCAACGGATAAGGGTATCGGGGAAAGGCTGCGACGGACTCGCTAATCGCCCACATACTCGCTAAAGCCCCCGCTCTTCATTTCCCGCGCCCCGGCAGAAGCAGTGCAAAATGGCTCGCGGCTGGTCGGCCTCATCGTCGCAGCGCGCCTTCCTACTTCGCTTTTGACGCCCGGCGTCGTAAAGGTCTTCCATGCATTTTCTCGATCAAGCCAAGATTTTCATCAAGTCGGGCGACGGCGGACCCGGCGCCGTCAGCTTCCGGCGCGAGAAATATATTGAATATGGCGGCCCCGACGGCGGCAATGGCGGAAAAGGCGGCGATATCGTCTTCGAAGCGGTCGCCGGGCTGAACACGCTGATCGACTTTCGCTATACGCAGCATTTCAAGGCACGGCGCGGAACCCCCGGCGCGGGACGCGACCGGACCGGTGCGGGCGGCGACGATCTGGTGATCAAGGTGCCCGTGGGCACGCAGATACTTGCCGATGACGACGAACGCAGCTTGCTCGCCGATCTGACCAAAGAAGGGGACCGTGTTGCCTTTCTGCGCGGCGGCGATGGAGGGCGCGGCAACGCCAGCTATAAAAGTTCGACCAATCGCGCACCCCGCCAACATGGGCCGGGCTGGCCGGGCGAGGAAATGTGGGTGTGGCTACGGCTGAAGCTGCTGGCCGATGCCGGCCTGGTCGGCCTGCCGAATGCCGGAAAATCGACCTTCATAAACGCCGTCACCAATGCGCAGGCCAAGGTCGGCGCCTATGCCTTTACCACCACCCGTCCTCAGCTCGGCGTCGTGACGCACAAGGGACAGGAGTTTGTCGTCGCCGATATACCGGGACTGATAGAGGGCGCCGCCGATGGTGCGGGAGTGGGCGACCGATTTCTTGGACATATCGAACGCTGCCGTGTACTTTTGCATCTGGTCGACGCGAATGACGAGGATGTCGGGACAAGCTATCGCATCGTGCGCGACGAGCTAGAAGCTTATGGTGGCGGGCTTTCCGACAAGCCAGTGATCGTGGCACTGAACAAGGTCGACACCCTCGACGAAGAGCTGATCGCCGCTCTGTCAGCCGAGCTGGAAAGTGAAAGTCGCCTGCCGGTGATGGCTCTGTCGGGAGCCAGCGGAACAGGGATAGATGCCGTCCTCGACAAGCTGCTCGAAGCCATTGGCCCGAGTCGAAAGTCGGCCGCAGAAGCGCAGGAAAACGGTGACTGGTCGCCGCTCTGACCGCCAAGAGGGAACGAAAAGCCGCGCCGGGGATATGAGATCTACCAAGGAGTAAGCATGTCCCCCAAAATTATTGTTCGCTCATCGATCGCTGTATTTCTGGTCACAGCGACACCCGCCCCGCTTCATGCTCAGACCGGCGAAGAGGCGCCGATGCGTACCCGTGTGTTTTTGGGGCCGCAGATGACGCCCGAATATCCTGGCTCCAAGGATATGAGTATAGGCCCCTTCCTCGACCTCTCCCGTTCACCTGTCGGCACGCCCATGGAATTTGAAGCGCCCGACGAGAGCGCGGGTTTGGGTCTTTTGGGTGATCATCGTTTTTCTATTGGCCCGGCGGTCAATCTGCTTGGCAAACGCCGCGCCTCCGATACCGATGATATTCTCCCGTCCATCAAACGCAGCATCGAGCTGGGGGGCTTTGTCCAGGCATGGATCACTCCCGAATTTCGCCTCCGCGCCGAAGCCCGCAAAGCGGTGAGCGGGCACAAGGGCTGGAATGGCGATATCGGCGTCGATTATGTTGCACGTGAAGGCGACGATTGGCTTTTGTCCGTCGGGCCCCGCGTCACGCTGGGCGATGCCCAAATGCATCGCACCTATTTCGGCGTAACGCCGAGTGAAGCTGCGGCTTCGGACCTCGACGCCTTTGACCCCGGCGGCGGGATTCGCTCAGTCGGCATGACGGTCGGTTATCTGCACCAGTTCGATCGTCATTGGGGCGTCGCGGGCTATGCGCGCTATGACCGGCTGGTCGGCGACGCCGCCTCTTCGCCTGTCACCCGCAGCTTTGGCACACGCAGCCAGCCGTCGGCCGGTATTGCGCTCAGCTACACCTTCGGCGGCGCGCGATAAGCTTGGCATTGGCGCGGACGACGTCCCGCGCTATCGGCGGGACATGTTGTTCGCGCCCGCCACCTGTTCCCGGCTGATCGTCAAAATCGGATCGGCGCTGCTTGTCGATGACAGCGGCGCGGTCCGGGCCGACTGGCTTGCCGGAATCGCCGCCGATATCGCCCTTCGCGCCCAAAGCGGCCAGCAAATCGCTGTGGTTTCCTCCGGCGCTATCGCGCTCGGCGCGCGAAAACTCGGCCTGTCCAAAGGGGGGCGCGCCAGTCTGGAAGATGCGCAGGCGGCGGCGGCGACAGGGCAGATTGCGCTCAGCCGCGTCTGGGCCGATGTTTTGGGCGCCGAGGGACTGACGGCCGCCCAGATACTCGTGACACTGGACGATCTGGAACATCGCCGCCGCTATCTGAACGCCGCCGCAACGCTCAATCGCTTGCTGGGTCTGGGCGTTGTGCCGGTGATCAACGAAAATGACAGCGTCGCGACTGAGGAAATTCGTTTCGGCGACAATGACCGGCTGGCGGCTCGGGTTGCACAAGCCGCGGGGGCACAGGGCGTCCTGTTGCTTTCCGACATTGACGGGCTTTACGACCGTAATCCTGCCCAGCCCGGCGCCCGCCACATTGAGCGGATTGAGCGGATCGACGCCGTGGTTGAGGCGATGGCGGACACGGGATCGGCATCGGGGATGGGATCCGGCGGCATGGTGTCCAAAATCGCCGCCGCACGTATCGCCAATGCAGCGGGAGCCCATCTCGCCATTGCATCGGGCCGGGTCGAACGGCCCCTGTCCACAGCGGCGCGGCACAGCTTGTTCGTTGCCGATAAAAGCGCCGGCGCACGCAAGGCTTGGCTCGCGGGCGGACTGACCGCCAAAGGGCGGCTGACCATCGACGCGGGCGCAGTCAAGGCGTTACGCGGCGGAGCCAGCCTGCTCGCCGCCGGGGTTCGCGCCGCCAGCGGCGATTTCGCACGCGGCGATATTCTCGATATCGCTGATCCAGATGACCGCGTTATCGCACGCGGCCTGTCCGAATATCCCGCCGTCGATGCCGCCGCCATATTGGGGCTGGGACGCGAAGCGCAGGCTGCAGCGCTTGGCTATGCTCCGCGCAGTGCAGTGGTGCACCGCGACCATATGGTGCTGCTGTGACCATCCTGCCGCCCGATCAGGCGCCCCCCCCGCCCATCCTCGCGATGACCGGCGCCACTGGCTTTGTGGGCCGGGCATCGCTGACCCGGGCGCTTGCGACGGGCTGGCAGGTGCGCGCCCTCACTCGGCGGCCACAGCCCGCACGCAAGGGGGTGACATGGATTTCGGGCGCGCTCGACCAGCCTGACAGTCTGGCAGAAATGGTTGCAGGCGCCGATGTGGTGCTGCACATCGCGGGGGTGGTCAACGTCCCCGACCGCGCTGCTTTTGAAGCGGGCAATGCCGTGGCGACGAGCCATGTCGTCGATGCCGCACGGACAGCGGGAACCAGCCGTTTTGTCCATGTGTCTTCACTCGCCGCGCGCGAGCCCGATCTATCGAACTATGGCTGGTCCAAAGCGCGCGCCGAGACGGTGGTGCGAGCAAGCGGGCTAGACTGGACTATTGTGCGGCCGCCTGCCGTGTTCGGCCCCGGCGACACCGAAATGCTCGACCTGTTCCGCATGGCACGACGCGGCATTGCCCTGCTGCCGCCCACTGGTCGCATGTCCGCGATTTATGTCGAGGAGCTGGCGCGCCTGCTCGTCGCTCTCTGCGGCGACCGCTATGCGAGCATCGGCGCGACCTATGAGGTCGACGATGGCCACCCCGGCGGATGGTCGCACCGCGCCTTTGCCCAGGAAATTGGCCGCGCCGTTGGGCGCCGCCATGTGTCAACGCTCGCTATCCCGACGCTGCTACTCAAGGCAGGAGGGCGCATCGACAAGGCGCTGCGGCGGAGCGGCGCCAAGCTGACCCCCGACCGCGCGCGCTATATCGCCCATCCCGATTGGACCGCAGGCCCCGATGCTGCGCCTCCTCCTGAACTATGGAGGCCGGAAATAAGCACGCGCGATGCACTTGCTGAAACGGTGCGATGGTATCGCCGCGAAAAATGGCTGTGACGCCGCCGGTGGAAAAGATTGGTCCGCCGGTCGATCCACCAATTGCCAAACTAGCACGCGCCTCCTAATTTGCGGCAATGACGGACAATAGCGCACTCCCTCCCAAGGATTCCACCGGCCCCTGGGCCATTCCGCTGCGGAACACCGGTTCCAAAAACGAGAAGAACGGAACCGCCACTAGCTTTCCGCGCAAAATATGGCGACTTCTCGTTGGGATAAAGGACGGGCTGGCGCTGGTTTTTCTGCTTTTGTTTTTCATCGCTTTATTCGCCCTTTTGACCGGGCGACCCAATGCGGCGTTGCCGGTGGACGAAGGTGCGCTGCTTGTCGAGCTGGACGGCATTCTGACTGAACAGCCGGCCGAGATCGACCCGCTGACCGCTGTGTCGGGCAGTGACCCTTTGCGTGAAATTCGCGTACGCGATGTGGTCCATGCACTCGAAACGGCCGCGACCGACCAACGCGTCAAAGCGGTCGTGCTTGACCTCGACCGCTTTCTTGGCGGCGGACAGGTCTCGCTTTCGGAGGTTGGGGAAGCCATCGACAAGGTGCGTGCCGCGAAGAAGCCGGTGCTGGCCTTTGCCACCGGCTATAGCACCGACAGCTATCAACTGGCCGCCCATGCGAACGAAGTGTGGACCGATCCCATTGGCGGCGTTGCCGTTGCGGGGCCCGGCGGATCGCGCCTTTACTACAAAGGGCTGATGGACCGGTTGGGCGTTACCGCGAACATCTATCGCGTCGGCACTTTCAAAAGCGCGGTCGAGCCTTTCCTGCGCAGCGACCAATCGCCCGAGGCGAAAGAAGCCAATGTCGCTTATGCCAGCGTCCTGTGGGACAATTGGCTTGAGGACGTGAAAACGGCGCGCAAGGCCGCCAAGATTGAGCCTTTCCTCGCCGATACCGCAGGCGCTGTGACAGCGGCGGGTAATGATCTCAGCAAGGCATCACTGGATGCCGGGCTGGTCGACAAGGTTGGCAGCCGCATGGCGTTCGAACGCCGCGTGGCCGAAATTGCGGGTGTCGCCGATGACAGTCGCCCTTGGGAATATAAAGCGATTCCGCTGCAAAACTGGGTCGCGGCCAACCCGCCGGAAATGCCCGGTGAGACCATCGCCGTGGTCCCGGTGGTAGGCGAGATCATCGACGGCGAAGCCACAGGCGGCACGGCGGGCGGGGAAACTATCGCCGGGCATATCCTCGACGCCGTCGCTGACGACGGCGTGAAGGCCATCGTGCTGCGCGTCGATTCGCCCGGCGGATCGGTCACGGCATCGGAAGAGATCCGCCAGGCGCTGCTCGCGGCCAAGGCGAAGAAACTGCCCGTGGTCGTTTCCATGGCCAATGTCGCGGCGTCGGGCGGTTATTGGGTATCTACCCCCGCCGACCGCATTTTTGCCGAGCCCGATACGATTACGGGTTCGATCGGCGTTTTCGGAATTTTGCCGAGCTTTGAAAAGACGCTCGCCAATATCGGTGTGACCACCGACGGCATAGCCACCACGCCCTTGTCGGGACAGCCGGACATTTTGGGCGGGGTGAACAGCGAGTTTAATCAGCTTGCTCAGGCGAGCGTCGAAGACATCTATAATCGCTTCACCGGGCTGGTCGCCAAGAGCCGCAAGCAGCCGCTGGAAAAAGTGCAGCAGATCGCCGAAGGGCGCGTCTGGGCAGGTGGAACGGCGCATCAACTGGGGCTGGTGGACCAGTTCGGCGGCCTGTCCGACGCGCTTGCCGACGCTGCCAAGCGGGCTGGCATCAAGGGCGAATATCACGCCAAATATTTTGAGGACGAGCCAAGCGAATTTTCCAAGATGCTGGCCCAGTGGATGGGCGGCGAACAGGAAGAAACCGCCACCGCCCCGCGGGGCTGGTTTGGCCTGGCGGCGATGAACCGCCAGCTCACCGAACGGCGGGTGATCGCCGATATCGCGCTGCTTACCCGCAGCGGATCGATCCAGGCCGCCTGCCTCGATTGCCGCGCCTATCGCCCTGCTACTCCCCGGAGCGCGGGGGCGGAGAATAAGGCCTGGGTTACAGCGCTTGCGACTCTGTTGCGGTAGGATCGCACCGGATCTGGGTCGCGCGGCGGTGCCGTGCCCCTGGGCCCAGGCTATTGCTGTGCGGTGTCAGGCGCCATGGGTCTGGTCATAGGTGGGCAATCCCAAATGCCAGCGGATCGCCGCCCCGCGCAGCGCAAAGCCGGCGAGCGCGCCGGTCACGGCGGCAATGGGAGTGCCCGCGCCGAGCCATAGCAGCAGCAGATAGAGGCTGGAGGCGAGCGCGGCGGCGGTGACGTAGATTTCCGGGCGCATGATGATCGACGGTGCACCGGCCAGAACGTCGCGGATAATCCCGCCGACACAGCCGGTGATAATCCCCATCAAAAGCGCGGGAACAACGGGAACGCCCCACGCCATCGCCTTGGCGGTGCCGAAAACCGCATAGCAGGCGAGACCGACGGCATCGGCCCACTCGAGAAGCTGGCCCTGCCACCAGCGTTCGGGGGTGAACCAGACGATCAAAGCCATGCCGATGCAGACGACCGCAACCGCGCCGTCCTGCACCCAGAAAACGGGTGCGCCGATGAGCAGATCGCGCACGCTGCCGCCGCCGACGCCGGTGAGCAGCGCAAAGAAGCTGGCAGTCACGAGCGTCTGGCGCATCCGCACGGCCATCAATGCGCCAGAGAGCGCGAAAACGCCAATGCCCGCAAGATCGATAATGCCAACAAAGGGAGTGAGATCGGGAATCATGGCGAGCGCTATACTGCCAAATCCGGTGACTGTCGCGTGGTGGTGACAAGGGGTGGCCGCTCTGGCAAGTGGGGACCATTATGGCTCAATCCCCCTCCCCCCAGCAGCGGCCCCAATGGCGGCTGATGCGTGTCAGCGACCTTGATGATGTCGTGGTCATCGCCGATGCCGTTCACGGCCCCGCCTATAGCGAGGAGCGGCCCGCTTTCGCCGAACGGTTGGCGCTCTATCCCAGCGGCTGCCGGATGCTCGAACGCGATGGCACGCCGCTTGGCTATCTGATTTCCCACCCCTGGCACCGCGCCACACCGCCTGCGCTCAACGAGGTTTTGGGGGCGATTCCGGCGGATGCCGATACATTTTACCTGCATGATATCGCGCTGCTTCCCGCGACGCGGGGGAGCGGCGCGGGGGCCGAGGCGGTGGCGCATGTCGTGGCGTGCGCCCGGGCGGAAGCCTTGGGCGAGATCGGCTTGATCGCGGTCGCCGGGGCCGACAGCTATTGGGAGCGGCAGGGCTTTGCCCGCCTGTCCCCCTATCCCGCCTATGGCCCCGAATGCTGGCTGATGCGGCGGATTGTCGAGGACGATGAGGCCTGATTTTCAGCAAGGGCGGAAGTTGGCGAAAGTACCACGCAGCGTCACCTAGGGCTGGCAAGCAGCTTGGTATAATATTGTTATTATTCAATAAGTTAAATGGAATTCTATGTCTCTCACGGTCGTTTTTGCGGCGATAAGTTGAAAGGGATGGCGACGGGGGGACTTCCCTTTGCTGCTGCGTCCGTAAAGGCCCGTTGTGCGGCCGGCGAAAGTCGGCGGCGTGGGCATTGCCTGTGGGGCGGATAGCTGGAGATTGCTTCGGCGCCCGGGCGGGGCCGGGCTTCTCGCAATGACGAGGGTGGTGGCCGCCGGGGTTGGGGTCATTTTTGGCGGTCGGAGACAGGCTCCCGCCTGCGCCGGAGCCCCTAGATTTGCGTCTTCAAATATCCCCTGGCCTAGCCAGCGTCTGGGCGCACGCCTCCGATGATGGACAGGGTGATCGCGGTCACCGCGTTACGGATCGCCGGGTCGGCATTGGGCGCGAAAAAGGGCGAGTGATTGGTCGGGGTCGCCTCCCCCTTTTCCTTGAGTGCCGCGAGCGCCGCCGGATCATATCCGCCGATACCGAAAAAGAGCGACGGCACCCCTGCGTCTACATATTCCGAGAAATCCTCGCTTCCCGACAAGGGAGCCGCATCGGCGGGGGCAAAGATCAGCCCCGAACCGAACACGGGTTTCAGCAGCTCTGCGCCCGCCGTGGCCATGGCGCGATCATTGACCAGCACGCCGGTGCCGCCCAGATAGTCGATCGTCGGATCGGGGGCCGCACCCATTTGTGCCGCCGCCTTGGCCGCGCGGATGGTGCCGCCCTTGAGCAAATCGCGCACATCCTGGGCCTGCGAGCGGAGATTGACCTTCACCTCGGCGCTGTCGGGGATGATGTTCGGCGCGCTGCCCGCATTGATCGCGCCGATGGTGAGCACGCCAAAGGCCGCGGGATTTTTTTCGCGGCTGATCACCGTTTGCACATCGGTCACAAAGCGCGCCGCCATTGGAATGGGGTCGATGGTCGCGGCGGGCATCGAGCCATGACCACCGCGCCCGTGAAAAGTGATGGCATAGCTGTCCGATGCCGAAGTGGTCGGCCCCGATTTGATCACAACGCTGCCCGCCGGAAGATTGCTGACATGCGCAGCAAAGCCGAAATCGGGCTTGGGAAAACGGGTCAGCAATCCGTCATCAAGCATCGCGCGGGCGCCCTGAAGCGTTTCTTCCGCCGGTTGCCCAATCAGCACCACCGTGCCCGACCAGCTGTCGCGCAGCGCCGACAGGGCGCGGGCCACGCCGACCAGATAGGCGACATGGGTGTCATGGCCGCAGGCGTGCATCACCGCCGTTTCACGCCCTTCATAGGTGGCGCGCGCTTTGCTGGCCCAGGCGAGGCCGGTCTTTTCCTCCATCGGCAGGCCGTCCATATCGGCGCGGACCAGGATGGTGGGGCCTTCGCCGTTGCGAAGCACACCCACAACGCCCATGCCGCCAACCTTTTCGGTGACGGTAAAGCCGGCCTTGCGAAGTTCCCTGGCAAGAAGACCTGCGGTGCGGACTTCCTGCATCGCCAGTTCGGGATGCGCATGGATATCCTTGTACAGCGCCTCCAGCGAGGGATACTCTCGGTCGAGGAGCGCAGTCAGTCGCTGGTTGACGGCGGCGATATCGGGGGTGGCGGAAGCAGCCGCCATCGGGGCAACCGGCGCGGCCTGCGCCGGGGCGATTGCCGATCCGAAGAGGAGAGAAAGGGACAGCGAAACCGTCCCCAAGAGCCGATGTTTCGCCGTCATATCCTTTTCCCTTAATCTTATATGTGAATGGGTTTGCCTGTCACCGCCATGGCCGCTTCCTTCACCGCTTCGCTATGTGTCGGATGGGCATGGCAGGTATAGGCGATATCCTCGCTGGTCGCGCCAAACTCCATCGCTTGCGCGGCCTGGGCGATCATCGTGCCCGCAACGCTGGCGATACACCAGACGCCCAGCACGCGGTCGCTTTTGGCGTCGGCGATCACCTTTACGAAACCATCGGGTTCGTGATTGGTCTTAGCGCGGCTGTTTGCCATCATCGGGAATTTGCCGACCTTGACCGCCGCCTTGTCGCCGCCCGCCTTTTCAATCGCTTGTTCCTCGCTGAGGCCGACGCCGGCGATTTCCGGGAAGGTATAGACGACCGAGGGGATGACATCATGGTTCACGATGCCGGTCAACCCCGCGATATTTTCAGCGCAGGCAATGCCTTCATCTTCGGCCTTGTGCGCGAGCATCGGGCCGGGGACGACGTCGCCGATCGCCCAGATGCCATCGACCGTCGTGCGGAAATCATGGTCGGTTTCGATCTGGCCGCGCTGGTTGACCGTCAGCCCCGCCTTGTCGAGCGCGAGGCCATCGGTGTTCGGCTTGCGCCCGATCGACACGAGCACCACATCGGCCTCGAGCGTTTCCGCCTCGCCGCCGGCCGCCGGCTCGAGGGTGAGCACCGCCTTCTTGCCCTTCACCTCGGCCTTGGTCACCTTGGTCTTGAGCTTAAATTCGACACCCTGCTTCTTGAAAATCCTGTTCGCTTCCTTGCGAACATCGGCGTCCATGCCGGGCAGGATCTGGTCGAGATATTCGACGCAGGTGACCTTGGCGCCAAGGCGGCGCCAGACGCTTCCGAGTTCGAGGCCGATCACGCCGCCGCCGATGACGACCATGTGGCCCGGCACCTTTGCCAGTTCGAGAGCGCCAGTCGAATCGACGATGATCTGCTTGTCATTGTCGACCTCGACGCCCGGAAGGGGCGTCACCGACGATCCCGTCGCGATGATGATATTCTTGGCGCGATAAGTCTTGCCCGCGACCTCGACGCTGTCCTTCGACGTGAATTGGGCATAGCCCTTCAGCCAGTCGACCTTGTTCTTCTTGAACAGAAATTCGATCCCGCCGGTCAGGCCCTTGACTGCATCCTTGCGCTGGCCGTGCATGGTGGGCAGGTCAAGCTCGGGCTTTACCTTGATGCCCATCGCCGCCATCGCGCCGCCCGCCGCCGCTTCGAAATATTCGGACGCGTGGAGCATCGCCTTTGACGGAATGCAGCCCACGTTGAGGCAAGTGCCGCCCAGCGTCTCGCGCCCTTCGGCGCACGCGGTCTTGAGCCCCAGCTGCGCCGCGCGGATCGCCGCGACATAACCGCCGGGACCGGCACCGATGACAAGGACGTCGTAGTCGTAATCAGCCATAACTCACTTCCATGGATTGTCCCGGATCATAGCGTAAGTGCCGCGCCACATCTCCGGTTCTGGATAACGTCGAACGTAATCGTCAGCAGCATGATCATTCAATGCGCTGAAAAATTATAGAACATATCCCAAAACAACTTTCCCTGCCCCTTACGCCAGCCAACTGACCCCGCCGGAATCTCGGTAAAAGCTAGCCAAGGGGGATTGAGTTCGTCGTTCACGTTACAAATCAATCAGCAGCCGCGTCGGGTCCTCGATCGCTTCCTTGATCGTCTTGAGGAAGGTCACCGCTTCGCGGCCGTCGATCAGGCGGTGATCATAGCTGAGCGCCAGATACATCATCGGACGCACGACGACCTCGCCGTTCACCACCACGGCACGGTCCTCGATGCGGTGGAGACCCAGCACCGCCGACTGCGGCGGGTTGATGATCGGGGTCGACATCAGCGATCCGAAAACGCCGCCGTTCGAAATGGTGAAGGTGCCGCCGGACATATCGTCCATCGTCAGCTTGCCTTCCTTGGCGCGCTTGCCGAAATCGCCGATCGTCTTTTCAATCTCGGCAAAGCTCAGCGCTTCGGCGTTGCGGATGACCGGAACGACCAGGCCGCTGGGGCCGCTGACCGCGACCGAAATGTCCATATAATTATGATAGACGATTTCATCGCCGTCGATCTGGCCGTTGACCGCCGGAATATCCTTGAGCGCGAGGCAGGCCGCCTTGGTGAAAAAGCCCATGAAGCCGAGGCGCACGCCATGCTTCTTTTCGAACAGATCCTTGTAGCGGGTGCGCGCCTCAATCACCGCCGACATGTCGACGTCATTGAAAGTGGTCAGCATCGCCGCCGTGTCCTGCGCGGACTTGAGCCGCTTGGCGATGGTCTGGCGCAGGCGGGTCATCTTGACGCGCTCTTCCTGGCGGCCCGGCGCGGCAGAGGCCGCGGCGGGGGCGTCGGCCGCTTTGGCCGCGGGCGCAGCGGCAGCCTCGGGCGCATTATTGGCGGCGGCCAGCACATCTTCCTTGGTCAGGCGGCCATCCTTGCCGCTGCCCTTGATCTTCGTGGGGTCGAGGCCATGCTCGAGGACGAGGCGGCGCACTGCGGGCGACATGGTCGTCACCGTATCAACGCTGGCTTCGCTGGCCGCAGCGGATGCGGGGGCGGCGGCTTCGGCCTTGGCGGCAGGGGCGGCTGCGGGAGCGGCAGCCTTTCCATTACCGGCTTCAATCGTCGCGATGACTGCGCCGACATTCACCGTATCGCCAACGGCAACAATCTGCTGCCCCATGACGCCGGCGACGGGCGAGGGAACCTCGACCGCGACCTTGTCGGTTTCCAGGCTGGCAATGGGTTCATCGACGGCGACCGCGTCGCCCGGCTGCTTCAGCCATTCGCCGATGGTGGCTTCGGTCACGCTTTCGCCCAGGGTGGGGACTTTGACTTCGGTGCTCATAATCAGTTCCTCGGCAATCAGGCTTTATTCTTGGTGCGGCGGATTTCCGCGCGAACATTAAGGCCGAGCGCATCGGCGACCAGCGCCGCCTGCTCGGTCTGGTGGCGGCTCATCAGGCCGGTCGCGGGCGATGCGGCGGCGTTGCGCCCCGCATAGCGCGGACGCATGCCCTTGTGCCCGGCGTCGTTCAGCGATTCCTCGATCAGCTCCTCGACAAAGAACCAGGCGCCATTGTTGCGCGGTTCCTCCTGCGCCCAGACGACGGTTTCGAGATTTTTCATCCGCTTGAGCCGCACCGCCAGCGCTTCGCCCGGGAAGGGATAAAGCTGTTCAATCCGCACGATGCTGACATCGTCGAGCCCCGCGCTGTCGCGCGCCTCCATCAAATCATAGGCGACCTTGCCCGAGCAAAGGACGAGGCGCTTGATCTTTTCATCGGCAGGGGGCGTCATGTCGGACTTGATCCGCATGAAGTGGCTGTCGCCCAGAAATTCCTCGCGGCTGCTGACCGCCAGCTTGTGGCGGAGCAGCGACTTGGGCGTCATGATGATCAGCGGCTTGCGGAAGTCGCGGAGCATCTGGCGGCGCAGCACGTGGAAATAATTGGCCGGGGTGGTGATGTTGCACACCTGAATGTTGTCGCCCGCGCAAAGCTGCAGGAAACGTTCGAGGCGCGCCGAGCTATGCTCCGGCCCCTGCCCTTCATAACCGTGCGGGAGCAACAGCACGAGGCCGTTGGCGCGCAGCCATTTGGCTTCGCCGCTGGCGATGAACTGGTCGATCATGATCTGCGCGCCATTGGCAAAATCGCCGAACTGCGCTTCCCACAACACCAAGCTTTTGGGATCGGCCATGGCATAGCCATATTCAAAACCGAGCACGCCATATTCGGACAAGGGGCTATCGAGCACCTCGAACCGGCCATGCGGCAGGGTTTTGAGCGGCACATATTTTTCCTCGGTCGTCTGGTCGACCCAGACGGCATGACGCTGGCTGAAGGTGCCGCGCCCCGAATCCTGGCCCGACAGGCGGACCTGATAGCCTTCGCTGAGCAAGGTGCCAAAGGCGAGAGCTTCGCCGGTCGCCCAGTCGAAATTCTCACCCGTCTTGAACATGGAGGCGCGCGCGTCGATCACACGGCGGAGCGTCTTGTGGACATCGACATCGTCGGGGATCGTCGTGATCGCACGGCCGACCGCGTCGAACAATTTGCGCTCCACTCCCGATTCGACATTGCGACGGGCATTCTCGCCGTCCTTGGGCGCGTAAAGCCCGGACCAGCGGCCTGCGAACCAGTCAGCCTTGTTGGGCTTGTAATTGGCGCCGAGTTTGAACTCATCCTCCAGATGGGCAATGAATTCCGCGCGATGCTGATCGGCAAAATCGGCGTCGATCACGCCTTCGTCCACCAGCCGGGCGCCGAACAATTCGCTGACGCGCGGATGCTTGCGGATTTCCTTGTACATCAGCGGCTGGGTAAAGCCCGGCTCGTCGCCTTCATTATGGCCGAAGCGGCGATAGCACCACATGTCGATGACGATATCGCGCTTGAACTGCTGGCGAAAATCGATCGCGAGCTTGCACGCAAAGGTTACCGCTTCGGGATCATCGCCATTGACGTGCAGGATCGGCGCCTGAACGCCCTTTGCCACATCCGACGGATAGGGGGACGATCTGGCAAATTGTGGGCTCGTAGTGAAACCAATCTGGTTGTTAACGATGAAGTGGATGCAGCCGCCGGTATTGTAACCGGGAACGCCCGAAAAGCCGAGGCATTCCCAGACAATGCCCTGCCCCGCAAAGGCGGCGTCGCCGTGGATGAGGACCGGGAGCACCTGTTCGTGCTTGGCAAGATCGTCGCGGTGCACCTGCTGCGCGCGCGCCTTGCCGAGCACGACCGGATCGACCGCCTCCAGATGCGAAGGATTGGGGGTCAGCGACATATGGACGCTGACCCCGTCAAATTCGCGGTCAGTCGAGGTGCCGAGGTGATATTTGACGTCGCCCGACCCGCCGACATCGTCGGGGTTTGCGCTGCCGCCCTGAAATTCGTGAAAAATGACGTGATAGGGTTTGGCCATCACATTGGCGAGCATGTTGAGCCGCCCGCGGTGCGCCATGCCATAGACGATTTCGCGCACGCCGTACTGGCCGCCATATTTGATGATCGCTTCCATCGCGGGGATCATCGCTTCGCCGCCGTCGAGGCCGAAACGCTTGGTGCCGACATATTTTTTGGCGAGGAATTTTTCCCATTCCTCGGCGTCGATCACCTTCTTGAGGATGGCCTGCTTGCCTTCCTTGGTGAATTCGACGCGCTTGTCGGGGCCCTCCATCCGGTCCTGAAGGAAGCGGCGTTCCTCGACATCGGCGATGTGCATATATTCAAGGCCGACATGGCCGCAATAATTGGCGCGCAGGATCGAGACAATCTCGCGCACCGTCGCGCGTTCAAGACCGAGCGCGCCGCCCAGATAGACGGGGCGATCCTGGTCGGCGCCGGCAAAGCCGTGATATTCGGGCGTGAGATCGGCGGGCTGTTCGCGCTTCGTCAAGCCGAGCGGATCGAGCTGCGCCGCGAGATGGCCGCGCACACGATAAGTGCGGATGAGCATCATCGCGCGGATCGAATCATTGGCCGCACGTTCGACTTCGGCGTCAGACAGCGGCGCGCCCGCCTTCGCGGCGGGGGCCTTGACCGCGACCTGCATCTGCTGCGGATCGAGCGCCGCAGTCCAATCGTCCGTGTCGATCAGCGGCCAGCTCTTCGGCGCCCAGCTGGGGCCTTGCTGCACTTCATCGACGTCGAAATCTTGTCGTTCGAGGGTCATGATACATACTCACCGGGCCCCGCTGTAAGCGCGAAGCCGTCTCCTGGGGGATCAGAGCATGCCCAATAGGCTGAATTGCTGAACATATGGTTCAGCGCCCCGCCATAGGCATGCTCGCTATGAATGGTCGGAATCTGCGCGTCCCTATGCTGCCTGGCAATTCCGGCTGACCATTGAAAGGACAGATCCGGAAATGCCATTATCAGCTCTCTTTCATCCGCCCTGACGGGCTGGGCGATGATGGAGACATCAGCCTGCACCATTTCGCTGCCCGGCACTCCGGCGGCCAAGAGATGGGATGGCTCACACCCGCTCCTTCAGCACCTCGGCCAGCGTGGTGCCAAGTTCGGACGGGCTCGCCGAAACGGTAATGCCCGCAGCTTCCATCGCCGCGATCTTGCTTTCGGCATCGCCCTTGCCGCCCGAGACGATAGCGCCGGCATGGCCCATGCGGCGGCCCGGAGGCGCAGTGCGACCTGCGATGAAGCCGACCATCGGCTTTTTGCGGCCGCGCTTGGCTTCGTCGATCAGGAACTGCGCCGCCTGCTCCTCGGCATCGCCGCCGATTTCGCCGATCATGATGATCGACTGGGTCTCATCGTCGGCAAGGAAAAGCTCGAGCACGTCGATGAAGTTGGTGCCATTGACCGGGTCGCCGCCAATGCCGACCGCCGTCGTCTGGCCAAGGCCGACGTTCGAGGTCTGGAACACGGCTTCATAGGTGAGCGTGCCCGAGCGCGAAACGACGCCGACGCTGCCCTTTTTGAAGATGCTGCCGGGCATGATGCCGATCTTGCATTCATCGGGGGTCAGCACGCCGGGGCAGTTGGGGCCGATCAGCCGCGATTTCGAACCCGAAAGCGCGCGCTTCACCTTCACCATGTCGAGCACCGGAATGCCCTCGGTGATCGCGACGATGAGCTCCATTTCGGCATCAATCGCCTCAAGGATCGAGTCGGCAGCGAAGGGCGGCGGCACATAGATGCAGCTTGCGGTCGCGCCCGTCGTCGCCTTGGCCTCGGCAACAGTGTTGAACATCGGCAGACCGATGTGCTGGGTGCCGCCCTTGCCCGGCGTCACGCCGCCGACCATCTGCGTGCCATAGGCAAGCGCCTGTTCGGTGTGGAAAGTGCCGGTGGCACCGGTCATCCCCTGGGTGATGACCTTGGTATTCTTGTCGATGAGAATGCTCATAACTCTACTTCCGTTTCCGTGTGCCCCCGCTTGTTAAGCGAGGCTGGGGTCCAGCTTC
Organism: Sphingopyxis sp. MWB1; assembly: GCF_000763945.1. Lineage (NCBI taxonomy): Bacteria > Pseudomonadati > Pseudomonadota > Alphaproteobacteria > Sphingomonadales > Sphingopyxidaceae > Sphingopyxis > Sphingopyxis sp. MWB1. The sequence goes on from NZ_JQFJ01000002.1 coordinate 1,395,754, forward strand.
TTGCACGCGTCGAGCAGTTCCTTGACCGCGTCGACCGAGACCTGCAGGCCCGCCTTGTCGGCGTCGTCGAGCTCGATCTCGACGATCTTCTCGACGCCGCCAGCGCCGATCATCACCGGCACGCCGACATAGAGGCCGTCGACGCCATACTGGCCATCAACATAGGCGGCGCAGGGAAGGATGCGCTTCTGGTCGCCGAGGTAAGCTTCGGCCATCGCGATGCCCGAAGCGGCAGGCGCATAGAAAGCCGAACCGGTGCCGAGCAGCGCAACGATTTCGCCGCCGCCGCCGCGGGTGCGCTTGACGATCGCGTCGATCTTGTCCTGCGACGACAGGCCCATCTTGACCAAATCGGGCACCGGAATGCCATTGACGGTCGAATAGCGGACGACGGGGACCATCGTGTCGCCATGGCCGCCGAGCACGAAGGTATTCACATCCTTCACCGACACGTCGAATTCGTCGGCGATGAAGTGGCTGAAGCGCGCGCTGTCGAGCACGCCCGCCATGCCGACGACCTTGTTGTGCGACAGGCCCGAAAATTCGCGCAGCGCCCAGACCATCGCGTCGAGCGGGTTGGTGATGCAGATGACAAAGGCGTCGGGGGCGTTCGCCTTGATGCCTTCGCCGACAGCCTTCATGACCTTCAGGTTGATGCCGAGCAAATCGTCGCGGCTCATGCCCGGCTTGCGCGCGACACCGGCGGTGACGATGATGACGTCGGCGCCCGCAATGTCCTTGTAATCGTTCGATCCGGTAATCTTCGCGTCAAAGCCCGCGATCGGGCCGACCTGCGACAGGTCGAGTGCCTTGCCCTGCGGCACGCCTTCGACGACGTCGAACAGGACAACGTCGCCCAATTCCTTCTGCGCGGCGAGCAGCGCCAGCGTTCCGCCGATATTCCCGGCTCCGATCAAAGCGATCTTTTTGCGTCCCATGGCGCGCGGCACTCCCTTCCTGGCAAGCCCGGCAATTTGGTTCCAGACCGGCAGGGGCACGGGCCAAAGCCCCTTGTCGATCCCAAGACTTGACGACCCCCTACGCCGATTCCTTACCCGAAACAACCGCCAAAAAGCCGGAAAAAGCGGGTTTTTCTGCAAATAGTTTGCAATAGCGATAAAAGAGCAGATTGTGCCGATGAGGGGCAGATATGCTCCGCGGAGGCAAGGCTATCGCCCGTCTCGGAGGCCGCGTTATAATTGGTCAGACCAATTAATATTCCTTTATGGGGCAGCGAGTATGAACACCGCGTGACACGGGCCATCATCAGTTTTGACACCGAATTATCCGCCGGGCTGTTCCAGCGCGGCGCCGATGCGCGCGCCAATTTCGAAAGCTCGATCCTCGGCCGCTGCCGCGAAGGCGATTTCGGCATAAGTTTCCAGATGGATATGCTGGAGCGCCATGGGCTGAAGGGCGTTTACTTCGTCGACCCCATGCCCGCACTGGTCTATGGCCCCAGCGTGATCCGCGACATTGTCGCGCCCATCGTGGCACGCGGACATGAGGTGCAGCTGCATATCCACACCGAATGGCTGGCCTTTGCACGTTTCAACCCGGTCGGAAAGCTGACCGGGCGCAACATCGGTGATTTTCCGCTGGCCGCGCAGAAAAAGCTGATCGGCCTTGCCCGCGACATGCTGGTACGCGCGGGCGCCCCGACGCCCACCGCCTTTCGCGCGGGTAATTTCGGCGCCACTGACGATACGCTGCGCGCGCTCGCCGCGCTCGGCTTTCGCTATGACAGCAGTTTCAACGCCGCCTATGTCGGCCAAGGCTGCGGCATCGGGCTCGACAGCAAGAATATGGGAATGCGCGACCATCATGGCGTGGTCGAAGTGCCCGTCAGCGGATTGATGGAACGCGCCGGCCGGTTTCGCCCCGCCCAGCTATGCGCCATGTCGCAGGAGGAAATGCGCGACGCGCTGGATCATGCGGCGCGGCGCGGCGCAGTGCAGTTTTCCGCCTTCAGTCACAGTTTCGAATTGCTGAGCCGCGACCGCGAAGCGCCCAATGGCCTCGCCATTACCCGCATGGACGCTTTGTGCCGCGCGGTGGCCGAGGATCCGCGCCTGTCGAGCGGCGGATTTGCCGATCTGGCGCCGCCCCCCGGTGCCCCGGCCCCCATTACCGTGCCGGGACCGCGTCCCTTGCGAACATGGCGCCGCGTGGCGCAGCAAGCCTGGGGACATTTGCGCCACGAGGTCGGCTATATCCGCAGCATCATTTATGTCACGCTGAACACGTCACGCTGGGGGAAGGTCGCCGGCGGCGTCCTCCTGGCCATGGCCTAGCGCGAGATAATCATCCGACTGCATTTCGGCGAGACGGCTGGCCGTGCGTTCAAATTCAAAGGCGCCATCGCCCGCGACATAAAGCTGATCGGGCGGCGCCGCGGCGCTGGCGAGCAGCTTGACCTTATATTCGTAAAGCGCGTCGATCAGCGTGACGAAACGCGCGGCTTCGTTGCGGTTTTCCGGGCCCATGCGCGGAATGCCGACGATGATGACGCTGTGGAAATGGCGCGCGACGGCCAGATAGTCGGTCGCCCCGCGCGCTTCACCGCAGAGGCGCTTGAAGGAAAAGACCGCAACACCTTTGAGCGCCTTGGGCACATGGAGCATGCGTCCGCCGCCGACGTCGAGGTCGAACGAGGGGACGTTGGCACGGTCTTCCGGCGGATAGTCGGTGAGGCGGAAAAAGGCCGCCGACAACGCCTCGGTCGCCGCATCATCGGCGGGAACGAACCAGCGGGCGCCATCGCCCAACCGGTCGCGGCGATAATCAACGGGGCCGTTCAGCCCCAGCACGTCGAGCCGATCCTCGATCAGTGCGATGAAGGGCAGGAAATGTTCGCGGTTGAGCCCGTCCTTGTAAAGATCGGCAGGCGGCCGGTTCGACGTCGCCACCACAGTCACTCCCTGCTCGATGAGCGCGGTGAACAGGCGCGAGAGGATCATCGCATCGGCGCTGTTGTTCACCACCATTTCGTCAAAGGCAAGGCAGCGGACATTTTCGACGAGCGCAGCGGCGACCTGCGGGATGGGATCGCCGCTTTCGCTCTTGCGTGCTTCCCGGATGCGCGCATGAACATCGAGCATGAAGGCGTGGAAGTGGACGCGCTTTTTGCGCTGAATATTCAGCGCTTCATAGAAAAGGTCCATCAACATGGACTTTCCGCGCCCGACCGCGCCCCACATATAGACGCCGCGCGGCGACGGCGGTTTGCGCCCAGTGATGCGCCAGAGCAGGCTGCCGCGCGGTGGGGTTGCTTCGAGCTCGCGCTGGAGCTGGTCCAGCCGCTCGGCGGCAGCGCGCTGTTCGGGGTCGGGCCGAAGCTCCCCGGCAGCGACGAGCGCGTCATATTGAGCAAGCAGGGTCAAGCGAGTCAGGCCCCGGCGGGTTGGTCGCTGGGCGGCTTTGCCTTGCCGCCGCCCTTGCGGATCGTGCCTGCAAAGCTCAGCACAATATGCGCATCATCGGCGCCCTGCACGACCAGCCCGCGCAGAAAGACCAGCCGCCCGGTTTCACGCACCAGTTCGACAACAGCGTCGAGCGGTTCGCCGACACGACCCGCGCCGACAAATTGCGTCGACAGGTCGAGCGTCACCGAATGGCCCGCATCCAGCGACCCGAATTGGTGCGAGGCGGCGAAGAGCGCGACATCGACCAGCGCAAGACTGACTGCGCCATGGACATTATCGCCCAAATTGCTGTGCTGCCGCTCTGGCACCATCCGCACCCGCGCGCGCGGACGGCCATCGGGGGTCGGCGTCTCGAGCCGCACCGACAGGGGTTCGATGAGCGCGTTGAAGCGCGACGGGTCCTTGAGGTTCCAGCTCACCCAGCCATCGCCCAGCAGCTCGGCGCTGAAATTATCGCGCCGCTTCGGCTCTTCGGGGCGATCATTCATGGCTGTTCATCCCGCGAAGGCGGAGCGGTCGCTGCCGTTACTGGCGCAAGCCATCAGACCTGCCGCTCGGCCTCCATCTTCTTGATTTCGGCGATGGCGCGCGCCGGATTCAGCCCCTTGGGGCAGGCATTGGCGCAGTTCATGATCGTGTGGCAGCGATAGAGGCGGAAGGGATCTTCCAGCTCATCGAGCCGTTCGCCGGTCATTTCATCGCGGCTGTCGGCGAGCCAGCGATAAGCCTGAAGCAAAATGGCGGGGCCAAGAAACTTGTCGCTGTTCCACCAATAGCTGGGACAGCTCGTCGAGCAACAGGCGCACAGGATGCACTCATAAAGCCCATCGAGCTTTTCGCGTTCGGCGGGCGACTGCAAGCGTTCCTTGCCACTCGGCGTCGGGGTCTTGGTCTTGAGCCAAGGTTCGATCGACGCATATTGGGCGTAAAAATGAGTGAAGTCGGGCACCAGATCCTTGATCACATCCATCGCGGGCAGCGGGGTGATGGTGATATCGCCCTTCAATTCCTCGATGGCGGTGGTGCAGGCGAGGCCGTTCTTGCCGTTCATGTTCATTGAACAGCTGCCACAAATGCCTTCGCGGCACGAGCGGCGGAAGGTCAGCGAGCTGTCCTGCTCGCTCTTCATCTTGATCAGCGCGTCGAGCACCATCGGCCCGCATTTGTCGGTGTCGATCTCGAACGTGTCGAAGCGCGGATTTTCCCCGCTGTCGGGATCGTAACGATAAACTTTGAACGATTTGACGTTCGCCGCGCCCTCGGCCTTGTGGATCTTGCCCTTTTTCTGCGGGCGGCTGTTCTTGGGCAGGCGGAATTCGGCCATTGCTTACGCTCCTATGCAATTGCGCCGCTGACTAGACCCGATTTCGGGCAACGACAAGGGGGAGGGGCGGAGATTTTCCTTCCTTTTTCGCTTCGGACGCTGGTCCGTGGACGCGGGGATTGCGCTTCCCTCGGCCGCGCGCAGGCGCTAGGTGCCCGGTTGATGAGCGAAGAAAACGCCCGCCCCCCCATCACCAGCCGCCACGTCGCGCGCGGGTTGGGCACAACGGTGCTCGCGCGGCTGGGTGCCGTCGTCGAAATCGTCGCGCAGCCGCTCTATGTGCTGATGTTCGGCCTCGCCGGTTATGGGCTCTACTCCGTCCTGTGGGCGGCGGTGAATCTGATCGAAAATATCTTCGATCTCGGCATGACCAGCGCCATGCAGCGCACCGTCCCGCGTTCGGCAAGCGATGCGGATGCGGCAGCGGCGCTGCGCACCGCGCTGTTCTTCGGGGTCGGCCCCTGCCTGATCGTCGCGGGTGCTATCGCCTATTTCGCCGCCGACCTCGCGCCGCTGCTCAATGTCGCGCAGCAGGACCAGCCGCTGCTGATCCCCGCCATCCGCATTTTCGTCTGGGCGCTGCCTTTATGGGCCTTTGTCGAAATTGCGACATCGGCGATGCGCGCGCGCATGGCCTTTGGCCCCGAAATCCGGCTGCGAATCCTGTGGGAACAGATTTTGCGGCTGGTCTTTGCGGTGCTTTTCTATTTTGCGGGGCTGGGCCTCACCGGGCTTTTGCTCGCGCATCTTTGTTCGCTCGGCGTGACCGCGCTGCTCTCGCTGCGGATGCTGGGGCGTTATTACAGCCTGTCGGCCATGCTGCGAACCCCACGCGGCAATCCGGTGGCGCGCCACACTTTCTGGGCGGGGCTGTCGGTGCTGCCCTCCAACATCATCGCGCGCCTGTTCGGCGATGCGCCGACGCTGATCCTCAACATGTTGCTGCCCGGTGCGGCGGGGGCCAAGGCGGCGGGGCTGTTCACCATCGCCCGCAAGCTGTCGAGCGTCGTCCAGCTTGTCCGCATCGCCTTCACCTATGTCATGGCGCCGCTGGCGGCGAGCGCCGAAAGCACCGAGCGGAAACAGGTCGCGGAAATCTATGCCTATGCCACGCGGCTGATCACCGCCATCGCCCTGCCGCTCGCCGCTGTGCTGGCGGCAGGCAGCGCGCCGCTGCTGGGCCTGTTCGGGCCAGAGGCGCATATCGCGCAGGCCGCGCTTATCATCCTGTTATTCGCCCGCGCTGGCGAAGCAGTGCTCGGCATTTCGGTGCCCGTGCTGCAAAGCGTCGCGGCGCTCCATCATCAACTCACCGCCAGCCTGTTCGGCGTTGGCGCGGCGCTGGCGGTCGGCGCGCTGGCGGTCGGCCATCTCGATCCGCTGACGGGGGTGACGCTGGCCATGGCGTGCGGATTGATCGTCATGGCGGCCATTCCAGCGCTGTTGCTGCTGGCGACCGAAAAGCTGATGCCCTTTGACCACGACTTTGCCGCCGTGGCACTGCGCGGGGGCGCCATCACCCTGTGCGGCGGCGCGGCGGCGCTAGGCGCGAGCCATTTGCCCGACGCGGCAGCGCTGCCCCTGATTACGCTCATCGCCCTGATCGCCATCTGGTCGTCGATGCGCTTTGCCCTGCCCCATGCCGATCGCGCTTCGCTCGGCAAGACCGGCCGCCGCCTGCACCTGTTCAAAAAGGCGCCCGCATGAACGCCCCGGCCCGCATCGCCATTTATGATCTCGACCGCACCTTACTGCGGCGCCCCACCTTCACCCTGTTCCTGCTGTGGGCCGCTTGGACAGGTGCGCCTTGGCGCCTCTTGCTGCTGCCGCTCCTGCTGCTCGCTGGCCTCGGCCATGCGCTGCATCTGTTCGGGCGCGCGCGGTTCAAGCCGTTCGCCATTCGCCTGATGCTCGGATCGTCCATGAGCGAAGCGCGCGCCGCCGACCTAGCCGCGCGCTTTGCCGCGTGGCGTGTGCCCGCCGATGTGCCGCCGGGCGCTCGCGCGGCGCTTTCGCGCGACCGGGCCGAAGGCTATGGGCTGGTGATGGCCACCGCCGCACCCGAATTTTACGCCGCCGCCATCGCAAATGCCCTGGGGTTTGACGCCCTGCTGGCGTCCCGCCATCGCCGCGATGACAAGGGCCATTGGCTGCCCGCGCTCGATGGTCCCAATTGCTATGGCCCCGAAAAAACACGGCGGGTCGCCGAATGGCTGGCCGCCAATGTTCCCGACGCGCCGCGCCATATCCGCTTTTATTCGGACCATCCGAGCGACGCCCCGACCTTTGCTCTGGCCGATGAGGCGTGGCTGATCGGGCGCGGCGACAAGCTCGCGCGCATCGCCGCGCGCGAAGGCTGGCGGCTGGTCGATTTTGAACGCGCCGATGCCGGAGCAAAGGCCGGAGCCGAGAGATGACGCGCATCCTCTTCCTTTTCATCGGCGAGCCGCATCAGATTTTCCACGCGCTTCCCATTGCCGCCGAAATGAACGCAGCGGGCCAGCGAGTCGAAGTGGCGGTCGCGAGCCGCGACCATTTGCGCATGATCGAACAGGTCGCCGCCCTCTATCCCGGCTTTGCGCCCCGCATCCACCTGCTCGGAGAGCGCGGCCCTGCGCATTGGCTGCGCGCCGCAGGACTGGTCCGCAATCCGCGCCTGCCGATGCTGGTCGGCGCGCTGCCGCTGCTGCGCCGGTTCGATGCGATTATCGTTCCCGAACGCACGACGACCGCGATCCGCCATTTTCTACCGGGCCGCACGCGGTTGATCTTCACCCCGCATGGCGCGGGCGACCGGGCGATCATGCTCGATCCGCGCGACCGTCATTTCGACTTTGTGCTGGTTGCGGGGGAGAAAAGCGAAAAGCGGCTGCTGGAGGCCGGAACCATCCGGCCCGGCGCCTATGCGGTCAATGGCTATGTAAAGCTCGACTTGATGGCGCGCATGCAGCGCAGCCGCGCGCCCCTGTTCGACAATGATCGGCCAACGGTGCTTTATGCGCCGCATTTTCGCCGTTCGCTTTCCTCCTGGGATCGGTTCGGCACCGGTCTGATCGCCTGGTTCGCGGCGCAGGAGCGTTATAATCTGGTCGTCGCGCCGCATGTCCGCCTGTTTGCCGAAGCCAGCGCGGCGCAGCGCGCGGCGGTCGAGGCGCTCGCCATAAAGGGCAAGGTCTTCGTCGATCTAGGATCCGATCGGCTCTTCGACATGAGCTATACCGCCGGGGCCGATCTTTATATCGGCGATGTCAGCAGCCAGGTGTATGAATTTCTGGCGACCCCGCGCCCCTGCCTGTTCCTCAACGCCCATGGCGTGGCATGGCGCGACGATCCCGATTATCTTTTCTGGACGCTCGGCGATGTTCTGGGCGATCTGGGGGGGCTGGAAGCAGCACTCGACGCAGCACCCGCCCGCCATGCCGCCTATGTCAGCGCCCAGCAGCAGCGATTATATGAATCGATCGGCGGCAATCCCGCCGGAGCGGCAGCGCGCGGCGCGGAGGCCATTTTGGCTTTCTTGCAATGAACCGGCCAAACGATAAGAGCGATAAGCCATGACCGACACAGCTTCTTTCCTCACCCTCATCGGCGACAATGCCACTCCCATTTGGGGCATGACCAATGCCGAGCGGGTGCGGCGGCTGGTGCGTGCCGAAGGGGCGGCGGACAAGCTGGGCGAGGGGGCGCGATTGTTTGTCAATCTGGCCTATGTTTTTGATCCGCTGTGGTTGCGCCATATTATCGCTCACCCTGATATGATTGTGACCGATGGCGATGCGCTGGTGCTTGCGCATTTGACCGGCGGAAAGACCCCTGACGCGCTGGACGCGGCGGGAGGAAGCGACGGGGTGACCCGGCTCGACTATCGGGATCAGCCGCAGATTTACAATCGCCAGCTTCGCAAGCTCGACTGCCCCTTTATCGAGCAGCTGGCCCCCGACACACGGCGGGAAATCGAACGGAAAAGCTATTTCGGCGCGTATAAGGGGGTGACCGATCTGCTCACCAAATATCTGTGGCCCGAACTGGCGTTGTGGCTGACGCGCGGGGCGGCGCGGATCGGCATGACCCCCAATCTGGTCACTGCCATTGGCGCGACGCTGTGTCTTTATGCAACCTGGCTGTTTTCACAGGGGCAGTTCGGGGCGGGGATGCTCGCGGGCTTTGTCTTCATGGTGCTCGACACGGTCGATGGAAAGCTCGCGCGATGCACCATCACCTCGTCCAAATGGGGCAATGTCGCCGACCATGGCGTCGACCTGATCCATCCGCCCTTCTGGTGGTATTTCTGGGGGGTCGGTCTTGCGGCGTGGGGCCTTGCCCTGCCCGGCCAGACTTTCCTGCTGGTGATGGTCGCAGTGATCGCGGGCTATATCCTCCAGCGGGTGATCGAAGGGCTGTTCCTCAAAGATTTCGGCATGGACATCCATGTCTGGCAGCGTTTTGACAGCCGCTTTCGCCTGATCACCGCGCGGCGCAATCCCAATATGCTGATCCTGTTCGTCGCGCTGCTCGCCGGGCGGCCCGATATTGGCCTGATCCTGCTGGCATGGTGGACGGTGATTTCGCTGGCCGTGCACGCCGTGCGGCTGGCGCAGGCCTATGCCGCGCGGCGGCGCGGGGAAGCGATTGTGAGCTGGATGGAGGATAGGAGGCCCGCATGAACGCAACCATGGAGAAATTCGGCTATCCGGCGACGCTGATCGCCGAATATGAGCATTGGGTGGTGCTGCTGCGCCCGGCCCAGCCCACGCTCGGCGCGCTGGTGCTCGCGGCCAAATCGGACGCGACGGCCTTTGGCGACCTGCCCGCCGCCGCCCATGCCGAGCTGAAGCAGGTGACCGCCGCGATTGAGGCGGCGCTGCGGCAGGCGAGCGATTATGCGCGGATCAACTATCTGATGCTGATGATGGTCGATCCGCATGTCCATTTCCACGTCCTGCCCCGTTATGAGGAGACGCGCAGCGGCGCGGGGCTGACCATCGCCGATGCCGGCTGGCCGGGGCCGCCCGATCTGGCGCAGGCGGTAAAGCTGGACGAGGACCAACAGGCAGCGATGACAGCCTGGATCAAAAGCTATTTCGTATAGCGGCCTTCGGCGGCCCAGCGCGCGGTCAACGCCTCGGCAGCCTCGACATCCTGCGGGAAGTCCACCTCCTGCCAGCCCATTCCCTCGATCGACACGGTGCCAACGCGATTGCCCTTGGCGATGATGTCGATGGCGCGCAGATACCAGCGCTCGACCCCGTCGGGGGTGCGCATCATCTGGTCGATCTGGTTGCGGAAAATCGCAGGGCCGTCGCCGGTGAAAGCCAGCATGCCGATCGATTCGGCATTGGTGTCGGGGGGCAACAGCCTTTTGCCAATGGCGTGGAGCCGTCCCTCGCTATCGCGGTTCACCTTCATATCATCATCGTCATAATCGGATTTGACATCGACGGTGACGGTGATCGGTTCGACCGCGCCCTCAATCAGCCGCGCGACAATTTCGTCCGAAATGATGGTGTCGCCATTGAGGATGATGAAGTCGCGGTCCATTTCCTCGCGCGCGATCCAGCAAGTGCCGAGATTGTCGGCGACCTGGAAGAAAGGATTGAACAGCGTCCGCACCCGCGCGCCGGTATCACGGTAAAGCTGCAGCGCATGATCCTCGACCCGTTCGGTGCGAAAGCCGGTGACGATGACAATATCCTTGATGCCATTGGCGACGAGCGCAGCCACTTGCCAGCTCACGAGGCTGCGCCCGGCGAATTCGATCAGGCATTTGGGAATGTCGCGCGTCAGCGGGAGCAGGCGCGAGCCCTGCCCGGCAGACAGGATGATGGCTTTGGTAATGCTCATAGTCGCAGCGCTATAGCTGTTCACCGCCGCGCGGCAAATATGCGTTCGATCAATTCGATATCGCTGGGCTTGTCAGCGTCGATACAGGCTTCGGGCGCGCGCATCGGCACGACGCGGGCGTCGAGGCCAAAGCGCCGTCCCGCGCGCGCCACCCCCTGTTGGATCGTGAAGAGGCGAAAGAGCGCGCCCAAGAGCAGCCAGGGGCCAAAGGCGGCGACGATCTTCAGCCCCTTTTTCCGGTCGCGCTCAATCCTGCCCCAGAAGTCGAGGAGGGGGAGGACGCGGCGGCCGCGCAGGCGGAAGAGATTGGCGCCCGACCACCAGCCGCCCCGGAATTTGAGCCAGGTGCGGCGCGATTGCGGATAGCGGGCGAGAAGCACATCGCGCTCGACCATCGCCACCGCGACATCGCTGTCCGCCGCGCGCGTCAAAAATTCGGCGACCATCGCGGGGGTCAGCAGCACATTGTCGGCGGTGGTGACGAGCAGCGGATCGTCATTATCGGGAAGCGCGGCGGCGAGCGAGGCGCTGATCCCCGCGCCCGAAGTGGCGAAATGAAGATCGGCGAAATCGGCAAGGCCCGGTTCGGCGGCGAGCGCAGCGCTGTCCTGCGCCAGAATATGGATGGCGCCGATTTCGGGGGCGGCGCGCAGCGCACGCACGACATGAACGATCATCGGCGCGCCCGCGACCCGAAGCAGCGCCTTGGTCGCGGCACCGCTGCCGCTGAGCAGCGGATCGGGGCCGGGGCGGCTTCCCGCCAAAATGATCGCAGGGATGGGCACAGACAGGGAGACGCTCATTCGGCTGCGCTTTCGCGCGCCGCCGCCGCCGGAGGGGCCGCGCGCGCCGCGACCAGCCGCCGCCCGGTGACGCCGCGCAGAAAATCGCTGACCTCTGCCAGCACCGGCGCGCGAAAGCGAAAGGGACGGGTCATGGCGAGAATGATGCCCGCATGGCCCAGCCGGGGATAGAGGCGCAGCACCGCCGAACCGCCCGCGCGCCGGATCGCGGCGGCGAGCTGACGGCTGCTGCGCGGGCGCACCGTCCGATCCTCCTCGCCGCTCGCCAGCCAGAAAGGCGGCGCATCGCCGCGGGCGAAACTGACCGGCTGGGTCCGTTCGGCGGGGCGGACCTGGCCCATCGCCCGGTCCGCGCGGTCGCCCCTTTTTATCGGCAAAAAATCATAAGGCCCGGCGAGCGCCGCGACGCCGCGCAAATCGGCGGGGTCGCTCCCGGCGCGCTGGAGCCATGTCGGATCGAGCGCGAGCATCGCGGCGATATAGGCGCCCGCCGAATGGCCCATCAGCGCGATGCGGTCGGGGTCGCCGCCCAGGGCGCCGACATGCGCGCGCGTCCAGGCGATGGCCGCCGCGCCATCCTCCAGAAAATCGGGCCAATGCGCCTGCGGCACGAGGCGATAATCGGGGATGACGGTCATGAAACCTTCGCGCGCCAGCGCGCGGCCGATGAAGCCATAATATTCGCGCTGCCCGCTGTCCCAGCCGCCGCCATAGAAAAAGACGATCACCGGTAACGGGTCGCCCTCCTGCACATTGTCGGGTGCCCATATATCGAGGAAGCGCCGCGCTTCGCGGCCATAGGGCTGATCAGCGACGCGCAGTCCCGCCCCTCCGCGCGGCCCGATAATCCGGTCCGCCATTTCGAGCGATTTGGCGCCGCCCGCGACGAGCAGCCGCGCCGCACCGCCAAGCGCGATCAGCAGGACGATCGTCACGAGCAGGAATTTGATCAATTCTTCTTCCTTCGCCGCGCGGTCTGGCCGCCCCCTTTGCCCTACAAGCGGCGCCGATCAGCGGCAAGCGCTTCCCCACCTGCTTTTCTTGCGCCACCTTTTTCCGCGCCGCGCGTAGGAGGTATATGCACGCCTCTTTCCTGCGCCCCGCCCTCCTCTGCAACGGCCAAAGCGGCAGCCACGATCCCGAGGTGCGCGCCGCCATCGAGCAAGCCTGTATCCGGCTCGGCTCCCCGCTCGTCGCCACCTTTGCCCTGCCCGATCAGTCGCTGCCCGACGCGGGAGCGCTGCGCCGGGTCGATGCCGATCTGCTGCTTGTCTGGGCCGGCGACGGGACGATCAATGCCGCCTATGCGGCGGTGGACGGCTGGTCGGGGGCGCTGCTGCCACTTCCCGGCGGCACGCTCAATCTCTTGTCCAAGCAGCTCCACGGCGACCGGCCCGCGCCCGATATTGTGGCCGACGCGCTGTCGCGCCCCGCGCGCCGTCGTCCCATTCCCGTTATTCGCGCGGCGGACCGCGAAGCGCTGATCACCATCGTGGCGGGACCCGCCACCCATTGGGCCGATGTGCGGGAGAAAATGCGCCGCGACGGGCTGATGGCGGCGGGCCGCGAAGCCGCCGAAGCGCTGGACGACATGCTGAGCGCAACGGGGGTGCGCCTGGCGGGGCAAAGCGAAAATTATCCCGCAATCATCCTGACCCCGACGGAGACAGGACTGGTCGCCGACGGCATCAGCCATGACAATGCTCTCGACCTGCTGCGCCATGGTCTTGCCTGGCTGGAAGGCGATTTTCGCGATGGCCCCAGCGAACGGATTGGCGAAGGCGAAACGATCCTGATCGAAAGCAATGCGCCGATCAGCCTGGAATATGATGGCGAACGCGATGAAACCCCCTCGCCCGCCCGTTTTGCGCTGGGAATGAGCCGGATCGACTTCGTGGACACGGCATGATGCGTCTTTTCCATATCAGCGATTTGCATTTCGGGCTGGAGGACAGGGCCGCGCTGCAATGGTTTTCGGGCTGCGTGCGGCGCGAACGCCCGGCGGCGGTGCTGATTACGGGCGATCTGACGATGCGCGCACGGTCCCGCGAATTTGCCGCCGCCTGCGACTGGATCGAAACGCTCGACGTTCCGGTGACGGTCGAGGTCGGAAATCATGACCTGCCCTATTTCAACCCCTTTGCGCGCTTCCTGTGGCCCTATCGCCGTTTCCGCCGCATCAAGCAGCTGGTCGAACGCGAGCTGGATTTTCCCGGCCTTGCCATCGTGCCGCTGAAAACCACCGCGCGCGCGCAGTGGCGGCTCGACTGGTCAAAGGGCCGCGTGACGCCGCGCGCGCTCGACAAGACGCTGGCCGCCATCGATGCGCTGCCCCCCGGGACCACCACGCTGGTCACTGCCCACCACCCGCTGGTCGAGGCGGGCACCAAGGGCCGCGCGCTGACGCGGGGCGGCGAAAATGCGCTGTGCGAGCTCGCCGCGCGCAATGTCGCAGCGGTGCTGACCGGCCATGTCCATGACGCCTTTGACCTGTGGAAAGAGACGCTGGCCGGGCCGATCCGCATGATCGGCGCCGGAACCCTGTCGCAGCGGGTGCGATCGACCCCGCCCAGTTTCAACCAGATTGATGTGTCGCGGCGCGGCCTGAACGTCACGGTCCGCAATCTGGCCGACGCATCGACGCCGATGATGCAGATATCGGACATTCCCCCCGACGCCCTGCCCCCGCGTGAGGCGGGCGAGCCGGTCGCCCCCATCGGCGCGGTGCCACCGGTCGATCCGCCAGTGCATTGATGGAGCGCCGCCCAGCGAAAAGGGCCGGTCGTCCATAACGCCCGGCCCCTTGCTCATGCTGTACGGCTACGCCGCTCGTGGGCGGAACGACCTATTTATTCTTGTCGCGGCTCGCGTAGAGAAGCGCGGCGAGCACCGCGGCCGATCCAATGCCGATTCCCGCCGCGGCTTTCCATCCGCCGCGCTTTGTGCCCTTGCCGCGCGCCGCTTCGCTTTCGGCAGCGGCCTGTTGCTGCGCGCGCATTTCGCGGGTTTCGCGCAGCACTTCATTTTCATCGTCATCATGGGGCGGAGGGGGATTTTGGTCGGTCATCGTCTCTCTGGTCCTGTTGGTCAGGCAAGTGCCTGATCAACAGGCACATAGTCGGTTCCGATCGCTTCCGCTACGGCTTCGAACGTCACCTTACCATTCCATACGTTCAGTCCGTGCGAAAGATGCACGTCGCGGCGCATCGCTTCCTTCCAGCCGAGGTCGGCAATCCGCAGCGCATGGGGCAAGGTGACATTGTTCAGCGCATAGGTGCTGGTGCGCGCGACCGCGCCCGGCATGTTCGCCACCGCATAATGAACAATGCCATCGACGATATAGGTCGGGTCGGCGTGGGTCGTGGGATGGCTGGTTTCGAAACAGCCACCCTGGTCGATGGCGACATCGGCGAGCACCGCGCCCGCGCGCATCGTCCCCAGCATCTCGCGCGTGACAAGCTTGGGCGCCTCCGCCCCCGGAATCAGCACCGCGCCGATAACGAGATCGGCCTCGGCGACGCATTCGGCGAGATTGGCGCTGTTTGAAAAGCGCGTCTTGGCGCGTGATTCAAAGAAGGTGCCGACGCGTTCGAGCACTTCGGGATCGCGGTCGAGGATGGTGACATCCGCGCCCAGCCCCGCCGCCATTTGCGCGGCGTTGAAGCCGACGACGCCGCCGCCGATCACGCAGACCTTCGCGGGTGCCACACCGGGCACCCCGCCCAGCAATACGCCGCGTCCGCCATGCGCCTTTTCGAGCGCGGTCGCGCCCGCCTGGATCGACATGCGCCCCGCAACCTGGCTCATCGGTTTGAGCAGCGGCAGGCCGCCATAGGGGCTGGTCACCGTTTCATAAGCGATGCAGATCGCGCCCGATTTCATGAGGTCGCGCGTCTGTTCGGGATCGGGCGCAAGGTGCAGATAGGTGTAGAGTATCTGTCCTTCGCGCAGCATCGCGCGTTCGCCCGCCTGCGGCTCCTTCACCTTGACGACCATGTCGCAGCGCGCGAAAATTTCCTCGGCGCTGGCGACGATCGTCGCGCCGGCTTCCTCATAATAGCGGTCATGCGCGCCAATACCTTCGCCCGCGCCGGTTTCGACCAGCACATCATGGCCGTGAACGGTGAGTTCGCGCGCGCTTTCGGGGGTCAGACCGACGCGATATTCGTGATTCTTGATTTCCTTGGGGGTGCCGATGATCATGGCCGCGCTCTCCTGGGGTTGGTTTGATTATACCCGCGACAGCCCAAATATGTCCCTGTTTTTTGGTGTCCCGAGCCTTTGGACAAATATAAGGGTGAATGCGCGCCATGTGTTTGCATTTTACCGCGCCATGGCATTTTTTATGCACAAATCTTGCACATATTACCCTAATGGCGCGTAATGTTTGATCGAATCGATGCCAAGCTGCTCAACCTGCTGCAAAAGGGCGGACCTCGAGCCGCCGCCGAACTGGGCGAACAGGTCGGCCTGTCCCCTTCCGCCTGTCATCGCCGCATCCGGGCGCTGGAGGCCGAGGGGGTGATCGCGGGTTATAGCGCGCGGCTCAACCCCGACCGCATCGGCCTTGGCCTTCATGTCTTTGTCGACATCAGCCTGCGTTCGCAAAGCGAGGAGGCGCTCGCCGCCTTTGAAGAGGCGGTGAAAAGTTTCGACGAGATATTGGAATGCCAGCTTTTGTCAGGCGCCGCCGATTACCGGCTGCGCGTCGCGGCGCGCCATGTCGCCGATTTCGACCGGCTGCACCGCCAATGCCTGTCGCGCCTGCCCGGTGTCGCGGCGATGCACAGCGCCTTTGCGCTTCGCACTATCAAGCCTTTCGAAGGCTATCCCATCACCGCAACCGCGCCGCGCTGATGCGACCGGCCATTTTTTAAGTTAACGCCGAATTTACCAACGGCGCGGCATAGCCGGTCCGCTACGCGGGCGCGCGCCCTTTCCTGCGCCCGGCCTGTAGCGGAGTGGGGCGAGGGTGATGTGATGGTGAAGGCTAATCCTATCTTGCGGCAACAAATTGATCCGGTGCTGATGGCGGATCGTTTTTCCTTTTACGACCTTGACGGTCGGCTGGCCGCCAATGGAGCGGAAATTCACGCGATTATCGCAGGCCGCGAGGAAGTTGTCGGGCGCGCCTATTGGGAGGCGTTCAACGCCCTGCCCTCGATCGAACGTCCGGTCGAAGGCGATTTGTTCCAATCCTATATCAAGGGCAGCGCGCGCCACGCTTTCGCCAAATATGCCGACGCCAATGGCCAGGAAGCCGCAACCATCACCTGCCAGAATGCGCATATGGCGCGGCGGGTGAAACTGCCGCTCGCCTCGGTCATGTCGTGCATGGCCGAAAGCCAGCGCATCGTGATGGAATATATTATCGAGGCGTGCGGGGATGATGTGCCGCGGCTCGTGCGGCTGGTGGGGGCGCTCAACCGCCTCGCGCTGCTCGAAATGGATATCATGCAGCGCTATGCCGAAAAGCTCGACCGCGCGGTGATTTCGGGCGAGCGGCAGGCGCTGGCGCGCGATTTCGACCATTCGATCGCCTCCTTGGTGCAGGATTGCGACGGCGTGCGCCAGAAGCTCGCCGAGCAGGCGATTTCCGCCGATCAGGCCGCGAAGGGCATGATCGCCAAGACGAGCGAAGTCGCCGCGGCTTCCGAGCAGTCGGCGATGGCGATGCGCGAGGCCGCCTCGACCGCCGCCGGGCTGATCCGCGCCATCGAGGATGCACGCACCGAGGTCGAAGCCTCCGCCGGGGTCGCGACCCGCGCCTCCGAACAGGCGGGCGAAGCGGTCGCCATGTCCGAAACCTTGTCGCATCACGCTGAATCGATCGAGTCGATTTTGGGGCTGATCCGCGAAATTGCGGGGCAGACCAATCTTCTGGCGCTCAACGCCACCATCGAGGCGGCGCGCGCGGGCGAATCGGGGCGCGGCTTTGCCGTCGTCGCGCAGGAGGTCAAAAGCCTCGCCAATGAAACCGCGCGGGCGACCGACGATATTGCCGGCAAGATCACCGCAATCCAGCAAGCGACCAAGGGATCGGTCAGCGCCAACCAGTCGATCCAGCAGACGATTATCGAGGTGCAGGAATCGGCGCAGCGCATCCGCGACGCGATGGATGCGCAGGCGCAGACGGTGACATCGATCACCGCCGCGGTCGATGAAACCGCGCTCGCCGCCGATTCCATGTCCTCGACCATCGCCAGCATCCGCAATGATTCGGGTACGGTGGCGGGCGAGATCAGCACGCTGAGCCAGGAATTTCTGAAAATGGGCGAGCGGCTGCAATCGCTCGAAAAGGCCGCGAGCGAATTCAGCCGCCGCGTCGCCTGAATCGCCTTTCATGAGGCACAGACTTTGCGCGGGCCGCATCGTCCGTTAAGGCGGGCGCATGCAACGCAATATCCTCATCACCGGCGCGAGCCGCGGCATTGGCGCGGCCATTGCCGAAGCGCTCGCGCATCAAAATCACCGCATCATCGCGCTGTCGAGCAGCGACGGCGATCTGGGCGATCCCGATGTTCCGCCGCGGCTGTGGGCGGACAGCCTTGACCGGCTCGACGGGCGGATCGATGTACTGATCAACAATGCCGGGGTGTTCGAGGCCAATCCCATCGGCAGCGACGGCGCGGAGTGGCTCGCAAGCTGGAACCGCACGCTGCAGATCAACCTGACCGCCGCCGCCGCGCTCTGCCGCCTCGCCGTGCTGCACTGGCAGGAGACCGGCCTGCCAGGGCGGATCGTCAATATCGCAAGCCGCGCCGCCTATCGCGGCGACAGCCCCGCGCATTGGCATTATGCGGCGTCCAAGGCCGGAATGGTCGCGATGACCAAGACCATCGCCCGCGCCCATGCCAAGGAGGATATCCTCGCCTTTGCCATCTGCCCCGGCTTTACCATGACCGGCATGGCCGATGAATATATGGCGAGCCGGGGCGGCGACAAGTTGCTCGCCGACATTCCGCTGGGCCGCGTCGCCATGCCGGGCGAGGTTGCCGAAATGGCGCGCTGGTGCGCGACCGACGCGCCGCCGTCGATGACCGGCACCGTGCTCGACATCAATGGCGCCAGCTATGTGCGCTGAGCGGCGCTTGCCTTATGCCCCCGCAAAGGCGGGGACCCATGATGCGGCGTCGCCGATTTCCACGGCAGAAGACGGGCCCCCGCCTTCGCGGGGGCACAGCGCCTATCCTGCCCTTTTGGTGGCTCGTCCATGAGCTGGATCGCCTCCCTCCCCTGCACGCGCGATGAGGCCGAGGCGCTGTCGGGCGAAATCCCCGAACTCGACGCGCGGCCCGATGCGCCGGTGGTCGTCACGCGCGAAATCAACGAAGGGAAGGGCTTGTGGCAGCTCGATGCCTATATGGACGACAAACCAGACGCGGCGCTGCTCGCGCTGATCCAAAGCCTCGTGCCGAGCGCCAAGGGCCGCAAGCCCATTGTCGAACTATTGCCCGAGGAAGATTGGGTCACCCTGTCGCAGCAGGGACTGGAGCCAGTCGAGGCTGGACGTTTTTTCGTCCATACCAGCAGCTATGCCGGTGCGGTTCCAGAGGGGAGCACATCCTTTCTGATCGACGCCAGCCAGGCATTCGGCACCGGGGGGCATGATACGACGGCGGGATGTCTTGCGATGCTCGACCGGCTTGCCCGGCGGGGCGGTGCGCCGCGCAATATCGCCGATATCGGCACCGGCACCGGGCTGCTCGCCTTCGCAGCCTTGGCCTTATGGCCGCGTGCGCGCGCCATCGCGTCGGATATCGACCCGGCGAGCATCGCGGTGACGCGCGGCAATGCGGCGGTGAACCATGTGCCGCTGGGACGCTGCGGCGGCAAATTGGCGCTCGCTGTGGCGCCGGGCACCGACCATCCGGCGATCCGCCACCGCGCGCCCTATGATCTGGTCATCGCCAATATATTGGCCGGGCCGCTTATCACGCTCGCCCCCGATATTGCGGCGGCGACCGCGCCGGGCGGCCATTTGATCCTGGCCGGGCTGATCACGCGGCAGATGGACGATGTGCTCGCCGCCTATCGCGCCCATGGCTTTCGGCCTCTTGCACGCGGGGGAACGGACGACTGGCCTTGCCTGATGCTCGTCAAGCGGCGGCGCCATGGTTATCGGCGCAAGGAACGCGCGCTCCACCGCGCCAATCCGGCGGACGCCAGCTTCGGGAGCTGGTGAGCAAGCGTCATTGCGAGTGAAGCGAAGCAATGACGCTTCGTTTACGCCTTCGCCGTCGCATAATCCTGTGTGCCGCGTGTGATCACTTCATCCTCGGGCAGAATGTCCGCGATGGAGATGGGCGGCAGCATCGCATTGGCGGCGTAAATGGGCGCAAAATCGGTTTCGACCGTCAGCTTCAGCAATTGGTCGAGGCTGTCGATCACGAAATAATTCTGCTGGAAATCGTCGATCCGGTAATCGGTCCGCATCACCCGCGCGAGGTCGAAACCGATGCGGTTCGGGCTGTCGCTTTCCAGCGCAAAGACGCTTTCGGCATAGGAGGACACAATCCCCGCGCCATAGATACGCAGCGCACCATGTTCGCGGATCAGGCCAAATTCGACCGTATACCAGTAAAGCCGCGCAAGCTGTTTCAGCGCATCGAACTTGAGCGCGCGCAGCCCGCCCTTGCCATAGGCGACCATATAATCGGCGAACACCGGATCGGCGAGCATCGGCACATGGCCGAAGACATCGTGGAAAACATCGGGTTCCTGCAGATAATCAAGCTGTTCGGGCGTACGGATGAAATTGCCCGCGGGAAAGCGGCGGTTGGCGAGATGGTCGAAAAACACATCGTCAGGAACCAGCCCGGGCACCGCCACCACTTCCCATCCGCTCGCTTCCTTCAGCCGCGCGTTGAGGTCGCGATAATCGGGGATCCCCGGCTTTTCGAGGCGCAGCACGTCGATGCCGCGCAAAAAGGCTTCGGACGCACGGCCCGGCAGCATTTCGGCCTGACGCGCGAAAAGCCGGTCCCACATCGCATGTTCGTCGGCGGTGAACGCCTCCCAATTTTGCGGGATCGTCCAATCGGGCGCGGCGCCCGGCGGCGGAGTGTCGTGAACATGGGTCAATTGTTTATCCATCGCCTCACGCTAGCATAATATGGTTTCAAATGAAACTTGATCTGACAGGCGCGAGTCGATTTTTCACGCCATCGGCACGATCTGCGTCGCCAGCCGCTCGACCTCCGCCCGGTCGTGGCTGACATAAAGGATCGGCAGCTTTAACCGGTCGCGCACTCGCTCGATCACCCGCATCACTTCCTCGCGGCGCGGGGCGTCGAGCGCCGACAAAGGCTCGTCCATCAGCAGACAGGACGGAGCGCAAAGCAGCGCGCGGCCAATGGCGACCCGCCGCGCCTCGCCTCCCGACAGGCTGGCGGGCGCGCGATCCAGCAAGTGGCCAATGCCCAGAAAATCGCTCGCTTCGTCCAAGCTCATCCAGCGCGCCTCGGCGCGCGCAAGCCGCTGGCCGTAGAGAAGATTGTCGCGCACCTTCAGATGCGGGAACAGGCGCCCTTCCTGAAACACATAGCCGATGCGCCGCGCTTCGGGGGGAAGATTGACGCTGGCATCGAACAGGGTTCGGTCGCCGACCCGGATATAGCCTTCGTCTGGGGTCAGCAGCCCGGCGATCATGTTGAGCACGCTTGTCTTGCCCGCACCCGAACGACCGAAGAGCGCGGTCAGCCCCGATGCGGCGCGAAACTGCACCGCGATGCGGGTTTCGCCCAGCCGGCGCGCAATTTCGACGTCAAAGGACATGGCCGCTCCGCCCCCGCTGTCCACGCCGGACGAGCATTTCGGACACAAGCAATGCGCCGAGCGACAGCGCCACCGACAAAAGCGCCAGCCGCGTCGCCGCCCCCTCGCCCCCCGGCATTTGCAACGCCGCATAAATGGCGAGCGGCAAGGTGCGGGTTTCGCCGGGGATGTTCGACACAAAGCTGATCGTTGCGCCAAATTCGCCGATCGAGCGGGCAAAGCCCAAGATCAGCGCGGCGCCAACGCCGGGAAGCGCCAGCGGCAGGCTGATCGTGCGAAACATATGCCAGCGCCCCGCGCCCAATGTGCGCGCCGCCCCCTCCAGCCGGAGGTCGATCGCCTCGATCGACAGCCGCATCGCGCGCACCATCAGCGGGAGCGCCATAATCGCGGCGGCGAGCGCCGCGCCCGTCCAGCGGAACATCAGGCTGACCCCGAACCAGCTTTCCAGCCAGCGCCCCATCGGCCCCATCGGCCCGAAGGCGATGAGCAGCAGCCAGCCCGTCACAACCGGCGGCAAAACCAGCGGCAGATGCACCAGCGCATCGAGGAGGAAGCGCCCCGGAAAGCGCCGCCGGGCCAGCAGCCAGGCGAGCGCGAAGGCGAGCGGCAGCGCCGCCAGCACCGCGGCGGTGCCGACCTTCAGCGACAGGGCGACAATCTGCCATTCCTCCGCGCTCAGCATTCAGGACGTCCGAAAGCCGTGCCGCCGGAAAATGGCGCGCGCGGGGGAGGAGCGGAGAAAGGCGCGGAAAGCCGCCGCATCGCGGTGCCGCGACGTCTTGAGCAGCGCCGCCGGATAGCGGATCGGCGGATGGCTCGACAGCGGAAAGCGCCCCGCCACGCGCACCCGGCGCGAGGCATAGGCATCGCTGGCATAGACGATCCCGGCGGGCGCCGCCCCGCGCTCGACCAGCGCCAGCGCGGCGCGGACATTTTCAGCGGGCGCCAGATGTTTCTCCACGCTGCGCCAGACCCCCAGCCGGTGCAGCGCAACCCTGGCATAGCGCCCGGCGGGGACGCTGCCCGGATCGGCAAGGGCGAGGCGTCCGCCCCCCAGCATTGGCGCCAGCGCAAAGCCGGGCGCGGGATCGAGCCGCACCGCCCTGCGCCGCGGCACGATCAGCACCAGTTGATTGCCCAGCAGCACGGTGCGCGTGCCCGAACGCAGCCGTCCCGCCCGCGCCGCCGCATCCATCCAGCCCTCATCGGCGGAAATAAACAGATCGGCGGGCGCGCCTGCGATAATCTGCCGCGCCAGCGCCGAGGATGCCGCATAGGAAAGGCGCGGCCGCGCATGGCCCTTGGCCGCCCAGGCATCAGCCACCTCGTCGAGCGCGCCTTGCAGGCTCGATGCCGCCAGCACCAGTGGCCCGCGCTCCGCAGCGCTCGCCCCCGGCAGCATGGTCAGCGCCGCCACCCAATATCCGAAAAGAAGAAGCAGCGCGCGCATCATGCGCGGCTATAACGCGCGTTGCGACGCGGTGAAAGCGATTGGCACCGCCCGTTCACCCGGCGCCCTTGTTCAGTAGCCGGATACGCCCATAGCCTTGCTCGACCCGCCCCTGCGCCACCAGTTCGCGCAGCGCCGTACCCAGCGTCACCCGCGACAGGCCAAGCAGGTCGGCAAGCTGTTGCTGCGTCGCCTGCACCATGTCGCCGCTGTCGCTGTCGCGCGCCATGATCGCCAGAAGCTGGGCGAGCCGGTCGACGCTGCTCAGCCGTCGCTCAGCGTCGATAATATCGAGCGCGCCCGCCAATTGCCGCGACAGGCTGCGCAGCAATAATTCAGCCCAGCCGAGATCGGCGCTCATCAGGCGGCGCAGCAAGGGGCGGTCGATCGCAATCAGTCGTGCGGGACCGCTCGCCAGCGCATCGACCTGACGCGGGACCCCAGTGAAAAAGGCAAGCTCGCCGAACAAATCCCCCGCGCCCAGCACGGCAAAGGCGGTGAAGGCGCCATCCTCGGCAAAGCGGCCGATGCTGACATGGCCTTCGACCACCGCCCAAAAGGCATCGCCTGCATCGCCCTGATGCTGGATGAACTGCCCGTCGGCAAAGCGCCGCTCATGCCCCCAACGCGCGAGCTGCTCCAGCTCGCGGGGGGAGAGGCGCGATCTTTCGGCCATGGAAAAATGATAACTTCTTTGCATTTCAGCGCCGCACGCTGTGCGATGAACGGCGCAAAGGCAAGCGGCAATCACCCGCGCCCTGACGGAGGAGAGAGAGGATGGCGCTGACCACGGGACAAGCGAGCCTGATTGTGCTCGGCATTTATCTGGGCTTCGGCTTGCTCGAACTCGTCTGGACCCGGCTGTTCCGCAAGGATGAGCAGACGCGCAACGACGGCATTTTGGAAGCGGTGAGCACGCTCATGCTGCTTGCGGTGACACAGCCGACCATATTGCTGGTCGTCGGCGGCATCGGCCACCGCTTCTTTCCCGAATATCAGGGCGCGCTTGCGGGCATTTCCCTTTTTGCTGCCATCGCGCTGTTCCTGATTTTCGAAGATATGATGCAATATTGGTGGCACCAGGCGAGCCACAGCTTCGCCTGGCTCTACAACCTTCACCGCGCCCATCATAACGCCCGCTATATGAGCGTGCGGCTCGTCTATCGGAACAACATCATCTATTATGCGCTGATGCCCAGCATCTGGTTTGCGGGGGTCCTCGTCTATCTGGGGCTGGGCTGGTTCTATGCGGGCTATATCATCGTCAAAATGGCGGTGATCATCGGTGCGCACAGCGATGTCGCCTGGGATGCGCCGCTTTACCGGATCAAGGCTCTGTCGCCGCTGATGTGGATCGTCGAACGTACCATCAGCACGCCTGCGACCCATCACGCGCACCATGGCCGCCATGCAAGCGACCCTGCCGTCCATTACAAGGGCAATTACGGCAATCTTCTCTTCTTCTGGGATGTGCTGTTCGGCACCGCGAAGATCACGCGGCAATATCCAGTGAGCTATGGCGTCGAAAATCTGCCGCCCGCGACGCTCGGCCAACAGCTTCTCTGGCCGATTTTCCCGGAAAACAAGGATATGGAGGCGCGCATCCCTGGCGCCGCCCCGGCCAGGCCCGCCAACCGATAATCTATGGAGAAAACTCTAACAAAATCGAGGTCGCTGTTTCTGGAAGAGGCAGGGCGTTGGCGGCTCCAAAGCCGTGGCAAGAAATGCAGCCAAAACCACGCCCGCACTTCTCTCTTTTGTTCGGCTATGGTGCACCGCGACCGCTGAAGATGAGCACTACCGCTTGGCTATAGCGCTCTAGGATAGCGAGCCGATTTGCCCCAGATCAAGGTTTCAAGCGTTGATCCATAAGCTTTGCGATGATCGCAGGCAGTGCGATGTCATTTCCTCCATCGTCGCCCGTCGGCTGATCGGGCGAGGGCCGAAATAACGCGTTCAAAATCACTAGCCGGTCCTCGTTGGACGCCGCTCCCTCTTTGATAAGCGCCAAATAGGTTTGCGTCATGATCCGCCGTTCTTCGGCGTCGAGCTCAAGCCGACGCTCGGTGAGATAGTTCCGAACGAGCACTCGGGCCGCCCAAAAAACGGCCGTGAGTGCAGTACCGACGGCGGCCGTAACGATCACATAGGTCGCGAGCGCAATAGGGCGATCTTTGTGCGGTTGAATTAGCATCCAATCCCACACGTTGACCCCTGACGCCTCAAGCATGAAGGAGATTGCTGCCCAGAACAAAAGAATGGCGGCCAAACCGGCGATTCCCGAAAACCAGCGCAGATATTTTAGCGCGTCCGCCCGTCCCGCCGAATGCAGATTCTTCTTCGTCTCCCAATACTGAACCGAGGCGCGAAGCTGCATATCCTCTTCATATGCTTTGCGGACATTATCGATTTCGACGATCGATGCGCCCGACCTCTTGGCAAGAGATTGGCGTAACTTGGCGCTTCTACGACCTATCTTCCAGAAGCTGCGAACCGCGAGCTGATCGCTTCGGGCCGACAAAGCTGCGAGCTGGTCTTGATGTTCCTCAAACAAGCCATCGTGGCGCACCAGAAGAGCCTGCGCCTCATCGCTCCAACGCTTGTAATCTGATTGCGAAGCCGCTCTTGTGGCTTCCCTCCCCATCAAGCTGGGGTTGGCAACAAGAAGTACCGCGCGGGCGTGCAGCGGGTTAACCCAGCTGACACCGAGTTGACCAATATAGATGCCTGCTGCCACCGCCGCGACTTCGTCTCCCTGGGTATCGCGAAGTGCAAATATTGCTCGGCCGATGTCACTGGTCGAGTGAATAAGCTGCGGCGGCATCCCCTCGTAATGTCCACGAAGCGTTTGCGGGGGATCATCACCATCCAACGATCCTCGGGCGGCGATGCTCTCTGCATACGCGACAATAGCATTGAGCTGATTCATTATGTGATCGCGAATGCTGGAAGGAAACTCCGCCTCTCCCACGCCGTGCAACCACATCCAGCGATCTCGTTCGCGAGCTGCCCACTTCGCGAACTGCGGCAAAGAGGTAGGCTTGAAGACTTCTCCTCCGCGACCAGTCGTCGCTTCAAAAAGCGAACTTTTCTTTTCAGCCACCCCTACCCCCCAAGATATCGCTCTTCTCGTTTTAATTCACATCTTCCCGTCCGCGAACATCGTTCCGACACTTCGCGGTCGCCTGTCCAGTTTTTAATCACTCAAACTGGATTAAGCATTGTGGGGAGAATGTTCACGCTGATAGGAGGGGCTTTTTTAGGCGCCTCGAAAAAGCGGTTCCTCAATCAAGCCAATCGGCTTGTTTCATGCCTTTATTCGCAGCCTTCGTCATAAAGTTCACTGTCTCGGAAATCTTATCCAGAATGTAGCTTGCCCCGTTCTTATGCCCCACGGCATAACCCGGATGGGAGCTGAGCCCTTCAAATTGCTTCCGAAGATAAGTGTAAAAGTCACGCAAGATCGAAATGCTTTGGCTCTGATTTATTTTCCCAAAACGATTTTCATTCTGCATGAGATCGAAGACCCGTGCCTCAAATACAGAATCGTTTATCGGTGTTGTTGGCAAAACTGAAGTCAGATACTCGGATCTCCCTGCGAGTATCCTCATATGAGCCCAACCGCTCGCAGACGCCTTGATGCTTTCGCTTTGCGACACCAAGAGAGCGGTTGCAGAGTCAGCCTCAATCAGCTCCTTTTCAAGAAGGTATTGGGACGCATCGAGAATATCACCTCTGACGAACCCCATTTTCTCAAGGTGATCTTGGACGCGGGCGATTGAGACAAATCCCATCTGGCCGTTGTCACCTCTAACTTTGCGCTCCCCGATTAGAAAAAACAAAACCTCAATAGTGAGGAAATTATTTGGCCTCGATCAGTTTCTTCCACTATAAAATAGATTAGATACAAATCCCGAATTTTCATTGAAGAATCTGTAATCTTGACGCATCAATATTCTTAGAACAAGATATTCCGGGAAGTTCCTGATCTGCTTTCCCGATGCGACATTGGTGATTAAGTCTTCAGGCATATGGCCAGAAGTTATAATCGCCATGAACATGTCTAACGCCTTGCGAACATTACGCCCAGCAAGGCCCTCAAGAACCCTTGATACGTTATTAGGACGGGAAAAGAGCTCAAGGTATACACCACGCAGGAAATCTCCCGCACGGTCTTTAGAATAAGAAATACTCATCCCTTTAGGCGTGGTGTACCGAATCGTCTTTGGCGCTTGCGCCTCAATTTCTTTTAAGCTGAGCTCTAGTCGTCTTTTCACAACGTCTATAAAACGAGGAGGACTGATGTGAAAAATTTGGCCTGTCTTATATGTATCGAGCGGCCTCTCATTTTTATGCGCTTCAAAGGTCGTGTCGCGCATCTGCAGGATGACGAGACATCTCATCTGATCCATGAACCAGAGCGCAAGCTGGAAGGCCGCAAGCTGATTTTCGACATCCCGCCGGTCGACGTTATCGAACACGACGATGACCACCTCTCCGCGGTCACCTTGCAGGTGCCGAGCCATACCCTTTGCGAGTTCGACCGGCTGTTGCCTCCATCCCTCTAAGTCTCGCGCTTGCTCAAGCAGACCTCTGCCCGGCTCCGCGCGATCCATGCGCTGATAGAATGCAGCGCGATCTTCCAAGTTAGTGGCGAACACCCTCTCTTGATCGTCCGGGTCTCGAAGGTCGATGGGTGCGCCTTCTTCGATCACACTCTTGGCGAACTGGCTACAAATCCAGTCTTGCGCATCAGCCAACACATCTGGCGCGAAATTGAAGTCGAGAAACGCCCAATGGCTGCTATCTTCAAGGTTCTTCGGCTGCAGGTATTCTTTGTAGCGCCGCGAAAAGAGAGATTTTCCTGAACCAACGCCACCGGTAATTAGCTGTAATTCTCCGCTTGGCGACTTGTTTGTAGCAAGATCGCTGAGACGCTTTGATATCTCGTCGGCACGCTTTTTGGTCGTCTGTATCTCAATCCTTGAGCGACTGCGGGAGAGGCGGTCGATCAGAAATGATTCGAGGATCTTGTCGTAGCTAGTTACCTCGTTCGATGAGACGTAGGCGTTCTTATAAATTTCAGGATCGCTGTTTTGGTCACGAGATGAAAAATAGCGCCGCAAAATGGGTGACAGGTCAGCCGCAAAAGTGTTCGGTTCAAGTTTCGATGCAATCAACGCGGGGCCATTCCCCTGATTAAACGGCCTTTTGAAGCCTACAAGTTTGAGAGAAGCGCTTGCTATCTCGCCAAGTCGCTCAAGTTCGGCAGCCCCCATCAGAGACCGAAGCTCATCCAAAGCGGCACTCCCAACCGCCAAGTCAGAGACTTTGGTTGTTAACGTCGGCGTGGAGTTGTCCCACCGCCCAGCCACAAGGTCGATTCCATTGGTGGCGAGAATGATCTCACACGGATTGATTTTTGACGAATATCGTTTGTTCAAAGCATGGGCGTAGAGGGATGCTTCTTCCCACGCTTCCGCAACCGGGACCGCCGGCGCCTTTACCTCAATCGCCGCGATAGGGACGGATAGCTCGTAGATGGAATAATCAGGAACATATCCCTTGCGCTGCTTCGCGCCTTTTCCGATGTCAAAGGCCGCTAGAAACTCTTTGCTCTTCACCTTTTCGACTTGGATGCCGAGGAACTCGGCTCTGGTCAGAAGAGGGGCAACGACCTGTGTTTCAACATCACCCTCTGTAGCATCAGTCGGTAGCGCGAATGCCATTCCTGTTAGGCCCCTTCGAAGAAGACGCCCAACGAATAGCGGCATAAGCAATTGAGCGATACCCACGACCTCCGCCGAGCTGGACGCCGCAAAGTGTGAGGGTTCAGCTAGCCTCATCTCGCTGCTGGTTGAATTGCCGTACGCTAACGAATTGATTTAACACATAATTCCGCAACCGCGTATGGCCGTGTGGAACACCTGCCATACGGCTAATCCTAGATAATCCAGTATGTTAGCGACCATCGGCTGGCAGCGCTTTTATCTCGCCTTCCCAAATCCACCCTCCCCGCCCGCTTTCCCGGCCCCAAAACCGGTCACAGACAACCTTATAGAAACACCCGATTGCAGGCGCTCGATGCAGTGCTAATCACATCACCTCGCATCTTGTGCTTCGGCTCGCAGGGGAAGACAGACAGTGATGTTATGGCGACGATACTTGGCGATCATCGGCGCGCCGGTAGTGTTATCGAGCATGGGCTGTGCGGCCAAAGAGCCGGCGGACTATGTCGAGCGCCGGGTAATCACGCTGCCATACCCCGGCGGGATTGATGCCGAGCGCCTGAAGGAATCCATCGTGATACGGTAGAGGGACTCAAGAAGCGGGCCGCAAGCGAGACGCGCGATGCGGACTATCAGCCCCAAGTAGGCTCATACGCTGTTTATCCTGTCGGAGATGCGCGTCCTTGGGTTGTCTTCGGAGCAGTCACGCCGCGCAAAGGGGTCTTCTACGCGATACCCTATGGCCACTACGCATCGCTCGACGATTATAAGAATGGCCGGATCGAACAACTCAATGGCAAGATCAGCGTGTGCCGGATGGAAATCCGATGGGATCAGCTTCCTGATGGCCCGATCGCGCCCGGACGGGGATGGGCAGGCATGTTTATGTCTGGCGCTGACTGTAAGCCGCCACCCACCGATCAATTGGCCATGTTGGACGAATGGAAAAAGTCGGCCGCAGACTATTTTGTCGAAAGCAAGGCTTCAAACGGCAATGTTAGCGTCGCCCTGATACGAGAGGTTCAGCGGAAAGGAGCCAGATACAGACCTTTCGATCCCGTCGCTGCTTCGGCGACAATTAAGGAAGCCGGGGATGTCATCATATGGGCAATACCGCTGCTCGACGACGATCTGACCGCATCGGTCCTCGCGACACGAGGCGGGGAACTATTCGCGTTTTTCACTGACCGTTTTCAGGGGAGAGACTTCCCCAACCTGGCGTGTGGCGTGAACGGGTTAAAATGGCCTGACATCGCGGGAGAGAGCCCCGGTGTATCCAGCATGTCGACCGCGCGGCAGCTTTGTCGCGACATGATTGAGCAATACAGACAACGACGGAGCGAAGAGGCTCGGCGGGCCTATGAAGGAAATCCGAATACAATCCAGTCGATACCCCTGAATAGCCAAATCGATGGAGAGAAACCGTGATGCGGCGACAACGGGCGAATGGCGCCGCACTTCTCTCCTAACAAGATTACCGGGCCGGAGCGGTCAGTGTTCGCATCACGTTCCCATTAGTAAATTTGCTATCGCCTTTCTGAAACGCCACCTCAAAACGCGATGTTGCCGGGCCGCGATGCTTCGCATCGGACCCACAGTTTATAGTCACACACCTTACGCACGGGTGCATAGCGCATTTCCGCCACTTTTCGAGGGTGCGATCCGGCAGCGCGCGCTGCCTCGCATCTCCAAAACGACGGTTTTCTGCGACATTTCGAGGCTGCGCATCGCACCCTCAATAGACGCGAATATTGCGGACGGACGTGGGTGAGTTGCCTGACCTACCCCTTGCCCCCGACGACCAGCGCCACTGTCGAGCTTAGAGCTTTTGCTCTTCTTCTCGCTGTCGAAGCTCGCGCTCGACCGCCTCGCGAATGAACTTCGCCAGCTGACGATTACCGACCTGCGCTTCGATCCGACGGATCGTGTCCACAGATAGCCGGATAGTCGTGGCTTTCATTCCAAGCGGCGGGCGTCCCATGCCGTCGTCGCTATCGGCCCCGCGCTCAATCTCAAAGAGAATCGCGTTAATGACATCGTTTATTTGCATATACGCTACCGTTTATGATATAAACGATAGCGTAAACAAGGTTTGTTTCATCGGCGGACGATTAGCTGAGGCCGAATCACGATAGCGATGGAGGCGGTATCATCCACGAGGGCACGAGAGGGCGATCCAAGGGCGCCGGGATGATGCCGCCAGCTCCGGCCTTTGCTCCAATCCCTTCGCAGGGCCAGTTTCATCTGGCCCCCGTTCTCGAAAGATCATGCGCCCGACGCGCGCTAAGCAAGACACGCTATCGCAACGCCGAGGGCTTCTTCCTCGCGATTGAGGAGCAGCTTTTCGCGGACAACAGCGACCTTCTCTATCAAACCGGCATCGTGGCGCAGTTGGCGCTCACCTCGCATCTGCTCGACGTCGGGTTCGACGACAGATGGTGCGCCCG
Organism: Sphingopyxis sp. MWB1; assembly: GCF_000763945.1. Classification (NCBI taxonomy): domain Bacteria; kingdom Pseudomonadati; phylum Pseudomonadota; class Alphaproteobacteria; order Sphingomonadales; family Sphingopyxidaceae; genus Sphingopyxis; species Sphingopyxis sp. MWB1. Next base: position 1,426,553 of record NZ_JQFJ01000002.1, read on the forward strand.
ACATATCGGCCTGCATATCGACAAGGCGTTGGCCTACGCCAATGCGACCGGCCTCAATTATCACTCCGTCGCGCTCCAGCGGCTGGCCCCGGTGCTGTCGCCCTACAACGTCTGGCGCAATCCCGACCTCGACGGATCGCGGCCCCTGCCACCTATGTCGATGCCGGACATCCCAGCCCTGCTCCGGGAATTGCTCGATCATGTGCGAGGGGTGACGGGACACCCTAGCCCCCGGCGGAGGAAAGCTCATGGCTGACGATAACCTCGCCGCCCGCTTCGCGCGCACAATCCGCGACCTGCTCGTTCCGCCGCCGGTCGTTCCCAATTTCGATGAAGATGTCGATCCCGAGATAGCGCGGATCGAATGGGCGATTGCCCGCCTGCCAAAGCGAACGCGCGATGTGTTCCTGATGCACCGCTTCGACGACCTTCCATACGACCGCATCGCCCACCGCCTCGGCATCAGCGTAAAGACGGTCGAGCGGGAAATAGCGAGGGTGTTATGCGCTATCCGCGAGGCGCGAGAAGATCATGCCCGCGAGCAATCCAAGTAGGCGTTTGGCATCCCTGCACCGGCTGGTGATTCGCTCGACGAGGTCAAAACGGAACCCGAAAAATGCGGACCCGGCTTCCCGCAATCTTTCCGAGAGTCAGTTTTTCTTCGCTGGAGCCCTACTCCCGGTCTTGAAGGGCGGATTTATGTTCCGCCGCGCGCTGAACCGCGCAACCATTGCGGAATGGCCCGCCCCTCCCCCGAGCGAGCGCCCAGCGCATCGGAGCAGCTTGAAGCGCTGCTCGGCAAGCCGTGGCCCTTTCCGGGCCGCCCTCCCAAGCATGACCTCTCGACATGGCGCGTCACCGATGATTGGCCCGATCCCGTTCCGGTCACACTGGAAGAGGTCGAAGTGTTTGAACGCTGGTTCGGCGACCTGTTCAACGAGTTCTTTTCCCCACCCCTCTAAGCTGACCCTACGGAGACTGCCATGACTGCGCCGCAGACCATCACGGGGGGGCGCGCGGCCCTCTACCTTCGCGTCTCGACCGCGCGGCAGGCCGAGCATGACGTGTCGATCCCCGACCAGCGGCGGCAGGGCGAAGGCTGGTGCGCCGCGCGCGGGCTCAAGGTGGTTGATACCTATGTCGAGTCCGGCGCCTCCGCGACGAATGACCGCCGCCCAGAGTTCCAGAGACTGATTGAGGCCGGGACATCGAAACCAGCGCCGTTCGACCTCGTAGTGGTTCACAGCTTCTCCCGCTTCTTCCGCGATCATTTCGAGCTTGAGTTCTACATCCGCAAGCTCGCCAAGAATGGCGTGAAGCTAGTCTCCATCACGCAGGAAATGGGCGATGACCCCATGCACGTCATGATGCGGCAGATCATGGCGTTGTTCGACGAGTATCAGTCCAAAGAGACCGCCAAACATGTGCTGCGCGCGATGCGCGAGAATGCGCGGCAGGGCTTTTGGAATGGATCGCTACCGCCGATCGGCTACCGCGTCGTCGCGGCTGAACAGCGCGGCGCAAAGGTCAAGAAGCGGTTGGAGATTGATCCCTTCCACGCCGAAACAGTGCGAACCATTTTCCGGCTTGCTCTGGCAGGCGATGGGGTATCGGGTTCGATGGGGGTCAAGGCTATCGCGGCTTGGCTGAATGAAAGGTCCATTCGCACCCGCGATGGCGGGCGTTGGGGCCTCGGTGCCGTCCACCAGATACTCACCCGCTCGACCTACACCGGGCGTCACGAGTTCAATCGACGCGGCAAGGACAGGAAGCTCAAACCAAAGTCGGAGGCGGTTGTGGTCGAAGTGCCCCCGATTATCGATCAGGAGACGTTTGACGGGGTGCAGGCGCACTTGCAGGCCCACAACCCCAAGAAGGTGCCCCCTCGCGTCGTAAGCGGCCCTACGCTGCTTACAGGCCTCATTCACTGCGCGAAGTGTGGCGGCGCGATGACCATCCGCACCGGCAAGGGCGGGCAGTATCGATATTACTCCTGCTCGACCAAAGCACGGCAGGGGCCGACCGCCTGCACCGGCATGACGGTGGCAATGGAGAAGCTGGACGATTTGGTCGCAAAGCATCTGGAGGACAGGCTTCTCCAACCCGACCGGCTGGAAGCCATCTTGTCGGCCGTGCTGGATCGGCGGCAGGAACAGACGGCGCGCAAGCGCGCCCATGTGGCCGATTTGAACAAGCGCGCCGCCGAGACTGACCTGCGGCTAAAGCGGCTCTTCAACGCTATCGAGAACGGCATTGCCGACCTGAACGATCCCGACCTCAAGGATCGCATCGCAACGCTCAAGGCGACGCGCGATCAGGCCAAGGCCGACGCGGAGCGCGTAACCGCCTCGCTCGGTGCGACGGGCCAAAAGTCGTTCGCGCCGGACATGCTGGCGAAGTTTGCGGCCACCGCGCGCCAGAGGATGCGAATCGAGGGCGGCGGCTATCATCGCGAGCATCTCCGCGCGCTTGCACAGCGCGTGGAGGTCGATGTTCGAGAGGTTCGGCTTCTCGGCTCGAAGAGCAATCTACTGCAAGCACTGGTCGCGGGGGCCGCCGAGACAAAGCCGGGCGCGGTGCCCAGTTTTGTTCCGAAGTGGTGCACCCGACAGGATTCGAACCTGTGGCCCCCAGATTAGGAATCTGATGCTCTATCCTGCTGAGCTACGGGTGCGTCGTGTTTCGTTTAGCGGGCGGGGCGGCGCAGCGTCAATCGGCCTGTCAGTTTACCGCATCGGGCGGTGCGATCGGGACGAGCAGCGGCAGCGCGGCAATGCCGTCGTCGTGGAGTTCGCGCACCTCGTCGGGCGAGGCTTCGCCGTGGATGGGGTCTTCGGGTGCGCGCCCTTCGTGCATCGCGCGGGCGGCGGCGGCAAAGTCGCGGCCGACCCAGCGCGAGCGGGGTAATATTTCCGCCTGCCGCGCGGCAATTTCGGCGATGACACGCTGTACCAGTTCGGGGGGGAGCGCGGCGGCCGGTTCCTTCCCCGCCGGCACCGGCGCGCAAGCAGGAGCTGGCGCCGGAACCGCCGCGCGCTGGTTCGATTTGGCACCGACGCGCGGCGCCATCACTGCCTTGTCCACATCGCTGTCACCGCAAATCGGGCAAGCGATAAGCCTGCGCGCCTTTTGCTCAGCAAAGCTGTCGCTGCTCGCAAACCAGGCTTCGAACCGATGCGCGCCGCCCGCGCAGCACAGGTCGAATACGATCATGACGCGGCGTTGTGCAGCAAGGGGTCGAGCCCCCCGCGCTGATCGAGCGCCGCCAGCTCGTCGCTGCCGCCGATATGCCGGTCATCGATGAAAATCTGGGGCACGGTGCGGCTGCCATTCGCGCGTTCGACCATCGCGTCAAAGCCTGCGCGGTCCATCGTCACGTCAATTTCCTCAAAGGCCGCGCCCTTGCTTTCCAGCAAGGCTTTGGCGCGGGTGCAATAGGGGCACATGAATTTGGTATAGACTTGGATTTTCGCCATCTATTCTGAGATCCTTCCGCTCTCCATATCGGAATCGAACGTGGCAAAGTCAAATATGTTGCCCGTCATCAGCGCGTCGGGGACGACCCGCGCCCAGCAGAGCGCCGAAACACGCGCCGCACCGCTGCGCTGCAAGGCGCGGGCGGCGGCGCGCAGGGTTGCCCCGCTGGCATGGACATCATCGACCAAAATCAGATGCCGTCCCGCCAGCCGATCGCGGGCACCGGATGCCAGTGCAAAGGCGCCCGAGAGGATGCGCTGCCGCTCGCGCCGCCCCTTACCGCGCAGCGGGGCGGTGGCTTTGCGGCGGACGAGCAGATGCGCATTGGCCTCGATCCCCGTTTCGCGCGCCAGCGCAGCGGCGATCAGCGCCGCCTGGTTGAAACCGCGCGACCAAAGCCGTCCGCGATGCAGGGGAATGGGGAGCAACAACGGGAGGGGCTCCTCGCGCCCTTCCGCCGCCGCGCGCTGCGCTTCCTCTTCGACCAGCCGCCGCAACGGCCGCGCCATCAGTCCCGCCATCAGGCGCGCATGGCCCACGCGCCGCCCATATTTGAGCCGCAGCGCGACGGTGCGCGCGGCGGGACCATAAGCGACCGCGGCGGGCGCCCCTTCAAAGGGTGGCGGGTCGGCCAGGCAGGCGCCGCAAGCGACCGTCTGCCCCGGCAGCGCGGTCGGCAGGGGGATCGAACAATGGATACAGGCCGGGCCATCCAGAAAATGCAGCGCCGACCAGCAGGACAGGCAGAATTGCCGGTCGGCCTCCACCATCACCCCGCATGCGGGGCAGCGTGGCGGAAGGGCATAGTCGAGGATCGCGCGCCCCGCGCGGCGGAGCAAATGCAGCGCAGGCCAGCGGCGCGCCATCGCCGGGCCATCCATGCTGGCAGAAAGGCTGTCGAGCCGGGCGTCCCCCGATGCCGCGTCCATCTGCCTCTTGTGCCGCATGGCGAGGAGCGGCACAAGCGCGCGCATGTCGCACCCCGCTCCCCTCTTCTCCCCCGCGCGCAACGCCGCCCAGCGCGACCGCATGGCGAACTTACCCACCGATGCCAATTTCCTCGCGCCGATCATCGCCGAATCGCTGATCGACCGGCTGGCGATGGTCACGCGCCGCTTTGACCGCGCGCTGCTGATCGGCGCGCATGATGCAGCGCTGATCGAGCAATTGCGCGCGCGGGTCGGGGCGCTGACGCTGGTGGAGGCGGGGCCGGGTCTTGCCGCGCACACTGGCGCCCATCGAGCCGAAGCCGATGCGATGGATTTGCCGATCGGCAGTTTCGATCTGATCGTCTGGCCCGGCGGGCTGGAGGGGATCAACGATGTTCCGGGCGCACTCGTCCGCTGCCGCGCGCTGCTCGCCCCCGATGGGCTGCTGCTCGGCACATTGCTGGGCGACGGGAGTCTCGCGCGCCTGCGCCGCGCGCTGATGGCCGAGGGCGTGCGCTCGATCGCGCGCATGCATCCGCAGATCGACCTTGCCTCGATGGGTAATTTGCTGCAGCGCGTTGGCTTCACCATGCCCGTCGTCGATGTCGAGGCACTGACCGTACGCTATGGCGACTGGCGCGGCCTGGTGCGTGATTTGCGCGCAGGCGGCCTCACAAGCCGCCTCTCCCCCGCCCCGCCGCCGTTCACCCGTACCGAGGCGGCGCATATTGCCGCTGCCTTCGCCGCACAGGCCGACCCCGATGGCCGGGTCGCCGAGCAGTTCAGGCTGGTCCATTTCAGCGGCTGGACGCCGCACCCCGACCAGCCCAAGCCCGCGCGCCGGGGCAGCGCTACCGCTTCGCTGGCCGAAGCACTGAGGCCGGGGAAGGCATAGCCCCTCCCAAGCTGCCTTCTAAACCAGCGCCTCCAGCAGCCCGATGAGCGGCTTGTCCGCAGGCGGCATGGCGAGGCCGTGCAGTTCAACCGGACGAACCCAGCGCAAGGCGCTGGCATGGCGCGCCTCGGGCACGCCGCCCCATTTGCGGCACACATAAAGGAGCAGGAGCAGATGCCGCTCGCCAAGCGTATCGCTCGCGAAACAAGCGGGAGCTAGGCAGCTATGATCGACGTCGATACCAAGCTCCTCGTCGAGTTCGCGGATCAGCGCCGCTTCGGGAGTCTCGCCCGCGTCGACCTTGCCGCCAGGAAATTCCCATAATCCCGCCATCGGCTTGCCCTCCGGTCGCTGCTGCACCAGCAGCCTCCCATCGCGGTCGACCAGCGCGGCGGCGACCACCAGCAGGTAATTTTTCGGCAGCACAAGCCCGCTCGCATCCGACAATTTCTTAATCCTTCCGTGGCATAGCCGTTACGCAAAGCGCGAGACCAATCCGGCTGGCGGCTCCACGGGGGCTTAGCGATGCGTCGCTATGCGGCGCAAGGGCCGGGGACGGACGCATGAGGAAAAAGCAAAGGCGGGGACAAGATATGCGGCGTTTCTGGGCAAAATTGGCGCGATCGACCGCCGGCGCAACGGCGATCGAATATGCGCTGATTCTCACCCTCATCTTCCTCGCAGCGGTTGCGGCCATGACCAATGTGGGCACGAGTACCAGCGCAATGTGGACGCATGTTTCAACAACATTGAACGGCGCAGTCAATTAATGTCCACATATGGGACAGAAGAGCGTTGAACGTCTGTCAGGCCATTAAGATTTTCAAAACCAGTTCGCCGTAAACCCGTCGCTGTTGACCCGACCAGATTGTCAACAGGGTAAGTGAAATTTCAGGAGACCAGAAATGAAATTCTTCAAAAAGCTGGTGCGCGACAACGAAGCCGCCACCGCCATCGAATATGGCCTGATCGCCGCGCTCATCTCGGTTGCTGCCATTGCCGCTCTCGGCACCGTTGGTACGAACCTCACGAGCACCTTCACCACCGTGGGCAGTTCGCTGGCTCCCACCGGCGGCGGTTCGACCTCGACTGGCGGCTAATCGCACAGCGTTCGGCCGCGCCTCACAAAAGCGCGGCTTTGCTGGAAAAGAAAGGGCGGGGGAGCGATCCACCGCCCTTTTTTTCTTGTTCGCCGTGAGCGGCAATCGGCCACCTCACTCCCGTTCGTGTCGAGCGTAGTCGAGACACCCATCGGGGTAGCTCCATGCTCAGCGGTGTCTCGACTGCGCTCGACACGAACGAGACGGAGAAGTCGAAGCGGAAGCGAAGCTATCCCCTGCCCCTTACCGGCTGGCGTAGGTTACAATTTTCACCTTCTGCCCCGGCGACAGGCGGCTGTTGGCGCTCAGCCGGTTGAGCACCTGAAAGCGCTCGGCCTGATAATTGGAATAAGCCATGCGCTGCGACAGGCTTGCCACCGTATCTCCCGGCCGCACTGTCACCACATCAACCCGGCGCGGGCGGATCGCGGCGGCCTCGCTCGCGTTCAGCTTGCGGACGCTGTTGAACATCGAACTGAACACGCCCGCTTGCCCCGCCTTGGTAATGGTCACAAAGTGAAAGGCCTGGTTGCGCGAAAATTCATAGGCAAAGACGGTGACATCGACTTGTCCCGACTGGCTGTTCGCGCGCGCGGTCGAATAATAGGCCGGAATGCCGTTTACCGTGGTGCGTTGCAGGCTCGACGGGCTGATCGCATTATTACCCGCAACGGCGCGGAAGACGGCGGAGACATAGGCATTCATATCGCCATTATAGGCGCCGGTGGAAAATTGCCCCTGCCCGCCATTGCCGCTGATCGTCACGGCGGTGGTGCCATTTTGCATCCCGAAACCGCGCGGCACGGCGAAGGCGAGGCGCAGATCGGGGTGAAGGAAGCGATTCCCCTCGACCACGCCCTGCGCCGGATCGTCGCCGAAAAGCACACCGTCGATCGAGCTGAGGAAGGTGTCGGCGTTACGCACCCCGCCGGTTCCGGCGCGCGCGGCGAGCGACTGGGCGTTGCGCACGCGCGAGGCGGGATCGGGGTGGGTGCTCGCCCATTCGGGTAGCGAGCGCGCATCGCCACCCGCCAGCCGCGCGTCGAGCGTCGTCTGATTGGCGAGGCTGGCAAGCATCGTCGAAAGCGCCAGCGGATCATAACCCGCGCTGCGCAGATATTGGACGCCAAGCTGGTCGGCCTCCAATTCCTGACTGCGCGAAAAGCCCAGCGTCGCAAGCTGTGCCACTTGCATCGCATTATTCTGGAGCAAACCGCCCAGCCCACCGAGCAGGCCGCCGCTGTCGCCGATCGCGCCGCCAATCACCGCGCCCAGCACGCCCAAAATCGTGTTACGCGTCGCGCGCGACTGGCGCTTCTTGCTGTGCTGCGCAGCGACATGGCCGACTTCATGGCCCAAGACCCCCGCCAGCTCGGCCTCGTCATTCATCAGCGCCATCAACTGGCGGGTGACATAGACATAGCCACCGGGAATGGCGAAAGCATTGTTCACCGGCGAATTGAGCAAGGTGACGGTGAAGTCATTGCGGGCGTTGGACAGCCCCGATTGCAGGGCGATATTCTGCCCGACGCGGGTAACATAGGCCGCCTGCGACCCCGAATAGTTGCCGCCAAATTCCTGCATCAACTGCGGATGCGCCTCGGCGCCCTGGCGGCGTTCTTCCGCTGAAATGCTGTTCGTGGTCTTGACCGTCTGGGTGCGCGCATCGGCGGGGCTGTTGACGCCGCCCCCGGCCACGCATCCCGCCAAAATCACCGCGATTGCGGTCGTCATCGTCATACGCGCCATAAACCCACCTCCCTGTCCTGCTGCCATGCCTATGTTATCCCTGATTTTGTCGAGGGCAACCGCTCGCATCCGCAAACGGGGCCTTTTCATAAATCAGGGAACGCGGCGGGAAAGGATCGGGTTCCGCCCTGCCCGAAGGGTCCGCTTCACGGGGTCAGCCCCGATGGATCAACGGCGCCCCATGGCGAGGAATTTTTCCTCGCGCGCCGAGAGCAGGCTGTCGCGCGGCTGGCCCGACAGGGCGTCGAGCTCCTCGGCCAGCGCATCGCCCAGCGATTGGATCGCCACTTCGGGCGCGCGGTGCGCGCCGCCCACCGGTTCGGGCACGATCCGGTCGATGATCTTCAGCGCCAACAGGTCGGGCGCCGTCATCTTCATCGCCGCCGCCGCATCCGCCGCCTTGTCCGACGTGCGCCACAGGATCGAGGCGCAGCCCTCGGGCGAGATCACCGAATAGACGGCATGTTCGAACATCAGCACGCGGTTTGCCGCCGCCAGCGCAATCGCGCCGCCCGATCCGCCTTCGCCGACCACCGCCGCGACCATCGGCACGCCCAGCGCCAGACATTGTTCGGTCGAGCGGGCAATGGCTTCGGCCTGCCCCCGCTCCTCGGCCTGAATGCCGGGAAAGGCGCCCGATGTATCGACGAGCGTGATGACCGGCAGGCCGAAACGGTCGGCAAGCTGCATCAGGCGAATGGCTTTGCGATAGCCTTCGGGCTTTGCCATGCCGAAATTATGTTTCATGCGCGAGGGGATGTCGTCGCCCTTTTCATGGCCGATCACCATCACGCGCCGCCCGCGAAAGCGCGCAAAGCCACCCAATATGGCCTGATCGTCGGCGAAGTTGCGGTCACCCGCCAGCGGCATCCAGTCCTCGAACAGGCCCGCGACATAATGTTTGAAATGCGGGCGGTCGGGGTGCCTCGCAACCTGCGTTTTCTGCCAGGGCGTCAGCTTCGAATAAATGTCGCGCAAAAGGCGCGAGCTTTTATCCTCCAGCCGCGCAATATCATTTTCGATATTGAGCGTCGGGTCATCGCCCATTTCACGCAGTTCGGAAATCTGCCGGTCAAGCGCGGCGACCTGTTTCTCAAAGTCCAAAAAGGCTGTCATAGCGCGCTTCGCTAGGCCGAAGGCGCGTCGTCGTCAACGTTTCGCATGTCGGTCCGCATTCGCGCGAGCGGGTGGCGGTGGTTGACCAGTTCGACGAGGCGGCGGCTGTCGACATGGGTATAAATCTCGGTCGTCGCAATATCGGCATGGCCCAGCATCATCTGCAAGGCGCGCAAATCGGCGCCGCCCTCCAGCAAATGGGTGGCAAAGGCGTGGCGCAGCACATGGGGGCTGATCGACGCCGGATCGATCCCGGCGCGCGCCGCCAGTTCGCGCACCATCTGATAGAGGCGCACCCGCGACAAATGCCGCTTTCCCGACGGGAACAGCCAAGACGTGCCATCGGGCAAAAAACCTGTCCAGCGGTCCAGCGCCGCGCGCGCGCGCGCCGACAGCGGCGCCAGCCTTTCCTTGTCGCCCTTTCCCCGGATGATCAGAAATTCGCGCTGTCCCGCCAGCGCGCGGCGCGGCAAGGACACCAATTCGCTCGCGCGCAGCCCCGATCCGTAAAGCAGTTCGAGCAGCAACAGCATCCGCACCGCGCGCGCGGGTGGATGCGTGCCCCCGGCCTCCGCGCTCGCCTGTTCGAACAAGCGGTCGACATGCGCATGGCTCAAAATGCGTGGCAACGGGCGGCGCGTCGCGGGCCGCGCAAGATCGAGCGCCGGATTGTCCGCCCGCTCGCCTTCATCGAGCAAAAAGGCGAAAAACTGCCGCAGCGCCGATAATTTGCGCGCCGCGCTGCTCGCCGACACATCGGCATAGCCTGCCATCAGCGCGCGTAGCGCGGCGAGATCGGCCCCGGCCAGCGCGCCCTTGGCGCGCCCGGACGCTTGCTCCAGATCGCGGCGATAGGCGAGCAACGTGTTGCGCGATGCCCCGCGCTCGGCCGCCATCATTTCCAGAAACCGCTCGATCAGCGCGGCGTCAGACACGCACCAATGCTTCGGCGGCGATCATCCGCGCTTCCGCCTCCAGCCCGACCGCGCGCAGCGAGCGAACGATATGATAGAGGTGATAGGGCGGCATATCGGCCCATTCGCCCTGCATCCCCGTCGCGGCGAGCAGCGCGACCATCCCCGGCTCGCGCCGCCGTGCCGCCTCTACAATGGCGCGGGTCCAGCGCGATTGCTTGCCCAGCGGAACGTTCAGATCCTCGGCCGCCGACGCGATTTCGCTCTGCTCCATCCGCCCAAGCCCGGCAAGGCCCGCGAGGAAAAATTGCGAACGCAATTCGCCCGCGCTGTCGTCATTGCCGGCAAAGGCAGAGACATCGCCGGCGTCCATGGCCTGCCCCTGGGGAAGCCCCACGGCGAGTACGCCCCATGCGCGCGTGCCGCGGTCGACGCGCGACGCCCAGGCGGCGGCATTGCGGTCGAATCCGCCCGCCATCATCGACCCCATCAGCTGCCACGGATCGTCATTCACCTCGGTCGAGGGGGGCAATCCTGCGGCGGCGCGCGCGGTGCCGACCATCGCGGCATAGCGCTCAATCGCATTGGCGCCGCCGTCCCACAGCGCGGCCATGGCGACATAGCGGTCCGCGCCGCTGGGCGCGCGAAAGGCGCGGCGCAGCGCCTCGGTACGCGCGACCAGTTCGGCATCGGGTTCGGCCTCGCTCGCCGCGGCGCTGAGCAGCGAGACGAAGGCCTCGTTCGACAAAACGCCCCGCGCCGCCGCTTCGGGAGCGGCCGCCACGCGCTCAGCCATGTCAGCCATGGGCGCCAGCACGGTCCAGCCGCGCATATAAAAGGGCGCCTTGGCGCGCAATTCGGCCGGAATCTCGATGGCCGTCGCGGTGGCGAGGCCAAAACGCCATGGGGTCAGGCGGTCGACATCGGTCCACTCGATCGTCGTCGCACGTCGCGCTTCACCCGTCGCGCCCAGCACCCGCTCGGCCAGCAAAATATCGAAATTGTCGACCTTTCGACTCGACCGCACCCGGCTGATCGACCATCCGGCCGGTCCTGCTTCGCCCGACATGCCCGAACACATGCCCGATGCCAGGCGCCATGTCTGCTGATCGCCATGGTCCATCCCGGCGCGCACATAGGGGCACAGGCCCGCCGGGTCGGCATTGGCGAGATAGGTTTGCTGCGCGACGCTCACCAGCTTCTGGCTCGCCCGGTCGAAATCGACCGACTGGACGATCCGCCGCGCCGCGGTCGATTCGCCAAGGCGCAGCAGCAAGGCCGCGCGTTCGGCGGCCAGATCGGCGCCATTGATCGTTTCCGGCGTATCGATCGACGAGGCGAGCGCGCGGCGCAGCAGAATCTGCGCCCAGCGCGACGCGAGCGGCCCCTTCGTCTCGCGCATCAGCGTTGCGGCATATTGGCCGCGTGTCCCAAAGGCGTCGGGCGCCATCCCGCCGGTCGCCGGGGTCAGCGGGCCGATGCGGTCCAGCGAGCGGCGCGCGCCGGGGGGCAGGTCATATTTGAGTTCACCCGGCTCGACGCGGCCATCCTCGTCCGCGTCGGTCTCTTCGGTGCTGCTGCCCGACGCACCCGATTGCGGGCGCGTGGCGGGGCGGGACGGGCGTGCGGTCGAGCCAGCCTGACTGGCCCCCGACGAAGGGGTGGAGGAGCTATTGCCCGATTCGCCCGTGGTCCCCGTTCCGCCCGGCGTTGCGGGACGCGGGGTTGGGCTCGGCGCGGGCGCGGGGCTTGGCGTTTCGGCGGGCGGGGGGCCAAAGCCTTCGGGCAAGAGCGATTCCTGCGCCAGCACGGGCAGGACCAGCGCCGCGGCGAGCGCGGTGCCCGACAGTCCAAGCGAAAGAGACAGGATTTTGCGGTTCATCACATTGCGCTTTCGGCGATCTTGTCGGTCACGTCCACCTCAATCATCCGCGGTTCGACGGGGCGCCCCAGAAAATAGAGCAGCGCCCAAAAGGCCAGAAGGATCAGCACCAGAAGCAGCAGACGCGCCGTCCAGCGCCCTTTTCCCCCTCTGTAATTTCCGCGCAATATCCGATGCCTGTCCATTCGTCCCCGGCTGTGTTGCAGCAAAAATATTGTTCCAAGCGCTTCGCGCGGTATAGCCGCGCCCACCATGAGGCGAAACCCGAAAAGCCGCACCTATGCGATACCGCCCGCGATCCGTTCGCGGTCGATCGTGCTTGTCGGCCTGATGGGATCAGGCAAATCGACGATTGGCCGCCGTCTGGCAACCCGGCTGCACATGCGTTTTGCCGATGCCGATGACGAGATTGAAGGCGCGGCGGGCATGACCATTGCCGACATGTTCGCGCGTTTCGGCGAATCCTATTTTCGCGATGGCGAACGCCGGGTGATCAGTCGGCTACTCGACGGTCCGCCCCTCGTGCTCGCGACCGGCGGTGGCGCCTTCATGAACGACGAAACCCGCGCGCTGATTCAGGAAAAATCGCTGTCGATCTGGCTCGATGCCGATATTCCTACACTTGTCGAGCGGGTCGAACGGCGCAGCCACCGCCCGCTGCTCAAGGACCGCGATGCGGGCGAAGTGCTGCGCGAGCTCGCCGCGGTCCGCAATCCCATCTATGCCGAGGCGCATCTGCGCGTCAGTTCGGCCAGCACGCCGCACGAACATACGGTGCGCGCGATTTTGGAGGCATTGTCCACATGGAAAAACTGACGGTCGATCTGGGCGCGCGCAGCTATCCCATCCTGATCGGCGACGGCTTGCTGGGCGATGTCGCTGCGCAGGTCGCGCCGCTGCTGCGCCGTCCGCGCACGATGATCGTCACCGACGCGCATGTCGCGCCCCTTTATCTGCCCCGCATCGAAGCCTCGCTTGAAGCTGCGGGCATCAAGAGCTCCTCGCTGATCCTCGATCCCGGCGAGGGAAGCAAAAGCTGGGGGGGGCTGGCGCACGTCACCGAATGGCTGATCAGCGAAGGCGTCGAGCGCAGCGACCATGTGCTCGCGCTCGGCGGCGGCGTGATCGGCGATCTCGTCGGTTTCGCCTGCCATATCGTCAAGCGCGGCTGCGCCTTCATCCAGCTTCCCACGACCCTGCTCGCGCAGGTCGACAGCAGCGTCGGCGGCAAGACCGCGATCAATGTCGCGGCGGGCAAGAATCTGATCGGCGCCTTTCACCAGCCCGCGCTTGTCCTGATCGACCCTGAAACGCTCGGCACCCTGCCCCCCCGCGAGCTTGCGGCGGGCTATGCCGAAGTCGTCAAATATGGGCTGATCGATGACGCCGCCTTCTTCGCCTGGTGCGAGGAAAACGGCGCCGCGCTGCTCGCGGGCGACAGCGCCGCGCGGCACAGGGCGATTGCCCACAGCGTCGCTGCCAAGGCGCGGATCGTGGCCGCCGACGAGCGCGAAACGCAGGATGTGCGCGCACTGCTCAACCTCGGCCACAGCTTTGGCCATGCGCTGGAGGCGGAGACGGGCTATTCGGACAAGCTGCTCCACGGCGAAGCGGTCGCGGCGGGCATGGTGCTCGCCCATTATTTCTCCGCCGCGCAGGGCCTGTGCAGCGAAGCCGACGCCCAAAGGGTCCGCGACCATCTCGCCGCCGTCGGCCTGCCGCACAGCCTCAAGAGCGCGCGCATCACCGCCTCGGGCGAGGCACTCGTCGCGCATATGGCGCATGACAAGAAAGTGCGCGGCGGCAAATTGCCGCTGATCCTCACCCACGGCATCGGCCAAAGCTTCGTCACCGAAGATTATGGCCTGGGCGCCGTCGCCGCCTTCCTCGACACCCCCCCGGCCTGACCCCCAAGGGTCCCTCCGGCACCCGGGAGGGGCAGCGAGACTTGCAAGCCCGCTCGCCAGTCACAGCACGGTGGACCAAAGCGACCCGCCCCCGTCCCCGCTCGTGTCGAGCGATGTCTAGACGCGCCTCGCCAAAGAACAGCCCTGTCCAAAAAGGGGGCGCACCCTGCCCTCGAACGTCAGGCCTTCGGGTCGGCCGCCTGCATCGCTTCCTCATCGCGTATGGCCGCTTTGGCCATCTGGCGCCGCTCGCGCAGCCCTTCGAGCACGCTCGCCGCCTCGCGCCCGCCGCCGGGCATGAAACGATGATCCTTGCCCGCTCCCATATCGCCTTCTTCCATCTGGGCGGCGAGCCGTGTTTCGTCGAGCTGGCGCAGCGCCGCCTCGACATCCTCGCGCTCGCGCGGATCGACATCAAGCGCCTCCAGCGCCAGCCGCCCCATCAGGATCGAACTTTCGAACACTTCGCGCACGCTTCCGGCAATTCCCGCCCCGTCGATCGCCATCAACTGCCGTCTGTCGAACACGCGTACCAAAATTTTCGCCTGAGGGAAGGCGTGGACAATGGGGCGCAACGCCTCGACATCGAGCGAAGGATCGTCGATGCAATAGATGATCAACCGCGCGTCATCGGCGCCCGCCCGGCGCAGCAGGTCGAGCCGCAGCCCGTCGCCATAATAGACTTTGGTGTCGAATTGTCCCGATTGTTCGATCTGGCTCGGCTTCTTGTCGATCAGCGTCACCGAACAATCGACGGCATGCAGCATCTGCGCGACCGTCTGCCCAAAACGGCCATAGCCAATTACCAGCGCCGATCCCTGGGGCGCTGTGTCGGGATCGTCGAGATCCTCCGCATCGCGGTCGCGCGCAAATTCGAAATTGCGCGCGAACAGCATCAGGAAAGGGGTGGAGACCATCGACAGGGTCACGACCGCGCTGAACAGGCTGGCCGCCTCGGCGTCGATCAGCATCGCCTGTTCGGCCTGGGTGAAAAGCAGAAATCCGAACTCGCCCCCCTGGCTCAACAGCAACCCCAGCCCCAGCGCGGTTTTCCACGACCGCGAAAACCACCATGCGAGCAGGGTGAGAACCGCGAACTTGACCGCCACCAACGCCGCCGCCAGCCCGATCACGCGCAGCGGTTCGGCAAGCACGACATT
This sequence comes from Sphingopyxis sp. MWB1, assembly GCF_000763945.1. Taxonomy (NCBI): domain Bacteria; kingdom Pseudomonadati; phylum Pseudomonadota; class Alphaproteobacteria; order Sphingomonadales; family Sphingopyxidaceae; genus Sphingopyxis; species Sphingopyxis sp. MWB1. The sequence goes on from NZ_JQFJ01000002.1 coordinate 1,441,682, forward strand.
GATGTCGAGGACCATGCCGACCGCGAGGAAGAACAGGCCGAGAAGGATAAGGCGGAAGGGTTCTACATCGGCCTCAATCTCGTGGCGATAGGGCGAATCGGCAAGCATCACGCCGGCCACAAAGGCGCCGAGCGCGGTCGACAGATGAAGGCTGTGCATCAGCGCTGCGCTCGCCAGCACCGCAAGCAGGCCGACAACCACGAACAATTCGCGTTCGCCATAACGGCCAATCAGGCGGAGCAACGGGTTCAGGATGAACCGCCCCGCGAGCACCAGCCCGATGATCGCCCCCACCGTATACAGCGCCAGCATCCCGCCCGGCGGGGCATTGGGGTCCGCGGGCGCGCGCGACAGGGCAGCGACGATGGTGATCATCGGCACAATCGCCAGATCCTGAAACAACAGGATCGAAAAGGCACGCTCGCCAAAGGGCGAATTGATTCGACCCGAGCTTTTCAGCCCCGGCAATATCTGTGCGGTTGAGGACAGGGCAAGCGGTAGCCCGAGGGCAATGGCGGCGGCCAAGGTGAAGCCCTGAAACCAAAGCAGCAAAGCCGACAGGATCAGCCCCGTCACCACCACCTGCGTCATCCCCAGGCCAAAAATGGCACGGCGCAATTGCCACAAGCGTCGGGGGTGAAGCTCCAACCCGACGAGGAACAGCAGAAAGGCAATGCCCAGTTCGGCAATCGCGAGTTTTGATTCCGCGCCGCCGACCAGCGCCAGCCCGTGCGGACCGACGAGCGCCCCGGCGATCAGATACCCCAGCACCGCGCCCAGCCCCAGGCGGCGGAACAGCAGGACAAAGAAAGTGGCGACCCCCAACAGGATCGCGCCTTCGAACAACAGCGTGTTCGTCGCTGCTTCGCCTGCGCTTTCCGCGCCTGCCGCCGCCGCGGCGATCAGTGGGGCCATCATGCGCGCGCGCCCGCAGGATCAAGCGCGGCGAGCACGGCATCAAAAGGCAACAGAATCGCGCCATGGCGCGCGGGATAATCACGCGCAGGCGCAAGCAACGAAAAGTCGGGCCAGTCGGGTAGCTCCCCTTCGCCCGCCTCTTGGCCTGCGAACCAGCGCGCAATCTGGTCGCGCGCGGCGCGCAAATCCGCGACCGAACGGCCCGGCGCATGGCGTGCCATCAACGTCGCCGCCGCTTGCCCCAGCGCGCAAGCCTCGACATGCATGCCCACCGCCTCGACCCGGCCCGCCGTGTCGGTGTCGAGGTCGAGCAATATCCGGCTGCCACACAAGGGCGCGCGCAAGCTGGCATGGCGGCGCGCCTCGGGTCGCGGCAGATAGCGCGCGGTTTCAACCGCCAGCGCCAAAATGTCGCGATTATAAAGGGGGGCGCTCATTCCGCCTCTTCGGCCTCTGCCGCGCGCATCGCGTCGCGCCGTTCAGCAACCACCTTGCTCAGTGCCGCGCTCGCGGCGTTGAGCGCCGGATAGCTGCGGCTTTCGACCAGCCATTGCGGACGCTGCGACGCGCCATAACCCAGATCATAAAGCAGGGTGACGCCCATGAAAGCGACGGTTGCCACCAGCAACCCCTTCACCGCGCCAAAGCCCGCGCCCAGCCCCCGGTCAAAACCGCCGACAAAGGAGGCGCGGCTGCGCCGTCCCATCGCCCGCGCACCCCAGCGCACGAGCAGATAGGCGCCGCCGAACAACAGGACAAAAGCCAGAACGGCCCCGCCCCCTTCGGTTCCGACCCAGGGCGTCACCCAGTCGGTCACCACCGGGTGAAACAGGCGCACGGCGGCAATCGCCGCCACCCACGCCATCAGGCTGGCGACTTCCTGCACCAGCCCGCGCGAAAAGCCCAGAATCGCGCTGCCGCCGACAAGCGCCAACACGATGATATCAAGAGCGGTCAGACTTCCCATAAAGCCGAGCTAATCGCGACCGAGCATCAGGTCAACGAGTTCGCCGAGCCGGGCAAAGCCCGTGACTCCAATTCCCTTGACCGATTTCATTCCCTTCGGTCCCCATCCGGTTGAAAAACCAAGCTTTGCCGCCTCGCGCAGCCGCAGCGCATCATGCGCCACCGGGCGAACTTCGCCCGAAAGCGACAATTCGCCAAACACAATTGCATCCGATGGGACCGGCCGCTCGCTGAATGCCGAAATCAGCGCCGCCGCCACCGCCAGATCGGCGGCGGGATCGGTCAGCCGATAGCCCCCCGCAATATTCAGATAGACTTCGGCGGCCCCCATTTGCAGCCCGCAGCGCGCCTCCAGCACTGCCAGCACCATCGCCAGTCGCCCGCTGTCCCAGCCGACGACGGCGCGACGCGGCGTCGCCCCGCTCGCCAGCCGCACGGTCAGCGCCTGCACCTCGACCAGCACCGGGCGTGTGCCCTCCAGCGCAGGAAAGACGACCGACCCCGGTACGTCGCGGCTGCGGTCGGTCAGAAACAGGCTCGACGGATTGGACACTTCGCCCAGCCCATCCTCGGCCATGGCAAAGACGCCGATTTCGTCGGTGCCGCCAAAACGGTTCTTTACCGCGCGCAGAATGCGATATTGGTGGCTGCGCTCGCCCTCGAACGCCAGGACCGTATCGACCATATGTTCGAGCACGCGCGGCCCCGCGATCGTTCCGTCCTTGGTAACATGGCCGACGAGCACCAGCGCGGCATCGCTGTCCTTGGCATAACGGATCAGCTCCTGCGCGCTTGCGCGAACCTGGCTCACCGTGCCCGGCGCGCTGTCGATCAGGTCGCTGTGCATCGTCTGGATCGAATCGATCACGACGAAATCGGCGCCGCGCCCGTCGAGCGTCGCAAGGATATCCCGCACCGACGTCGCGCTCGCGAGCGCGACGGGCGAATCGCCCAGCCCCAAACGCTGCGCGCGCAGCCGCACCTGCGCCGCCGCCTCTTCGCCGCTGATATAGACGACCGACTTGCCGCTACGCGCGAGCCGCCCCGCCGCCTGCAACAGCAGCGTCGACTTTCCGATCCCTGGATCGCCGCCGATCAAGGTCGCCGATCCCGCAACGAAACCGCCGCCCAGCGCGCGGTCGAACTCGGCAATCCCGCACAGCATCCGGTCGGGCATGACGCTGTGTGCGTCCAGCGATTCCAGTGTGAGCGTGCGTCCGCCGCGCGACAGGTCGTGCTTCGCCGAAAAGGCGGTTTCGGCAGCCTCCTCGACGAGCGTGTTCCACTCGCCGCAATCGGCGCATTGCCCCTGCCAGCGATAGGTTGCAGACCCGCAATTCTGGCAAACATATTGGCGTTTAGCTTTGGCCATGGCTCCGCATAATCGGAACAAAGATGGAACGCCAGTCCTTTCGCCGCGTCCCTCCTTTCGCCCCCCCGGACTTGATCCGGGGGCCCATGCAGCGCCGCGGGCATGGATGCCGGATCAAGCCTGTCCTGAGCGCGTCGAAGGGTCCGGCATGACGAAAGCGGGAGCGGATGGTTCATATTCCGCGCCCGTTGTTCTACGGCATCCTCAAGCCCGAATCACCTTCCCAAGGAAAGCCCCACGCCATGAAATTCTTCGCCGACACCGCCGAAATCGACGCCATCCAGGAACTCGCCGCGACTGGCCTGCTCGACGGCGTGACCACAAACCCGTCGCTGATCGCGAAGTCTGGGCGCGATTTCAAGGAAGTGACCAAGGAAATCTGCGCCATCGTCGATGGTCCTGTGTCGGCCGAAGTCGTCGCGCTCGACCATGAAACGATGATGAAAGAGGCCGAAGTCCTCCGCAAGATCGCCGACAATGTCTGCATCAAGGTGCCGCTGACGATCGACGGGCTGAAGACCTGCAAGGCGCTGACCAGCGACGGCACGATGGTCAATGTCACCCTCTGCTTCTCGGCGAACCAGGCGTTGCTCGCGGCCAAGGCGGGCGCGACCTTCGTCTCGCCCTTCGTCGGCCGCCACGACGACAATGGCTTCGACGGCATGCAGCTGATCGCCGACATCCGGCTGATCTACGACAATTATGATTTCGGGACCGAAATCCTGGTCGCCAGCGTCCGCCACGGCATCCATGTGCTCGAAGCGGCCAAGATCGGCGCCGACGTGATGACCGCGCCGCCCGCGGTGATCAAGGGACTGTTCAAGCATGTCCTGACCGAAAAGGGCATCGAGGGCTTCCTCGCCGACTGGGCGAAGACCGGCCAGTCGATCTGATTGAATAGCGTCGTCCCCGCGAAGGCGGGGACAGCTGACAAACCTGGCGCTACGTCGATAGCGGCCTGGCCTTCGCTGGGGCGAAGACCTGTTCGGCAGCCTTTCCAGTTGACGTAAACGTCAACCACCCGCGATACTCGCCCGAAAGGGAGAGATTCGCGATGACCGATAGCACCATTCTCACCGAACGCCGCGGCCACATGTTGATCGTCACGATCAACCGGCCCGAGGCGCGCAACGCGGTCAACGCCGCGGTCCACATCGGCATCGGGACCGCGCTCGAAGAGGCCGAGGCTGACGCCGAAATCCGCGTGGTGGTCATCACCGGCGCCGGCGACAAGGCCTTTTGCGCAGGCGCCGATCTGGTCGCGCTGTCGCGGGGCGAAAGCCTCTATCCCGACGATCCCGCACAGCAGGCGTGGGGCTTCGCCGGCATGGTCGCGCATCCGATCTCGAAGCCGATCATCGCGGCGGTCAACGGCTTCGCCTTTGGCGGCGGGTGCGAGATTGCGCTGATGAGCGACATTATCGTGGCCGCCGACCATGCCCAGTTCGGCCTGCCCGAGGTGAAGGTCGGGCTGTTCGCCGCGGCGGGCGGCGCCTTTCGCCCCGTCCAGCAACTGCCTCGCAAAATCGCGATGGAACATATGTTCACCGGCGATCCGATCAGCGCCGAGCGCGCCGCGCACTATGGTCTCGTCAACCATGTCGTCCCGCTCGCCGACCTGATGCCAACCGCGCTCGCGCTTGCGGAAAAGATCGCCGCCAACGCGCCCTTGTCGGTGCAGGTGACCAAGCGCGTCGCGCTCGGCATCCAGCACGGCCATACCGCCGCCGATGCCCCCCGGTGGGAGCATAATGCCATCGAACGCAGCGCGCTGATGCAGAGCGAAGACGCCCGCGAAGGCCCGCGCGCCTTTGCCGAAAAGCGCAAACCCGAATGGAAAGCGCGCTGATTCAATGACGGTTGATACCAATTCCGTTCGCCTTGAGCCCTTCGACTGCCCTGCGGGCGCTCAGGATAAACTTCCGGCGAATGCCGGAAGTCGAGATGCCCCTCGACTTGGCGCTTGCTCTCGGCGTGTCTCGACTTCACTCGACACGAACGGAGACATCGGATGACCGACCCCGAACGCATTCCCGTGATCATCGGCGTCGGGCAGGTCAATGATCGCCCCGACGATCCCGACCTTGGCCTCGATTCGCTCGGCTTGATGATCGCCGCGCTGAATGTGGCCGCCGAAGACGCAGGCGTTCCGCTCGCCGAGATCGACAGCCTCGCCATCGTCGATCAGATCAGCTTTCGCCAGCTGGGCAAGCTGTGCGAGCCGCTCGCCGCGGCGATTGGCGCGTCACCCGCCATCAATTACCAATCCGCCGCCCCGCACGGCGACACGCCGGTCCGCCTGCTCAACGAAGCCGCGAACCGCATCGGCGCGGGCGAGATCAAACTCGCGGCCATTGTCGGCGGCGAAGCGCTGCGCACCGCCGCGGGCCGCGCCGCCAAGGCCGCGAGCGGCGAGGACAAAAGCTATAACGCCATCCGCAAGGCGGCGACACGGCGCGAGCCCGACTATGCACAGGCGTATGGGCTGGCCGCTCCGGTCGATGTCTATCCCCTCTACGAAAATGCGACACGCGCCGCCTGGGGGCAAAGCCTGTCCGAGGCGCAGGAAGAAAGCGCCGCCATCTGGTCGCGCTTCTCCGAGGTCGCCGCCGCGAATGACGGCGCGTGGATCAGAAAGGCCGCCACCCCCGCCGACATGCTGCGCATCGACGAACGCAATCGCCCCATCGCCTTCCCCTATTCGAAGCTGATGGTCGCAAATTCCTCGGTCAATCAGGGCGCTGCCTTTCTGGTCGCCAGCCTCGCCGAAGCACGCCGCCGCGGGATTGCCGAGGACCGGCTGGTCCATATCGGCATGGGCGCGGCGGCCAAGGAACCACCCTCCATCCTCGCGCGCGACCGCTATGATCATAGCGTCAGCATGGAGGTCTCGATCACCCGTACGCTCGCGCTCAATGGCATGACGGCGGCGGATTTCGACCATGTCGAACTTTATAGCTGTTTTCCCTGCGTCCCCAAAATGGCGCGGCGCATTCTTGGCTGGCCGGCGGGCCGCCCCGCCAGCGTCTTTGGCGGCCTCACCTTCGGCGGCGGCCCCATCGCCAATTATATGAGCCATGCCATCGTCTCGATGGTCGAGCGGCTTCGCATCGAAGGCCGCTATGGCTTCCTCTTCGCCAATGGCGGCTTTGCCACCGACAATCATTGCATCGTCCTAGGGCGCGAACCCATATCGGCGGCCAGCTTTCCGCAGGATTTCGACTATCAGGCCGAAGCCGAAGAAAAGCGCGGTCCGGTCCCCGCGCTGGCCGAGGATTATAGCGGCCCCGCGACCATCGAAAGCTACACCATCTTTTACGCCCGCGACGGCAGCCCGCGCGCGGGGGTAGTGGTCGCGCGCACGCCCGAAGGAGCGCGCACATTGGCGCATGTCGATGTGGCAGATGCGGCCATGCTGGCGTTTCTGACCGACGGTAAGATCGAACCCGTCGGCACCAGCGGACGGGTCGTGACGCTGGATACAGGGTATGGCTGGCGCTCCGCCTAACCCACAGCGTCATTGCGAGCGAAGCGAAGAATTTCCAGCAATCAACAGCGCGTAAGGCCGAGAAGGGAAGATTGCCACGTCGCCTCCGGCTCCTAAATGACAACAAAGAAGAGCCCCTTCCCCGTTCGTGTCGAGCGAAGTCGAGACACCCATAGCCATGGCGCGTCCTATCAAGGAGCATCTCGAACCTTGGGGAAGCCCTAAATCTCGAACGACACCCCCTGCGCCAGCGGCAGCGCATCCGAATAATTCACCGTGTTTGTCGCGCGCCGCATATATTGGCGCCACGCATCGGAGCCGCTTTCGCGCCCGCCGCCGGTTTCCTTTTCGCCGCCAAAGGCGCCGCCGATCTCGGCGCCACTGGTACCCAGATTGACATTGGCGATCCCGCAATCGGACCCGCCCGCCGCCAGAAAGCGTTCGGCCTCGCGCATATCGGTGGTGAAAATGGCGGAGGACAGCCCCGCCCCCACCGCATTATGCGCCGCAATCGCTTCATCCAACGCCTCATAGCGCATGACATAGAGGATCGGCGCGAACGTCTCCTCCAGCACCGGACCTGTCTGCTTGGACATTTCGACCAGCGCGGGGCGGACATAATAGGCATCGCCCGTCCCCACCCGTTCGCCGCCATGGACGCGGCCACCCGCCGCGCGCGCCGCCGCCAGCGCCGCCTGCATCGCGTCAAAGGCCGCGCGGTCGATCAGCGGCCCGACCAGCACATCGCCCTCCAGCGGATTGCCCACCGCCACGCTGGCATAGGCGCTTTTGAGCCGGGCGACGAAATCATCATAGATGCTGTCATGGACGAACAGGCGCCGCGTCGTCGTGCAGCGCTGCCCCGCCGTCCCCATCGCACCAAAAGCGACACCGCGCAGCGCGAGATCAAGGTCAGCTGAAGGCGCGACAATCGCACCATTATTGCCGCCCAGTTCCAAAATCGCGCGCGCAAACCGCGCCGCCAGCCGGGGCGCCACCGCGCGGCCCATGCGTGTCGATCCGGTCGCCGACACCAGCGCAACACGGCGATCATCGACCAGCGCCTCGCCAAGCTCCGCCCCGCCGATCAGGCATTGCGCCAGCCCCTCGGGCGCTTCGCCGAAACGCGCGGCCGCCCGGTCAAAGATCGCCTGGGTCGCCAGCGCGGTCAGCGGCGTCTTTTCCGACGGTTTCCACACCACGCTATTCCCGCACACCAGCGCCAGCGCGGCATTCCACGCCCAAACGGCGACCGGAAAGTTGAACGCCGAAATTACCCCGACGACGCCCAGCGGATGCCATTGCTCCATCATCCGGTGCCCCGGTCTTTCGGTGGCGATGGTCAACCCGTAAAGCTGGCGCGACAGGCCGACGGCAAAGTCGCAAATGTCGATCATTTCCTGCACTTCGCCCGCGCCCTCGGACGGGATCTTGCCTGCCTCGATGGTGACCAGTTCGGCAAGGTCCGCCTTGGCCGCGCGCAATTCCTCGCCGAACAGGCGGACAAGCTCGCCCCGGCGCGGCGCGGGGACGTCGCGCCATGCGCGAAAAGCGGCCGCGCTGCGGCCAATCGCAGCCTCCATCGCCGCCGTATCGGCCAGCAGCACCGCCCCCAGCGCTTCCCCGGTCAGCGGTGTGCGCACCGGCAGCGCTCCGCCCTGCCATGCCCCGCGCGCCACGCCCAGCCGATCGAGCAGCTCCCCGGTCCTCGCCGTCATCGCCATTTTGCCCGTTCCTTTCGTATTCACATGGCCCCGCCCTTGAAAACTGCGGCCTGCCGGTTATCGCAAGGACAGAATAAAGCAATCGAAAGCGGGAGACTCCTCACCATGTCCGACCTTCCCCCCTCTGAACCGCTGGTTCCCGTCCCTGCCGACGCCGCGGCGCGCACGCATTGCAGCGCCGCCGATTATGATCGCCTCTATGCCGAAAGCATCGACGATCCCGACGGCTTCTGGACCAAACAGGCCGAACGCGTCGAATGGGTGAAGGCCCCCACCAAAATCGCCGGCTGGTCCTTTGATCCGGTCGAGATCAAATGGTTCGAGGATGGCGTCCTCAACCTCTGCCACAATGCCGTCGACCGCCATGTCGCCGCGGGCCATGGCGAACAGACCGCGATCATCTTCGAACCCGATGCGCCCGATGGCGAAACGCGCCATATCAGCTATGCCGCGCTCCTCGCCGATGTCATCCGCATGGCGAATACGCTGAAGAAAATGGGCGTCAAAAAGGGCGACCGCGTCACCATCTATATGCCGATGATCCCCGAAGGCGCGGTGGCGATGCTCGCCTGCGCGCGGATCGGCGCGATCCACAGCGTCATTTTCGGCGGCTTCTCGCCCGACGCCATCGCCGGACGGATCGAGGATTGCGCGAGCGACTGGGTGATCTGCGCCGACGAAGGGCTGCGCGGCGGCAAGACCATCCCCCTGAAGGCCAATGTCGACAAGGCGCTGGAAAAGGTCGCGGTCAAGGCGGTGCTCGTCATCGCCCACACCGGCGGCGATATCGTGATGAAGGAAGGGCGCGACCATTGGTATGATGCGCTTTCCGCCGATGTCGGGGGCGAATGCCCGTGCGAACCCATGAACGCCGAAGACCCGCTCTTCATCCTTTACACCTCGGGATCGACGGGAAAACCCAAGGGCGTGCTCCACACGGTCGGCGGCTATTCGGTCTGGACCGCGGCCACCTTCCATTATGGTTTCGACTATCGGGCGGGCGAGATTTTCTGGTGCAGCGCCGATATCGGCTGGGTCACCGGGCACAGCTATGTCGTCTATGGCCCGCTGCAAAATGGCGCGACGAGCCTGATGTTCGAAGGCGTGCCCAACTATCCCGATCATGACCGTTTCTGGCAGATCGTCGACAAGCATCGCGTCAACATCCTCTACACCGCCCCCACCGCCATCCGCGCGCTGATGCGCGAGGGCGATGATTATGTCACGCGGCACAATCTCAGCTCGCTCCGCCTGCTCGGCAGCGTCGGCGAGCCGATCAATCCGGAGGCGTGGCGCTGGTATCACGACGTCGTCGGCCAGGGGCGCGTCCCCGTCATCGACACCTGGTGGCAGACCGAAACCGGCGGGATCATGATCACCACCCTGCCCGGCGCCCATGCGATGCAGCCGGGCAGCGCGGGCCGACCCTTCTTCGGCATCCGGCCCCAGCTTGTCGACGCCGATGGCGGCGTGCTTGCCGATGAACAGACGGGCGGCGCAGCCGAAGGCAATTTGTGCATCACGCACAGCTGGCCGGGACAGATGCGCACCGTCTACGGCGACCATGACCGGTTCGTGCAAACCTATTTTTCAACCTATAAGGGCAAATATTTCACCGGCGACGGCTGCCGCCGCGATGAGGACGGCTATTGGCGGATCACGGGCCGCGTCGATGATGTCATCAACGTATCGGGCCACCGCATGGGCACTGCCGAGGTCGAAAGCGCGCTCGTCCTGCATGACAAGGTGGCCGAGGCTGCCGTGGTCGGCTTTCCGCACGATATCAAGGGACAGGGCATTTACGCCTATGTCACGCTCAACGCCGGGGTCGAGCCCAGCGAGGAATTGCTCACCGAATTGAAGCAACAGGTGCGCCGCGAAATCGGCCCCATCGCGACCCCCGATCATATCCACTTCACCCCCGCGCTTCCCAAGACGCGTTCGGGCAAGATCATGCGCCGCATCCTGCGCAAGATCGCCGAAAATGACTTCGGTTCGCTGGGCGACACGTCAACGCTTGCCGACCCCAGCCTCGTCGACGGCCTGATCGAAGGGCGAATGAAGCGCTAGATTGGCGTGAACGAGTCGGCGCGGGCACTATGCCCTGTGCCGGCCCGATGCCATCGGCTTATTGCCGTTCATCGATCTCCGCATGGATCTTCGCCATCGTCCGAGCGGTATGCATCGCTTCCTGCCGCATTTCGTCCAAATTCTGCACCGCGATTGCAATCTCTTGCTGCTGCGCTTTCGATCGGTCGAAGGGCCGCCCCTCCAGTGTAGCGTGAATATGTTCCTCGAACATCGGGACCCGCAGGGCGTCCTGGGTCCGGCTAATCGCTGAGGGATTATCGGGATCGCTGCCGCAGTCGGCCATGACCCGGCTTTCGTTGAGCGCAATGGCGGTCACGAGAGCCTTGCATTCCAACACCGGGGAGGCGCTGGAATATTGCATTCTCAATGTAACCCCCTCGGGTGACCGGCCTGCACTCCATATTCGGATTTGGTCATTGCCGTCGCCGCGCGGCAGAATCGTCTCTGCCAACTCCAGTGCGGTTTCGACTTGATCTTTGGAAGCTGAAATCATCGCAGGATCATGATTCATTATTGTGTGGCCGACATATCCCCCGACCCCAAATGTTCCTGCTATGAATAAAAGTTTAGCGCTCATGTCCCGCATCCTCCCCCCTAGGCGGGGAACCTAGGCGCGAAGTCTGTATCAAGACTGGCTAAATAAGCGATAAAGTGAGAGCAGAATTTTGCACAGCGCGCCAGGGCATCGCTGCCTGCAATATCATGTTTCTTCTACGCTACATGATGGCGGTTCGCCGCACATCTGGCCGCGGCCCCTGCCTGCGCAGGGGCCGACGTCTTTCTGGTTCAGAGCGCCCCGTGGCAATGCTTGTATTTACGCCCCGATCCGCACGGACAGGGTGCGTTGCGGCTGATGTCCATGCCGGCATAGGGATTTTCCCCCTCGGCATTGGTTTTCGACCGCGGCACCTGCATCGGCGGCAGGGTGTTGGCGATGACCCCGCGCGTTCCCGCGTCGATGTCGGCGCTATTATCCTCGCCCGTAAAGGGATCGATATGCGTCGTCAGGAAATCGGGAAGGTCGGGCAGCGGCATCGGCTCGGGATCGGCCAGACGCAACTCCATGCGCGCGACGGTCCGCGTCACATCCTCACGGATGTTGGTCAACATTCGCTCGAACAGGGTAAAGGCTTCCTGCTTATATTCGTTGATCGGCTGTTTCTGGGCATAAGCACGCAGGAACACGACTTGCCGCAGCGCATCGAGCGTCGCCAGATGCTCTTTCCACTGATGATCGAGCGTCTGGAGCAGTACCGATTTCTGGATGCTGCGCCATGTTTCGGGATCGACCTGCTGTTCCTTTTCGGCGGCCAGGGCGTCGGCGGCCTGCTGGATTCGGCTTTCGAACAATTCGGGTTCGATCGCGTCTTCCTGCATCCATTCGTCGATGGGCAGTTCCAGGTCGAGCACCTCGGCGACGCGCTCCTTCAGCCCGGCAATATTCCATTGTTCAGGATAGCTGCCCGGCGGGCAGGCGTCGGCGACCAGCGCATTGACCGTTTCGACGCGCATCGCGTGCATCACTTCATCGACGGTTTCGCTGTCGATGATCTCGCCGCGCTGTTCGTAAATCACCTTGCGCTGGTCGTTCATGACATTGTCATATTCGACGACCTGCTTGCGGATATCATAGTTGCGCGCTTCGACCTTTTTCTGCGCGGTCTCGATCGCCTTCGACAGCCATTTCGACCCGATCGCCTCACCATCATCGAGGCTCTTGTTCATCATTTTCGAAAACAGCGTTTCGGGGCCAAAGATGCGCAGCAAATCATCGTCGAGGCACAGATAGAATTTCGACAGGCCGGGGTCGCCCTGACGCCCCGAACGGCCGCGAAGCTGATTGTCGATGCGGCGGCTTTCGTGCCGCTCGGTGGCAAGGACGAACAGGCCGCCCGCTGCTTTCACCGCCTCGCGCTCGGCGGCGACCTCTTCGCGGATGCGCGCTGTGGCGGCTTCGCGCTCGGGGCCTTCGGGCATATCGCCCACCTCGTCCTCGATGCGAAACTCTTCATTGCCGCCCAATTTGATGTCGGTGCCGCGGCCCGCCATATTGGTGGCGATGGTCACCGCGCCCAGCCGTCCCGCCTGCGCGACGATATGCGCCTCGCTTTCGTGGAAACGGGCGTTGAGGACGCTGTGCTTCACCCCTTCCTTCTCAAGGAAAGACGACAGAAGTTCCGACTTTTCGATCGACACTGTGCCGACCAGCACCGGCTGGCCGCGCTCATTCGCCTCACGGATTGTACGCGCGATGGCGCCGAACTTATCGGTGATATTCTTGTAAAATTCGTCTTCCTCGTCGATCCGCGCGATCGGGCGGTTGGTCGGGATGGTGACCACATTCATCTTGTAAATGTCGAAGAATTCGGCCGCCTCGGTCGCGGCGGTGCCGGTCATGCCCGAAAGCTTCGGATACATGCGGAAATAATTTTGGAAGGTGATCGACGCCAGCGTCTGGTTTTCGGGCTCGATCTTCACCCCTTCCTTCGCCTCGACCGCCTGGTGCAGGCCGTCGGACCAGCGGCGCCCGTCCATCATGCGCCCGGTGAATTCGTCGATGATGACGACCTTGTCATCCTTGACGATATAGTCGGTGTCGCGGCGGAACATCTGGATCGCCTTCAACGCCTGATTGACGTGATGGACGACCTGGGTGTTCTCTATGTCATACAGATTATCGCCCTGAAGCAGCCCCGCCTCTGCGAGCAATTGCTCGACATGTTCGGTGCCTTCTTCGGTCAGGCTGATCGACTTGGACTTTTCATCCTTCTCAAAATCCTCATCGCCCAGCTTCAGCACCACTTCATTGACGCGGACATACATGTCCGACTTGTCGTCGGTGGGACCGGAGATAATCAGCGGTGTACGCGCTTCGTCGATCAGGATCGAATCGACCTCGTCGACGATGCCGAAATTGAACGGGCGGTGGACCATCTGCGCCCGGTCGAACTTCATATTGTCGCGCAGATAATCGAAACCCAGCTCATTGTTGGTGGCATAGGTGATGTCGCAATTATAAGCCGCACGGCGCTGCGTTTCGTCAAGGTTGGGGACGATGATCCCGGTCGTCAGCCCAAGAAAGCCGTAAACCTCGCTCATCCATTCGGCGTCGCGGCGGGCGAGATAGTCGTTGACCGTCACGACGTGGACGCCCTTGCCCTCCAGCGCGTTCAGATAACAGGGCAAGGTCGCCATCAGCGTCTTGCCTTCGCCCGTCGCCATTTCGGCGATCTCGCCGCGATGGAGCACCACGCCACCGATCATCTGCACGTCGAAATGGCGCATTCCCAGCGTGCGCCGCGCCGCCTCGCGCACGGTGGCAAAGGCTTCGGGGAGCAGATCGTCGAGCGTTTCGCCCCCCGCCAGCCGCTCGCGAAATTTCACCGTCTGCGCCTGCAATGCGGCGTCGTCCATCGCCTCCATATCGGGCTCAAGCGCGTTGATCTTCTCGACGATCTTGCGGATCGACTTCACATATCGGTCGTTCGACGAACCGAACAGGCTCTTGGCGAGACCTGAAAACATGGCGATTATCCTTAGATTACAAGCAGGGAAAGCGGCGCACGGACCGCAAGAAAAGGGGCGCAGAAACGCCAGATGCCGCCCGCCATCCGGCAAGGCGGCGGGCCAAAGCCTATTCCAGCGCGCGGTCGCTGCCGGTCAGAAATCCGGGAAGATGCTCTGCCGCACCGCGGCGCGGTTTGCAGCGGGCCTGGCTGGCGACCCGCCGGTCGGGCACCGCGGCCATGGGGCGGCGATCCTTGTCGCCTCTTTCGGCCTGTGCCGCGCCTTCGGCAAAAAGCACGAGCGACCCCATCGCCGCCGGAACGGCAGGCGCAGCCGCTGCCCGGTCGGCGGTCGCCAACCCGCTCAGCAAAGCCAAAAGGGTCAATAATAAACGCAAGAGAGGCCCCTCAAACTGTCGGACGCACCGTTCATAGCGCGTTCGGCGCTGAACATAGGGTGAAAGGTGGAAAAGTCCAGAGGCGCGGCCCGCAGCGGCCTGCGCCTCACTCGTCCGCTGGCGCTTCCACTGCCAACTGGCTTTCGAGGATGATCTGCCGTGCAACCGGGCGTCCCTCACTATCTTCAAAGGGCGTGAAGCGCTTCCCCTTCACGAAGAAATCGCACGGGGTCTTGCCCGCCGGCACCTCACTCTCGCGCCCCTCGGCCTTGAAGGCGCAATCCTCAATCTCGCCCTCGGCGCTGACCGATATGCGGAGCCAGGTCGTACCGGGGTCGGTGAAGGGAAATTTCACTGGCGAGGCCTGTGTTATCGCGTCGCCCTTTTCCATTCCTTCGACCGGGAGCCTCCAGTGAAAACGCACGGGCAACCGCCCGGCGGTCGACTTGCCATCGAGCGCCCGCGCAGGGATAAAGCGGCCATGCTCGCGCATCACATCACAGGATGCGGCATCGAGCGCATCCGATCTGCTCGCGGTTTCAACGACGCAATGCGAAACCCGCCCGTTGGTGTCGATATCAAGCAGCATGCCGACAAAGCCTTCCTCCCCTGCCGCGCGCGCCGCCGGGGGGTAAAGCGCGGCAACATCAAGCATATGCATTGCCGGAGACAGATGCGGAGGCTGCGGCAAGCTGGCGCCCATCACGGCCCTCACCCCGCTGAAAGGCAATTCCCCCTCGGGTATTTTCCAGCGAATGCGATTACTGTAAATCCCGCCAGCGGCCTGCCCCTTGGCATCGCGCCCGGGGGTAAAGCGCGCGCGCCGCATCAGCAAGTTGCACGTCTGCCCGTCCAGAATATCATGCCCGCTCGACTGGCTGATTTCACAGCGATAGGGCCGTCCGTCCGCATTATAATGGAGGCGAAAACCGGTCGTTCCTTCCAGCCCCTCCCGCATTGCTGCCGCCGGATAATCCGCGCTCGATACCCATAATCCGGGATTTCCTGCGGGCACCCCGGTACGCGCGACCGGCTTGACCTCCTCTACCGAGAGGAACATCACCACCATCGCCGTCAACATCTTTGCTCTCCTAGTCTAAACCCGGATTCAGCCGCTTCACTTCCAGTAGAAAACTCTTCGGCTTTTTAAAAAATTTACTCTTGCGATTTACCTTCAGCCCGGCAACCTCGGCCAGCTCCATCACGAAATGAACGCAATTGCTCTTGCCGAGATTATAGCTCGGCTGCGCGCGCGCTTCCCATTCGCGCACCTTGGCGATCAGCCGGGCATAGGCGGCATCCTCTATCGTTACGCTGAACTGCCGGTCGCTTTTGGCGATATAGGCCGGCTTTTGCGTCTGCACCTCGCCCTTAACCGATCCGAACAAAATGGCGGGGCTGACCGTGGTGGCGGTAAAGCCGTAATTTGTGTCGATGCTCCGCCCGTCCTTCGCCAGCCTTCCCTTCACCACGATGAAAGCATGGGGGAAATTCTCCCCGAATTCATGGCTGTAAAAGCTTACCGTAACATCGGCGCGCGCCGGGGCGGCGAGGGCCAGAAACATCAGCGCAAGCGCCTGAAGGATCGTACAAATGCCCCGGGTCATCCCCGCCGTCATAACCATGGGCGTTGCCGCTTGCCAAGCCGTCATTGCAGCCCGCCCCGCAGGAAGCGATCCGCATTGCCCCTTGACCTGCGCGCCTGTTCGCCAGAGAAGTAACTAACAATAATGTCAGGAAGGGGAAGAGGATATGGCGCGCAAGGCGATTTTCATCACCGGGGCGGGATCGGGCATTGGCCGCGCGGTCGCCGTCTTTTTTGCCCAAAAGGGCTGGTTCGTTGGCCTCGCCGACATCAATGCCCAGGGGCTGGACGAGACCACGCAGCTTCTGCCCGAAGGCAGCGCCTCGCGCCATGTCATAGATGTGCGCGACCGCGACCAATGGGCCGCCGCGCTCGACGCTTTTGCCAAGGCTTCGGGGGGCCGCCTCGACATATTGTTCAACAATGCCGGTATCGGGTCGGGCGGGCAATTTGCCGATATGCCGCCCGAGGAAGCCGACCGGCTGATCGCGATCAATTTCGGCGGGGTAGTGAACGGCATTTACGCCGCCCTCCCCCTGTTGCGCGCGACGCCGGGGGCGACGATCCTCAACACCGGATCGGCATCGGGCCTTTATGGCATTGCCGGGCTGGCGCTTTATTCGGCGACCAAATTTGCGGTGCGCGGGCTGACCGAGGCGCTCGATATCGAATTTGCCAAATATGGCATCAAGGTGCGCTCGCTGATGCCCGGCTTCATCGACACGCCCCTCCTCGATCAGGTCAGCGCCGACAGCAATGAACCCGCCCGCGCGCGCCTGTCAGCGCATGGCTTTGAAATCATCCCGGTCGAGCGCGTCGCCGAAGCCGCATGGGACGCGGTGCACGGCAAAAAGGTCCACCGCCTCGTCGGCAAAACCGCCCACCGCCTCGCCCGCGTCGCCCGCTTCTTCCCCGCGCTCGTCGCGCGTCAGGCCAAGAAAATGGACGCGCTGGACCATAAGGACTGAAGGCCCGCCGCCTTCCGATAAATGTCATTGCGAGCCCGGCGCAAGCCGGGCGAAACAATCCCCAGCCCGCACCCTGACACAATCGTCAACGGAAGGTTGCGCCAGCCCCTCTCCCCCTCGTCACCCCGGACTTGATCCGGGGTCCATCGCGCGGCCTATCCAATGGCCCCGGATCACGACGGGGACAGGACAACCCCTATCGCCCCCCGCACACCACCGATCCCGCGCCGATATTGCGAACCTTGCACGTCGGGCGACCCTCGACGATCGTGCGCGCATTGCCGCGCGTGGTGATCGTCGCGCTTTTTACCGCGTGGAAAATATGCTCGCCCGCGCCTTCGCTGTCGTTCACCAGCGTATCGGCGCGCAGGTTCCGCGCATCCAGACTGCCCGCACCCGACAGGATGACCCGCGCCTGATTGACCGCGCCGCCCAGCGTCATCACGCCATTGCCGACCATCGCGACCGCCAGCCGGTCGCCATCAATCGCCTTGACGCTCAGCCGCCCCGGTCCTTTCAGCGCAATGTCCATCTGCCGGCCCTGCAGGCGATCAATTTCCAGCGACCCTACGCCTACCAGCATCGCCGCGCGCAAATTGGCGGCGTTGACGCGCACCGTGACGGGGCCGGACGTGCGCGCGCGCCGGTCATCGCCCGCAAATTGCCGCATCGAAATCACCAGCCGCCCGTCGCGCGCCTCGACGCTGAGCCGGTCGAGCGCCGCCTGCGGCCCGCTCGCTACCGCGCTCACCGGCGCGCGCGCGGTCACTTCAACGGTCACATCGGCCAGCACCTCGATCGACTCGAAACTGGTCAGCCCATAACGCTTCTCCGCTGCCCCGGCCGTACCCGCCAGCCCGGAACAAAGCAGAAAAAGGGCGAAAATCCGAAAAACACCATGCATCCCGCCCCCATAGCCGCTTTCGCCGAAACGCGCCAGCCGCCCTACCCGTCACCCGAGCTCGACCGAGAAAACCCGTCCTTAACGACAGGTCACATCGCCCGATCCCATGGTGCGCGTCGAACATTTGGCGCCGCCGGTCAGCGTGACATCGCCCGATCCCATCACGCGCACATCGGCTTCGCCTGTCGCGCCCGCCTCAATATCGCCCGATCCGGCCAGCGTGATGTCGAGATTTTTCGCGACCAGTTTTTCGGCATCGATATTGCCCGATCCGGCAATATTATATTCGCCCTTGTCGATCGTACCGCCATCGACCTCGACATTGCCTGATCCGGCAATGCTGATTTCGCCGCGCCGTCCGGCCAAATTCCCGATTTTCAAATTGCCCGATCCGGTCAGCGTGGCCGAAACGGCATCTTCTTCCAGCGCATCCGCCTCAATATCGCCCGATCCGGTCAGCCGCACTGCCGACAGACGCGGCATGGTGATGCTGATCTTCACCGCCTTGTGAACGATGCGCCCGACCTGAAAGCCTTGGCGCTTGCGTCCGATTTTCAGTTCCTTGCCATCCGCTTCGATTTCCAGCCGCGCCAGTTCCGACTCCGGTCCGCTTGCTTCGACCGCAAAGCGTTCGCCCCGGCGGATGGTGACATCATCAGGCCCGGTCACGGTGACGCTTTCAAACCCTTCAAAAGCATAGCTGCGCGTTCCCTTGGCATCCGATGTGCCGCTGTCCGCCACGCTTTCGCTCTTCGAATCGTCATTGCCCAGGGTGAGGCTGCCGTCGCATCCCGCTACCGTCAGGGCCATTGCCAGCGGCAGCGCCGCCATTGTCCAGTTTCGCATCTTGCGTCTCCTATGTGTATTATGCATATAATACGGCGTCGCCGCCCTGTCCAGCAGCGCGTCCTTTTTGCCCGTTCCGCCTTCTTGTCGCCACCTTCCTGTGCCAGACGAGCGGCTTGCCCACAGGATAGAGACGATGAGCGTAGCCTTCCGGCGCGAAAGCGACGATGAACATAAAGAACCCGAATATGAACTGCCGATCCCGCTCGGTCCCAATCTGGTGACCCCGCGCGGCGCGCGGCTGCTGGGCGAATGGGAAAACGAGCTCAAAGCCGCCATCGCCGCCGAAGTTGCCGAGGAGCCGCGCAAAAAGCTTCAGCGCCAGTTTCGCTATGTCGCAACCCGCAAGGCCAGCGCCGAAATCGCGCCCCCGCCGCCTGCTGGCACCATCGGCATCGGCAGCATCGTCACCTATCGGTTGAACGGCGCCGAGCGTCAGATCATCATCGTCGGCCATGACGAGGCTGACCCTGCCGCCGCACGCATCGCCTTCACCGCGCCCTTGGGCCGCGCGATGATCGGCGCCGAAACGGGCGACCTCCTTGCCTTTCAGGGGCGCGAGGATGCGCTGGAAGTCATCGATGCGCGGCCCGATGAAGAGGTGCAGCAATGAAAGACAAGTTCGAACGCCATAAACAGCCCTGGACCCCGGCGGAAATCGACAAGCTGCACCGGCTGGCGAAGAAGGGCACCGCGCTCAAAGCCATTGCCAAGGCGCTGACCCGCAGCGAGGAATCGGTGAAAATCCGCGCCAAAGCCGACGGGCTGTCGATCGCCAAGCTGCACTGATCCTCCATGGCCACTTCCGACGACAAGGGCGCATCCTATGATGCGGTGATTTTGGGCGCGGGCGCCGCCGGGCTGATGTGCGCCGCGGTCGCGGGACAGCGCGGCAGGCGCATTCTTTTGCTCGACCATGCCGATCAAGTCGGCAAGAAAATCCTCATTTCGGGCGGCGGACGCTGCAACTTCACCAACATCCACACCCTCCCCGACCGCTATGTTTCCGCCAATCCCCATTTCGCCAAATCGGCGCTTGCTCGCTATGCGCCGGCCGATTTTATCGCTCTGGTTGAGCGATATGGGATTGCTTATCATGAGAAAACGCTGGGGCAGCTGTTTTGCGACGGATCGGCGAAGCAGATTGTCGCGATGCTGCTTGATGAATGCGCCAAGGGCGGCGTCGATGTTCGATGCGGCCAATCGGTCAACCAAATCGCCCATTCAGATGCGATGTTCCGTGGCACTTTCGGCGACTTCCGCTTCTCCGCCCCCAATCTCGTCATCGCCACCGGGGGTCCGTCGATCCCCAAAATGGGCGCCACCGGCTTTGCCTATGATCTCGCCCGCCAGTTCGGCCTCAAGATCGTCGAGCCTCGCCCCGGCCTCGTACCGCTGACGCTGGGGGGCGAGGATGTGCTGTTCCGCGACCTGTCGGGCGTCGCCACCCCGGTTGAGGCGCGCGCGGGCAAGACGGCTTTTCGCGAGGCTGCGCTCTTCACTCACAAGGGGCTTTCCGGCCCCGCTATCTTGCAGGTCAGCAGCTATTGGCGGCGCGGCGATCCGGTGCAGATCGACTTCCTGCCCGATGCCGCCTCCGGCTGGCTGGTCGAGGCGAAACGCGCCCGCCCGCGCGCCTCGGTCGCTGCCGTCCTGGGCACCGTGCTTCCCGACCGGCTCGCCCAGACGCTCGCCGAACGCCTCGCGCTGCCCGGCGAACTGGGCACGCTCACCGACCGCAAACTCGCCGAAGCCGAGGCCCGGCTCGCGCGCTGGATATTCCATCCCAATGGCAGCGAAGGCTTTGCCAAGGCCGAGGTAACGCTGGGCGGAATCGCAACCGCAGGCCTTTCTTCGCAAACAATGATGGCCAAAAGCGTTCCGGGCCTGTATGCGGTCGGCGAAGCCGTGGACGTCACCGGGTGGCTGGGCGGCTATAATTTTCAATGGGCCTGGGCCAGCGGACATGCGGCAGGACAGGCGCTTTAGGAAAAATACAACAACCCGCGTCATGCCGGACTTGGTCCGGTATCCATGCGTCGATGCCATCCCGCACGGCCGTGGCCCCCGGATCAAATCCAGGGTGACGACCATATAAAGGCGCCAGACGCCGCACAGGATAAGAAGAACATAATGGCTTTTGACAATCTACCCCCCGTCCTCGCGGACGCCCTCACCGCGCGCGAATATGACGCACTCACCACCGTCCAGGCCCAGGTCAGCGAAGAAGAGGCGCGCGGCCGCGACCTGCTCGTCTCCGCGCAAACCGGTTCGGGCAAGACCGTCGCCTTCGGCCTCGCCATGGCCGACGAGCTGATCGAGGGCGAACGCCTGCCCTTCGCCTCCGCGCCGCTCGCACTCATCATCGCCCCCACCCGCGAACTCGCCCTTCAGGTCAGCCGCGAACTTGGCTGGCTCTATGCCAAGGCCGGCGCACGCATCGCCACCTGCGTCGGCGGCATGGATGCCAGCAAGGAACGCCGCGCGCTCAACCAGGGCGTCCATATCGTCGTCGGCACGCCGGGACGCCTGCGCGACCATCTCGAACGCGGCGCACTCGATCTCACCGCGCTGCGCGTCGCCGTACTCGATGAAGCCGACGAAATGCTCGACATGGGCTTTCGCGACGATCTTGAAGAAATTCTCGACGCGACCCCCGAAACGCGCCGCACCCTGCTGTTCTCCGCAACGATCCCCAAGCCCATTGCCCAGCTCGCCAAACGCTATCAGCGCGATGCGCTGCGTATTTCCACCGTCGGGGAAACGCGCGGCCATGGCGACATCGCCTATCAGGCCGTGACCGTCGCCCCCGCCGATATCGAAAGCGCAGTGATCAACCTGCTGCGACTGCATGAGGCGGAAACCGCGATCCTTTTCTGCGCGACCCGCGACAATGTCCGCCGTCTCCACGCGCGGCTTGTCAATCGCGGTTTCGCCGCCGTCGCCCTGTCGGGCGAGCATAGCCAGAATGAGCGCAATCACGCGCTGCAGGCGCTGCGCGACCAGCGCGCGCGCGTCTGCGTCGCCACCGATGTTGCCGCGCGCGGCATCGACCTGCCCAGCCTCAGCCTCGTCGTCCATGTCGAAATTCCGCGCGACGCCGAAACGCTCCAGCATCGCTCGGGCCGCACGGGCCGCGCGGGCAAAAAGGGCACCGCCGTGCTCATCGTTCCCTATCCGCGCCGCCGCCGCGTCGATGGCATGTTGCGCGGCGCGAAAATCGCCGCCGAATGGATGCAGGCGCCGACCGCCGCCGATGTCCATGCCCGCGACAAGGAACGGCTGATCGAAGCACTGCTCGAACCCGTCGAGCATGAGGCCGACGATATCGAGCTGGCGCAGCGCTTGCTCGCCGAGCGCTCACCCGAAGATATTGCAGCGAGCCTGGTGCGCGCGCACCGCGCCAAGCTTCCCGCGCCCGAAGAATTGATCGACAATGGCCCGCCCGCACGGCGCGAACGCGGGGAAGGCGGCGAGCGTCCCGACACCGGCGCGCGGCGCGAAGGCTTTGACGACAGCGTCTGGTTCCGCCTCGACGTCGGGCGGCGGCAAAATGCCGACCCGCGCTGGATCCTGCCTTTGCTCTGCCGCCGCGGCCATGTCACCAAGCATGAAATTGGCGCGATCCGCATCGGGCCGAACGAGACCTTGTTCAACATCCCACTCGCCATCGCCGACCGCTTTGCGGAAGCGGTCGAACGCACCGCGGGTCAGGATGGCGAGGATGACAGCGGCGTCACCATCACCCCCGCTCCCGAAGGTGACCGCTATCCCCCGCGCCGCGAACAGCGGGGGGTCAAGGACCGTCCTTTCAAGGGCGGACCCAAAGGCGATTTCAAGGGCGGTTTCAGGGGCGGTCCCGGCGGCGGTCGACCGCGCGGCGACGGCCCGGGGCGCGCTCCCGGCGCTCCGCGCGGCGGCAAACCGCCCTTTGGCGGCAAGCCTTTCGGCGGAAAGCCCGGCGGCCCAAAGGGGAAACCCTTTGCCAAAGGTAAAAAGGGTCGGCCGGACTAATCCGGCCAGCCTTCCGGCTTTCGCCCCGCCCCCTTTCCGGGGCGGCGGCGTCAGCCTTTCAGCCGCTGGGCGTGCCAAGCGATATGCTCGGCCATAAAGGTCGAGATGAAATAATAGCTGTGATCATATCCCGGCTGCATCCGGATCAGCGCCTTCTGTCCGGCCTTCTCACAGGCCTCGGCCAGCAAATGCGTCTTGAGCTGATCGGCCAGGAAATTATCCGCCTCGCCCTGGTCGACGAGCAGATCGGGCAGGCGCGCGCCTTCCTCGATCAGCGCACACGCGTCATATTCGCGCCACGCCGCGCGGTCGGCACCCAGATAGCTGCTCAGCGCTTTCTCGCCCCACGCACATTGTATCGGCGCGACAATCGGCGCGAAAGCCGACACCGAACGAAAACGATCCGGATTCCGCAGTGCGATGATAAGCGCGCCATGCCCACCCATCGAATGACCCATGATGCCCTGCCGCCCCATATCGGCCATGGCAAATTCACGCGCGATCAGCGCGGGCAATTCCTCCTCGATATAGGATCGCATCCGGTAATGCTGCGCCCAGGGCGCTTCGGTCGCATCGACATAAAAGCCTGCGCCCAGCCCGAAATCCCAGGCGCCTTCGGCATCGTCGGGCACCGCTTCGCCCTGAAGATCGGGGCCGCGCGGGCTGGTGTCGGGCGCAACAAAGATCAGGCCATGCTGCGCGCAGGCCGCGCGATATTCGCCCTTCTCCATCACATTGGCATGGGTGCAGGTCAGCCCCGACAGATAGAAAAGCACCGGCAGCTTCGCCCCCGGCGCATGATCGGGGACAAAGACGGCAAAGTTCATCGCCGTGCCGGTCGCGCTGCTTTCGTGGCGATAAACGCCCTGAACGCCGCCATGGCTGCGATTGGTGGAGAGGGTCTCAAAGTTCATGCTGGTTCCTGAATCGGGATGCTCGCCACCTGTGGCTCATGCCCCCAGTGACCCAAAAGCGTGAGGATGTCAGCCCCCGCGAGGCCCAGCGTGCCCGTGTTGCGTAGCGGATGGACATTGACCCGCTCCGCCGCCGCCAGCGCGCTATCGAGCACGACGGCGATGCTTCCCGGCGCGGCATTAATCGCGGCGAGCGGCGTCACTGATCCGGGCAAAATTCCCAGCAGCCGCTCCATATCCTCCGCCTTGCCAAAGCTTACGCGCTTGCATCCAATGGCAGCGGGCAAGGCCTTCAGATCGACGCGCGCTTCGGCTGGCACGGTGACAAGCCAAAAGGCGCCGCCAGCATCTTTCAGAAACAGATTTTTGGTGTGCGCGCCGGGGATATCGGCGTTCACCGCATCGCTTTCGGCAACGGTGAACACCGCCGCATGTTCATGGGCGGCAAAGCCGATCTCCAGCATCTCCAGATCCGCCAGCAACCCGGCTTCGCCGCGCATCATATGCTTACATCCGGTGCAGCGCGCACAGCTTGTTGCCGCTGGGATCGCGCAGATAGGCCAGATACAGCTTCATGCCATTGCCTTCGCGCACGCCCGGCGGGTCTTCGATCGCAGTGCCACCCGCTTCCAGTCCCGCCTTGTGCCAAGCGTCAGCCTGCGCGGGATCGTCCATGGCAAAGCCCACGGTGCAGCCATTGCCCGCCGTCGCCGGCTCGCCATCAATAGGTTTGGTGACCAGGAACAGCCCGCCCTTGTGGACATAGATGATCCGCCCCTTGGGATCGATCACCCCCGGCTTGCCGCCGATGGCCTGAAAGGTCGCGTCGTAAAATTTCTTCGACGCATCTATGTCGTTCGATCCGACCATATTATGACTGTACATCGCCTTGGCTCCTCCTGATTGGTTGCGATTCGATACTCACCTTGGAGGGTGGCTCAACGGAAGACAACCGTCTTGCGCCCGTCGATCAGCACGCGCTGCTCGGCAACCCAGCGCACCGCCTTGGCCAGCACCTGCGCCTCGATATCGCGCCCGGTGCGGATCAGATCCTCGACCGAATGGCGATGATCGACGCGCTCGACCGCCTGTTCGATGATCGGCCCTTCATCGAGGTCGCTGGTCACGAAATGGGCGGTCGCGCCGATCAGCTTCACCCCGCGCTCATGCGCGCGGTGATAGGGTTTTGCACCCTTGAAACCGGGCAGAAAACTGTGGTGAATATTGATGCAGCGCCCAGCAAGCCGCGCAGACAAATCTTCGGAGAGTACCTGCATATAACGCGCAAGCACCAGATAATCGGCCTGCCCCCGTGCCATCACGTCAAGGATCGCCGCTTCCTGTTCGGCGCGATTATCATTGCTGACGGGCAAATAGTGAAAGGGGACGCCATGCCATTCGGACAGGCGGCGCAGCACCTCATGGTTCGACACCACCCCGACAATATCGATCGCCAGATTGCCGGTAGACCAGCGGTGGAGCAGGTCGTTCAAGCAATGGCTGCCCTGCGACACGGCAATGACAAAGCGCGGCTTCGCGCCCGCATCGCTGATCCGCGCCTCCAGCGCAAAATGTTCAATCACCGGCGCAAAGGCGGTACGCACGCCGTCTAGCCCTTGGAGAAAGCGCGGCCCCGCCCCGCGAAATTCGACGCGCATGAAAAAGCGCCCCGAATCGAGATCGGCATATTGCTGGCTGTCGAGAATGAAGCCGTCGCTTTCGGCCAGCACCCCCGTCACCGCCGCGACAATGCCCACCGCATCGACGCAGCTGAAGGTCAGCACATAGGCGCTTGCGCTTTGCCCGTCCGTCATATCAGCCCGAAATCTTGTGCGTCGCGCACAGCTTGTTGCCGCTGGGGTCGCGCAGATAGGCCAAGTAAACCACCCGCCCCTCGGTCGCATGGCGAACGCCCGGCGGGTCTTCGGCCGTCGTTCCGCCATGGGCGACCCCCGCCGCATGCCAGGCATCGACCGCCTCGGTCGAGGGGGTGAGGAAGCCCAGCGTATGGCCATTGCCGCAATCGGCGGGCGCGCCATTGACGGGCCGGGTGATCACCAGTCGCCCGCCGGCATGCATATAGATGAGCCGCCCGCGCTCATCGATCACGCCTTCGGGTGCACCGAGCACGCCCAATATGGCGTCGTAAAAACGCTTGCTGGCGTCGATATCGGTCGACCCCAATGCAACATGGCTGAACATCGGCCCCCTCCCTTTGGCTATCAGTAAACGACGACGCTGCGGATGCTCTCACCAGCGTGCATAAGGTCGAACCCCTTGTTGATCTCTTCCAGCGACAGCACATGGGTGATCATCGGGTCGATCTCGATCTTGCCGTTCATATACCAGTCGATGATCTTGGGCACATCGGTCCGCCCCTTGGCGCCGCCGAACGCCGTCCCTTTCCACACACGCCCGGTGACAAGCTGGAAGGGCCGGGTCGAGATTTCCTTGCCCGCTTCGGCGACCCCGATGATGATGCTTTCGCCCCAGCCGCGGTGACAGCATTCGAGCGCGGTGCGCATCACCTCGGTATTGCCCGTTGCGTCAAAGCTGTAATCGGCGCCGCCGTCGGTGACTTCCAGAATTTTTGCGACCGTTTCGTCGCGCGACAGCCCCTTGGAATTGATGAAGTGCGTCATGCCGAATTTGCGGCCCCATTCCTCGCGCTCGGGGTTGATATCGATGCCGATAATCTTGTCGGCGCCGACCATCTTCGCGCCCTGAATGACGTTCAGGCCAATGCCGCCAAGGCCAAAAACGACGACATTTTCACCCGCCTGCACCTTCGCCGTATTGACGACCGCGCCCACGCCCGTTGTCACGCCGCAGCCGACATAGCAGCTCGTCTGAAAGGGCGCGTCCTCGCGGATTTTCGCCACCGCAATTTCGGGCAACACGGTAAAGTTCGAAAAGGTCGAACAGCCCATATAATGATAGACGGGCTGGCCCTTGTACGAAAAGCGCGTCGTACCATCGGGCATCAGACCCTTGCCCTGCGTCGCGCGGATCGCGGTGCAAAGATTGGTCTTGCCCGACAGGCAGCTTTTGCACTGGCGGCATTCGGGGGTGTAGAGCGGGACGACATGGTCGCCGGGCTTCACGCTGGTTACGCCCGCGCCGACCTCGCGCACGATCCCGGCGCCCTCATGCCCCAGCACGCTCGGGAAGATGCCCTCGCTATCGAAGCCATCGAGCGTATAGGCGTCGGTGTGGCAAATGCCCGTCGCCATGATCTCGACCAGCACCTCGCCCGCCTTTGGGCCTTCCAAATCGAGTTCGACGATTTCGAGCGGCTTCTTCGCTTCGAACGCAACGGCGGCGCGGGTCTTCATGTGCGGTCTCCTTCTTGCGGGCCCCAATCAGGCAAAGCGCACGGCAATGCAAGATGCGAGGCCACTCGCCCGAAACTTCGTCATGCTGACCCTTGTTTCAGCATTCATGGCCCTGCGGTCTACCGCCAAGGCTGCGCGAATTGTTTTTCACACAAAGGTACAAAGACACAAAGGTGTCGTGCAGACCGCGAGCTGTCACCATTGGCCCCAGCTTCGTCATCCCGGACTTGATCCGGGTCCACTATTTCAGCGCTGGCGTGAATGGACCCCGGATCAAGTCCGGGGTGACGATGAAGGAAGCGTCCTCAACATTCCACCACATTCACCGCCAGTCCGCCCTTCGATGTTTCCTTATATTTGTCGCGCATGTCGCGCCCCGTTTGCAGCATCGTCGCAATCACCGAATCGAGGCTGACGAAATGGGTGCCGTCGCCGATCATCGCGATGCGGCTCGCGTCGATCGCCTTGATCGCGCCCATGGCATTGCGTTCGATGCAGGGGATTTGCACCAAGCCGCCAATGGGATCGCAGGTCAGCCCCAGATTATGCTCCATGCCGATCTCGGCAGCATTTTCGATCTGGGCATTGGTGCCGCCCAAAGCCGCGGTGAGCCCCGCCGCCGCCATCGAACAGGCGACGCCCACTTCACCCTGACAGCCGACTTCGGCGCCCGAAATGCTGGCATTGCGCTTGTAAAGCGCCCCCACCGCGCCCGCCGCCAGCAGAAAGGTGCGAACCCCCTTGGCATCGCCGCGATAGCTGCGCCGATAATAGCGGATTACCGCTGGAAGGATCCCCGCCGCGCCATTGGTCGGCGCGGTGACGACTCGTCCGCCGGCCGCATTCTCCTCATTCACCGCCATCGCCCACAGGTTGATCCAGTCCATCATCTGCATCGGGTCGCTCAGATTGGCTTCATGCCGCTCGCGAATATCGGCGGCAATTTGCGGCGCGCGGCGTTTGACCTTCAGCCCGCCGGGTAAAATGCCCTTGCTCGAACAGCCGGCGTCGATCGATGCATCCATGGCGGCGGCGATGGCGTCGAGCCCCGCTTCCACCGCTTCGATGCTGCGATGGGCCAGTTCATTATCGAGCATCATCTCGGCAAAGCTCTTGCCCGACGCTTCGCCCATGGCGAGCAGGTCGGCGCCCGAGGTGAAGGGATAGGGCAGCGTCACCTCATCCTCCGCCCCGCGGCTGTTGCGCCCCGCTTCCTCTTCATCGACGACAAAGCCGCCGCCGATCGAGAAATACATGCGCTTCGCCAATATTTCGCCATCGCTATCGCGCGCGGTGAAAGACAGGGCATTGGTGTGAAAGGGCTGGCGCTGGCGCATCTGGAAATGCAGGTCGCGCGCCGGTTCGAAACGCACGCGCCGCCGCCCCAGCAGATAGAGCGCGCCTTCCGTTTCCGCGCGTGTCCAATGCGCCTGAATGGCGGCGAGGCTCGTCTCGGCGGGTATTTCTCCTGCCAGGCCCGCGACGAGCGCGGTGTCGGAGGCATGGCCTTTTCCGGTCAGCGCCAGCGAGCCGTAAAGATCGGCCTCGACATGCGCGGTGCGCGCCAGCAGATCATGCGCGTCGAGCCACAGGCCGAAACGCCGCCCGGCGACCATAGGCCCGACCGTATGCGAGCTGGAGGGTCCAACACCGATTTTGAAGAGTTCGAAAAGGCTGATTGTCATGGCGGCGCTATATAAGACGCGCGGCGCCAGGGATAGGTCACATCAGCGAGGGTCAGCACCCTGGGCAAACACCCCGCCGACAAAAGCTGCCAGCGGGGTGAAATCATCAGGCCGGATAGGTCCAGACGCCATCGCGGGCGAGATTTTCCGCCGCGAAATCCCAGTTCAGCAGTTCATCGACCACCGCATCGACATAGGCGGGGCGGACATTCTTGCGGTCGATATAATAGGCATGTTCCCACACATCGACGACGAGCAGCGGCTTGGTGCCCGAGGTCGCCTCGGTCCCGGCGTCGTGCGTGTCGGTGACCGACAGCTCGCCGTCCTTGGCGACCAGCCACGCCCAGCCCGACGCGAAATGATTGACGGCGGTTTCCTTCAGCTTCTTTTTCAGCTCGTCGAGCGATCCGAAATCGCGGTCGATGGCGGCGGCCAGATCACCGGCGGGCGCGCTCTTCGACGGGCTCATGCTTTCCCAGTAAAAAGCGTGGTTCCACGACTGGGCGGCATTGTTGAACAGCCCCTTGTTGCCGCTGCTTTCGGCATGACGGATAATCTCTTCGAGGCTCTTGTCCGCAAGATCGGTGCCTTCGATGGCGGCATTCACCTTGTCGACATAGGCTTTGTGATGCTTGCCAT
Source organism: Sphingopyxis sp. MWB1 (assembly GCF_000763945.1). Lineage (NCBI taxonomy): Bacteria > Pseudomonadati > Pseudomonadota > Alphaproteobacteria > Sphingomonadales > Sphingopyxidaceae > Sphingopyxis > Sphingopyxis sp. MWB1. Next base: position 1,471,034 of record NZ_JQFJ01000002.1, read on the forward strand.
GGTGCGTCTGCAGCGTCTCGGCCGAAATATGCGGCGCCAGCGCATCATCGGCATAGGGAAGCGGGGGGTGAGCGATCGTCATGGCAGTCTCCTTTTTTGGTGTCGCCTCGCTAACTCGGTATCAAGAGCCACAGTTGCAACCCCATGACGCGGAAAAATTGTTCGAAAGTCCGCGGTTTTGCGCTTTCCCATTCGTCCGATGGGGTCAGGTCACCATCGCTTGCAATGTCGCGATCCGGTCGGCCTCCTCGGGGGGCTTGTCGCGGCGGATGCGCGATATGCGCGGAAAGCGCATCGCGAGGCCCGACTTGTGCCGCTTCGACGCGTGGATTGAATCGAACGCCACTTCGAGCACCAGCGTCTTTTCAACCTCGCGCACCGGGCCGAAGCGGTCGACCGTGTTGGTGCGCACGAATTTGTCGAGCCATTTCAGCTCCTCGTCGGTGAAGCCCGAATAGGCCTTGCCCACGGGGAGCAATTCGCCCGCTTCGTTCCAGCAGCCGAAAGTATAATCCGAATAAAAGCTCGCGCGGCGGCCGTTGCCGCGCTGCGCATACATCATCACGCAATCGGCGGTCAGCGGGTCGCGCTTCCATTTATACCAGAGCCCCGCGCGCCGCCCGGCGACATAGGGCGCATCGCGCCGCTTGAGCATCACCCCCTCGATCGCCGCATCGCGCCCGCCCGCGCGCTTTTCCGCTAGCTCCTCGAAATCGGCGGCCTCGACCAAGGGCGACAGGTCGAAATGGCTTGCGGCGAGGCGCGGGACAAAGGCTTCGAGCTGCTGCCGCCGCGCCGTCCATGGCAAGCCGCGCAAATCCTCTCCATCGACCGCCAGAAGGTCATAGATACGGACAAAGGCTGGAGATTCCGCCAGCATCTTCTTCGTCACCGTCTTGCGCCCCAGCCGCTGTTGCAGCGCGTTAAAGCTTGCCGCGCCGCCCTCTTCACCGCCCTGCGCCGCGCCGCGCACCAGCAGTTCGCCGTCGATCACCGCCTCCTGATCGAATGCCGCGACGAGTTCGGGAAAGGCCGCGCTGATCTCCTCGCCGCCGCGGCTGTAGATGCGCGTCTCGCCGCCGTCGCCACTGCCCGCATGCACGATCTGCACACGGATGCCGTCCCATTTCCACTCGGCGGCATAGTCGGCAAGATCGACGCTCCCCTCCTCGAGCGGATGCGCGAGCATGAAGGGGCGAAAGAAAGCGACATCAGCGAGGTCGGGCCGCGCCGCCCGCCCCTCGCCCCACGCGAACAGCGCCTCATAGGGCGGAGCAATGGCGTGCCAAAGCTCCTCGACATCGTCGATGCCAACGTCAAACGCCTGCGCGAACGCCTGCTTCGCAAGCCGCGCCGACACGCCGACGCGCATCCCGCCGAGCGCCATCTTGAGCAGCGCGTAGCGCCCGTCGGCATCGAGCCGGTCGAGCAGCCCGGTCAGCACGGCGGCGGCATTGCTCCGCGTGGCGGCCGACAGCGCGGCGACGGCGTCGGCGACGCTGATATCCTCCCTGATCGCCACTGCGTCCGGCCACAGCAGTGCCGCCGTCTCCGCCGTATCGCCGACGAAATGCCGCGACAGACGAAACAATTCCTCGTCCACGCGCGTCGCGAGCAGCGCGCGCACTGTCCCCGCCTTCACCGCCGGAAAATCAAGCGCTTCGGTGAGCGCGGCGAGCGCCCAGCCGCGGTCGGGATCGGGGCTATGCTTCAGATAATCGACGATCAGCGCGAGCTTTGAATTGCGCGACCGCGTGTAGATCAGCCGGTCGATGAGCGCGGCAAAGGCTTTCACGCCTCCTCCTCCCCGCCCTCATCGTCGACATCGCGCCCGACCATGTGCAGCGCGCGCGCCTTGCGCTGGTGAAGCTCGCACCAGCGCAGCAGGCCGTCCTCGCTGCCGTGGGTGATCCAGCTTTCCTTCGGGTTCACCTCGGCAATCGTCGCGGTGAGTTCGTCCCAATCGGCATGGTCCGAAATGACGAGCGGCAGTTCGACCATCCGTTGACGCGCGCGCTGGCGAACGCGCATCCAGCCCGACGCCATGGCGGTGACCGGGTTCGGCAGCCGCCGCGACCAGCGATCGTTCAGCGCGGAGGGCGGCGCGAGCACAATCTGCCCCGCCATCTCCTCCTTGCCCGCCTCGCTCACCAGCCGCAGCGGCCCCAGATCGACGCCATGCTCGGCATAAAGCGTGCACATTTTCTCCAGCGCGCCGTGGATGAAGATCGGCGCGTCCCACCCCGCCGCGCGCAGTTCGGCAATCACGCGCTGCGCCTTGCCGAGCGCATAGGCGCCGACGAGCACCGACCGGTCGGGCTCGGCGCGCACCGCCGAGATCAGCTTGGCGATCTCCTCGCCCGTAGGCGGGTGACGGAACACCGGCAGGCCAAAGGTCGCCTCGGTGATGAAAATGTCGCACGGCACCACCTCGAACGGCGCGCAGGTCGGGTCGGCGCGGCGCTTGTAGTCGCCGGTGACGACGATGCGCTCACCCGCATATTCCATCAAGATCTGCGCGCTGCCGAGCACATGCCCCGCCGGATGAAAGGAAAAACGCACCCCGCCGCGTTCAAAGCCGTCGCCATAGGCAAAGCCACGGTTCGCGCTTGCCGCGACATCGACGCCATAGCGCAGCGCCATGATCGCGAGTGTTTCGGGGGTCGCGAATACCGATGCGTGCCCGCTGCGCGCATGGTCGGCATGGCCGTGCGTCACCGCCGCGCGTTCGACGGGCCGCGACGGGTCGATCCACAAATCGGCGGGCTTCACATACAGCCCGTGCGGATGCGGTTCGAGCCAGGGCTTCGCCATCAGGCGGCAAGCTTTCGCGCGCGGGCAAGGTCGGCGACAAAGGCTTCGCGCTCCCTCGCCGCGCGCTCGCGGTCCGGAAGCCGCAGGAGGTAAGAGGGGTGCACCGTCGCGACCAGCTTCGCCCCGCCCTCCAGCGCGTGCACCGCGCCGCGCATCGACGCGATGCTCGCGCTCTTGCCCGTCACGCCGCGCAGCGCGCTTGCGCCAAGCGTGACGATCAGTTCGGGCTGGACGAGCGCGCGCTCCTTGTCGAGCCACCAGCGACAAACGTCGATCTCGCCCGCCGTCGGCGTCTGGTGGATCCGCCTTTTGCCGCGCGGCTGAAACTTGAAATGCTTGACCGCATTGGTGAGGAAAATCCGCCGCCGGTCGATCCCGGCTTCGTCCAGCGCCGCGTCGAGCAATTGCCCGGCGGGTCCAACGAAAGGACGCCCCTGCAAGTCTTCCTGATCGCCCGGCTGTTCACCGACCACCATGATGCGCGCGCCTTGAGGCCCCTCGCCCGCGACGCCCTGCGTCGCATCGCAATGGAGCGGGCAGCGCGTGCAGCGGTCGACCGCGTGGGCAAGCTCGCCCAGCGTCGCCACTTCATCTGTCGGGGTGCCGGTTTCGGCCACGCGCGTCCGCCATTTCTCCGTCCGGGGGTTCGCCATCGAAACGGCCTCGGCGCGCATCCGTTCCACCCGCGCCTCGGCCCCGGCGAGCAGCGGCGCGATATCCTGCGCCTCGGGCAAATTGTGCCAATATTTCTTCGGCATTTCGGCGCGCATCGCCGCAATCTTGACGCGCGCGGGATTGAAGATCGCGCCATAATAGGTGCGCCATTGATCCTCGACGACATCGCTGACCGGCACCTCGTCGCGCGTCCCGCCGGGACCGAAGCGGAGCTCGTCGTCGGCCCAGATCGCGCGCGCATCGGGGGTCACGATTGCCCAGTCCATGCCGGTGAAGCGCCGCTGGAAAAAGGGCGCGGTCAGGCGAAGGATACGGTGCGACGGTTCGAACCATGCCGCGAAACGCTCACGCCCGGCATCGTCGCCGATCCGGCGAAAGCGCACAAAGGCGTGCATCTTGTGAATGTCGCGGCGGATCGCCTTGTCGGCCTTCATCAGCCAATCGATATCGGCATCGGTGCGCCGCGCGAGCAATTGCTGGTCGCGCGCCGCGCGCCAGACGATACGGTAAAGCCGCGCGGGAACCTCGGCATCGCGGTGGCAGATCACGCGGTCGGCGATGACGAGCAATTCGCGCGACACCGACACGCTCGCCTCGGCGCTCGCGGTTCCCGCATCGCCGAACAGCGACGCCCCCTCGCCTGCGCCGCGCCAGCTCACCGCCTCGGGCGGCACCCCGGCGGCGAGAAGCCCGCGCGCAGCGGCGCGCCATTCGGCAAAATCGCCGGGGGTCTCGAGCACCACCTCCCTCACAGGGCAAGCGCCAATTGTTCGGGCGGCGGCGCGAAACGCGCGCGCAGGTCGGCGCTGTCGGTCAGCATCCCCGGCCGCCAGTCGGGCGTCAGGATAAAGGGAAGCAATTTTTTAACCGATACGGTGATTTTTCCCAGATCGGCGAGGCGAAGTTTACCCAGCCGCCGCGCACCGATGATCCGATCCACCGCGCGTGTGCCCAGCCCCGGAACGCGCAGCAGCATTTCGCGCGGCGCGCAGTTGATATCGACCGGAAAAGCTTCGCGCCGCTGCAGCGCCCAGGCAAGCTTGGGGTCGATCGCCAGGTCGAGCATGCCGCCTTGCGCGCCCGCCATGATCTCGGCGCGCTCGAAGCCATAGAAGCGCAGCAACCAGTCGGCCTGGTACAGCCGATGTTCGCGCATCAGGGGCGGGCGGACCGGCGGCAGGTCGCTGCTCGCGTCGGGGATCGGGCTGTATGCCGAATAATAGACGCGGCGCAGGCGATAGCCCGAATAGAGGTTCGCCGCGCTTTTCAATATATCATCGTCGCGCGCCGCGTCGGCCCCGACGATCATCTGTGTCGATTGCCCCGCAGGCGCAAAACGCGGCGGCTTTGCCTTGCCGATCAACCGGCTTTTCGCGGCGTCGAGCACCTCGGCCTCGCGCGTGCGGACCGACGCCATCGTCTTGCGGATCGTCGCCGGCTTTTTCTCGGGCGCGAAATTGGCCAGCCCCGCCTCGGTCGGCAATTCGACATTGGTCGACAGCCGGTCGGCATAAATGCCCGCGAGTGCGATCAGCGCAGGATCCGCCCCCGCAATTGTCTTCAGATGGATATAGCCCTGAAAGCGATGCTCCTCGCGCAGCAGCCGCGCGACCTCGACCAGCTGTTCCATCGTATAATCTTCGGACCGGATGATCCCCGACGAAAGGAACAGCCCCTCGATATAATTGCGCTTGTAGAAATCGAGCGCGAGCCGCACGACCTCCTGCGGGTCGAAACGCGCACGCGGCACATTGCTCGACGCGCGATTGATACAGAAGCGGCAATCGTAAACGCAGAAATTGGTGAGCAATATCTTGAGGAGCGAGATGCAGCGCCCGTCGGGCGCATAGCTGTGGCAGATGCCCATGCCTTCGGTCGACCCGATGCCCCCGGTCGCGGTCGAGTCCCGCTTGATCGTTCCCGAAGAGGCGCAGGAGGCGTCATATTTGGCGGCATCCGCCAATATCGCGAGCTTGGACAAAAGATTCGGCTTGCTCATTCCTTGGCTTTAGCAGAGAGAACAAAAAAAGAACACTGTGTTTGAGGGTGACGATCCTATTCCAGCAAATTGCGCGACCCCCGGCGAAAGCCGGAGTCCAGAGCGGGACAGCGCTACGCAGCGAAACCCTTGGCCTTGCTCTCTATCTGTGGCCCTAGGGGACAGCGAGAGCCGATCGGCCCCTCACGCCTCCTGCCAGCGCGCAGGCAGGCTGATCTCGCACACCAGCCCCGTCGGCTCCCACCGCCGTTCGATCGTTCCGCCCAGATTGTTGCGGACGCTGCGTTCCATCAGCAAGGTGCCAAAGCTGGTGCGCTCTGGGGGGATCACTTCGCCTTCCCCGCCCGTCTCGGTCCAGCGCAGCCGGAACTGGCGCTGTTCGACATTTTCGTCATCCTGCGACCATTGAACATCGACGCGGCCATGTTCGGTCGACAAGGCGCCATGCTTGACCGCATTGGTCGCCAGCTCGTTGAAGAGCAGCGCCATGGAGACCAGGGCATTTTCCGGTAACAGTAGGTCAGGGCCTTCCCAGCGGATGCGCGGAAAGGCGGCCTCGACCTCGCGCAACAGCGCATGAATCGAGCCGGTGAGGAAATTGGCGCCCAGCAAGACATTTTGCGCACGGTTGAGCGCGTCGAGCCGGCTGCTGATCCGGTCGACATAGTCTTCGACGTCGCGCGAATTATGCCGGGTCAAGGAAATGATGGCGCCCACGGTGGCAAAAAGGTTCCGCATTCGGTGGTGCAATTCGCGCATCAGCAAATTGGCATTTTCCTGGCGGCTCTTCTGCTCGGTAATGTCGATGTTGATACCGGTCAGCACCGCTTCATTGCTGCGCACATCCCAATCCGCCCGCCCGGCAAGCCAGCGCACCCCGCGGTCGGGATGAAGGACGCGGAAATCGCTCGAATAAGGGACACCATTGCCGATGGCGTCGTCGAGCGCGGCGCGCACCTTGTCGCGGTCATCGGGATGAATACGTTCCATGGCCGCGTCCGCAGTCGTCAACCGCTCATAATCGCCGCCCCATAATTCGGCGGTGGCCCCGCGCCATTTCAATCCTCTTTTATCGGGATCAAGCTGCCAGATGGCCACGCTCGAAAAATCAAGCGCGCGCTCCAGCATATGGCGCGTTTCATCGCGCTGGAAAGCGGTGCGGCGCAATTCGGCCTCGGCCATGACAATCGCCGCAAAATCTTCCAGCCGCTGCATTCCCCGCGCATCGGGGGCTTCGCGCGCCTTGCGATCAATGATGCATAAAGTGCCGATGACCGCGTCATTGGGCGCACGAAGGGGAACCCCGGCGTAAAAACGGATGTGGGGATCATCCCTTACCAGGGGATTGTCGCGAAAACGCGGGTCTTCCAGGGCGTTCGAAACCACCACTGGCCGCTCTTCCACCACCACATGCTGGCAAAAGCTGATGTCCCGCGGGGTTTCCGGAACATCCAGCCCATGCACCGATTTAAACCATTGTCGGCGGTCATCGACCAGCACCACCAACGCGATCGGCACATCGAACAAATCGGCGACCAACGCAGTCACCCGGTCGAATGCCTGTTCGGGGGACGTGTCCAGCAGCCGATATTCACGCAGCGTTTCCAGCCGCTCCTGTTCGCGCATATCGTCTTGACGCTGGTTGCTGACTGCCAAATCCCGCCCCTCTTTATCCGTCGAGGCCGTCATATCCTTCTGCCTCTCGGATTGCTCTGCCATGAATCGGGTTCCCAAAAAAGCGTCTCGGACCGTCAATATGGAAAAGCGTTTCATTCCATTTGCTTATCACGGCCTCCTGGCGCCACTGAAGGATTCTACGCATTTCCTCCCTACAAGTTGCAGGAGACAAAGCGTCTTTTGAATTAAATGGGAACCGAAACGCTTCAGCGCGCGTATCTCGCTTTCATTGTGGGAGGCAATCAATGGGTTTGGGCGAAGAGATTCGTGGACATTTACCGTTTCTGCGCCGCTATGCGCGCGCATTGACAGGCAGCCAGCAGCATGGCGATAATTTTGTCCACACGACGCTTGAGGTGATCGTCGCTGCCCCTGAAGAGTTCAGCGCCGGGCATGGAAGCCGTATTGACCTTTACCGTCATTTCCATCGCATATGGGAAAGCGCCTTCCTCACCGATGGCGAAGGTGATGACACCGAGGAAGACCCGCTGGTGCGCGCCGCCAACCGCCGCCTTGCCATCATGACTCCGCTTGCGCGGCAAATCTTGCTGCTTACCGCTCTCGAAGGCTTTAGCGTCGCCGATACCGCCATTATCACGGGCACCGATGACAAAACGGTCGAGCGACTGCTTGAAGAGGCCGTTGCCGAAATCGACAGGGAATCGCGCACCTCGGTCTTGATCATCGAAGATGAACCGCTGATCGCCATGGAACTGGAACAGATTGTCCGCAGCTTGGGGCATGAAGTCGCGGGCATCGCCACCACCCATGACGATGCCGTCGCGGCTTTTGAACGCACCGAAGCCGGATTGGTGCTCGCCGATATTCAGCTTGCCGACGGGTCTTCGGGGATTGATGCAGTGCAGGACATATTGGCGCGCGCGCCCGTTCCTGCCATTTTCATCACCGCTTTTCCCGAACGCTTGCTCACCGGCAATTGCGTCGAGCCCACCTTCCTCATTTCCAAGCCTTTTCGGGAAAATACGGTGCGCGCGGCGATCAGCCAAAGCCTGCTTTTCACCCCCCAGCTTGCAGCCTGAGCAGCGGGCTGGGCCGGCCGTGGCCCGGGCCTTTCCACTTTCACTCACCCCAAGGGCGCTGAAACCATGTCGAAATTATATAATATTTTGATAAATAAAGACAATATCGAAATGTGGCGGCCGCCCCGACCTTACGCTCCATGACACTTTCGCCAACTTCCACACACGAAACGCACGACCGGAAATGGCGACTGCTTATTTACCCAGCACCCGCCCCGTCAGATCCTCTACCTTGTCCATGATCGCGGCAAAGGCTTCGCTCGGCAATATATCGCCGGCCTCCCGGCCGGGCATCATATTTCCTGTGCCGTCCAATATGGACTGCAGCGCACTGCGCGCGCGCGACACGCGGCTTTTCATCGTCCCTACCGCGCAGCCACAGATGGCAGCTCCTTCTTCATAGGAAAGCTGCCCCGCACCGATCAGGATCAGCGCCTCGCGCTGGTCGACTGGCAGCATCAGCAGCGCCCGCTGAACATCGGCAAGATGCAGGCAGTCATCCTGATTGTCAGGCGCGATCAGCAGGCGTTCGGCAGCGATTTCATCATATTCTGCGGTGAATTTACGGCGGCGCAGCTGCGACAGAAAACAATTGCGCAAAATGACGAAAGCCCAGCTTTTCATGCTTGCCGGACCGGGAATATAGGTGGCGCGCGCTTTCCACGCCTTCATCATCGTTTCCTGCACCAGATCGTCGGCCAGGTCTGCATTGCCGCACAGGCTGCGCCCGAAGGCGCGCAAATGCGGCAGCATCGCCGCAAGCTCGCGCTTGAAGCAGTCGTCGTCGAGTGGCTGGGATAAGGTGTCGCTGATAAGATGCCCTTTGTTAAGACGGAGGCTGCCCGAGACGAGCCATAACCGACCGCCGTCCGACACTAGACTAGCGGACCAAAGCGGCGGTGCAAAGCAAAGCGTTACACAATCCGCTGCAATTGCGGAGTGATAACCAGCCTTCTCGCTTGATCAGGCGCCTGGGGTCAGGCGCGAGGCCGGTTCCCCAGTGCCAGAAAATTGGTCATCATTCGCTCGTCTTCTCGGTCGAGCGTCCCGCGGGCGGCAAGCCGCTCCAAATCCTGCACATATTCGCCCTCAACATGATGAAAAAGCATCGACCAACCGGCAAAATCGCGCCGGTCCACTGGCCGCCGCCGCACCTCGACCATGCCCGAATGGCGCGGGTCCATACGAATGATTTGTAAACAGGCTTCGAGCTTTGCCTCCGGCCCTTCCAATATCTGGAAAAAATTGCGGCCGTTGAATAGCAAAGCCCCGGTCAGTCCTGCGCGCTCATTATTCCGCTGCGCTTGCGCCACAAGCCGGGAAATATCCTTTTCGCTGATCATGGGGTCCGCGACGCTGACATAGGCAATGGATAACAATGACGGCTCCTCTTTCGACCGGGTTGGATTCGCCATCATGGTCCGCAAGGAGCCGTGCCGGGAAGGCAAAGCCAAGGAACAATAGGGGCAGGGGTGATGCTCCCATTATGCGGGCTTTTCTTGCGAGGGGCTATGCAAAAATTGCGCAAAGCGCGGAACCAGCGCCGCGCTGCCTCGTTGCTCTACCATGGCTACACACGGCAACAACAGGATGAATGACAGGGCGCCCCCCAGCGGCTCGTCCGGCGCACAGGATTCGCCATCGGGCGGAAGCGCGGCCCATGGCGTAACCAAGGGCAGCTTTCCAGGGACCGACAGCGATCAATGGCACCGAACCCTGACGGGGCGCCAATCGCCCGAGCCTGTGACGGCAAAGCTTCGCATGATTTACGGCAATATTCTTGCCGAAAAGCTTCCCGACCAAATGCTCGACCTTCTGGCCGAGCTCGATCAAAAGAGTGCCAAACAATAATGGCCCATATCCAAGCCGCGCCGCAACCGACCAGTGACACGCGCCTGTCGGACCGTGAGTTCAAGGCTTTGCTCGCCGAGGTCATTCCGCATCTGCGCGCATATGGTCGCAGCCTGTCGGGAAATCCCGATCTCGCCGACGATCTGACGCAGGACACGATGGTCAAGGCCTGGGCCTCACGCGACCGCTTTGAGCGTGGCACCTCGATCAAGGCCTGGACATTCGTGATCCTGCGCAACACCTTCCTCTCGCAAATGCGCCGGAACAAGTTTCGCGGCGATTATGACGAAGCCGTAGTGGAGCGCACCCTCTCTTCACCCGCATCCCAAGAAGATACGGGCGAGATGGCCGATCTTCAGCGCGGACTGATGGAATTGCCGCAGGACCAACGCGAAGCGCTCATCCTCGTCGGCGCAGGCGGGCTTTCCTATGAGGAGGCTGCAGAGATTTGCAATTGTGCGCTTGGCACCATGAAAAGTCGCGTCTCTCGTGCACGCACCGCCCTCGAACAGATCATGGCGCGCGGCCAGTTTTCACAGCGGCGCGCCGATGCGGCCCCGGCGAGCGAAGCCATGGACGCAATCATGAACAGCGTTGAAGCCATCACCGCGCGGCGGAACGGCGCGCTGAGCTAAGGAATAGTTGCTTCAAATCGCTCGACTTCACAGCGGGGGCGCGTAAAACTTCATTCTTCCTTTCCAGCAAAGCGAGTTTTGAAGCGATGAGACGAATATCCGCCGTTGTCCTGCCAATCGCCGCCTTTGCTGCCGCCTGTTCGGCAGGCGCGCCCGACGGCAACGCCGCAGCAAGCAGCACAGTGAACAGCGCGATAGATGGCAATGGCGACCATCCCGCTGCGCCGCTTACGGAAGCGCCCTTTACGGTCACGGAAGTCGCAAGCTTCAACGAACCCTGGGCGATGACTTTCATCCCCGACACGCATTTGGCGCTCATCACTGAAAAATCTGGCCAACTCAAATTATGGCAAGAGGGCGGGGCCGTTCTCGACGTCGCAGGCGTGCCGCCGGTTGCCTATGGCGGGCAAGGCGGCTTTGGCGATGTGATCCTCGCGCCCGATTTCGCGACCAGCCGGATGATCTATCTCAGCTGGGTCGAAGCCGGACCGGAAAACAGCTATGGCGCGGTGGTTGGCCGGGCACGCCTTGCCAAGGGCGAAAGCCCCCGGCTGGAGGGGCTGGAACGCATCTGGGTCCAGCAGCCCAAGGTAACGGGCCGCGGCCATTATTCGCACCGCCTCGCCTTTTCGCCCGACGGCCAATATCTCTTCATCGGCTCTGGCGAGCGGCAGAAATTTGACCCCGCCCAGGATATGAAAGCCAATCTGGGTAAGATCGTCCGGATCAAGCCCGACGGCAGCGTGCCCGCCGACAACCCCTTTGCCGACCGGGGCGGGGTTACGGCGGAAATCTGGTCGCTGGGCCATCGCAATATATTGGGCCTTGCCTTCGACGGCGCAGGGCGCCTCTGGAATCAGGAGATGGGGCCCAAGGGCGGCGATGAAGTCAATCTGGTCGAACGGGGTTCCAACTATGGCTATCCCATTGTCTCCAACGGCGATCATTATAGCGGGGAGGACATCCCCGACCATCCGACCCGCCCCGAATTTGCCGCGCCCAAGCTGTGGTGGAATCCCGCTGTCTCCCCCGCCGGCCTCGCTTATTATGCGGGCGACCTTTATCCGGGCTGGCAAGACAGTCTGTTGATGGGCGCTTTGTCCGGCGAAGGGCTGGTGCGGATGAAGATCGTCGGCGACAAGCTCCACAAGGCGGATCGCTGGGGCTTTGGCGTGCGGATCCGTGAGGTCGAGGTGCGCGACGACGGCACTGTCTGGCTGCTTTCCGACGGGGCGGACGGCAAGCTGCTGAAGCTGGTTCCCAAAAGGTGACGAAGGCGCGCCGATCAAGGCGAGCGAAGGAGGGAGCGGGCCGCGATTTGGTTCTGCGCTCCCACCTTCCTATATGCCGCCGATGATCCGCGCCTTTCTCTCTCGCCGCGCCGAATGGCCCGTCCGCGTCCCCGATCCCGACGCGCCCCCACCACTCGGCCTTTTATGGCGCGAGGCGGCGTCGCTGCTGCGCGCCATGTCGGCGCGCGTGCGTCCCATGCCCCCCGAACCCAATCCTGACAGCGACCATCCCCCGGTGATCGTACTGCCGGGCTTTCTGTCGGGCGATTGGGCGACCAAGGGCTTGCGCGCCGATCTGCGCCGCGCGGGCTTTCGCTGCTATGGCTGGGGGCTGGGCTTCAATCGCGGGGCGACCCCTGACATCATGGAGCGCATCGACAGCCGCGTTCAGTGGGTGATCGACCGTACCGGGCGCGCACCTGCGCTGGTAGGATGGAGCCTTGGCGGCATTTATGCGCGCGAATATGCCAAGCGTCACCCCGACAAGGTTGCGCGGGTCGTCACCCTCGGCTCGCCCTTTTCGGGTAGCCGGCGTGCCAACCGCGCCTGGCGCCTCTATCATCTGATCGCGCGCCACCCTGTCGACAATCCCCCGGTCGATTTCCATCCCGCTCCGCGCCCGGAAATGCCGACCTTCGCCCTCTGGTCGAAACATGACGGGGTGATCGCCGTGAACAGCGCGCGCGGCCAGCCGCATGAAAGCGACCGGCAGATCGAGGTCGACTGCGGCCATATGGGCTTTGCCTATGCCCCCACATCGGTCGCGGCTATCGCCAAGGCGCTGACCGAAGAGGTGCACGAAGAGGCCGGGGCCATCGATGCCATCGTCAGCCGGGCGCGCGGCTGACATTTGGCGGGGGGGGGGGGCGCAGCGGCGCTCAGCACACATCGATCCGGTCCACCGGCGCGGGCAGCCAGGTCATCCGCATCCGTCCCGGCCTGCGTCCGGGGCGCCCCGTCACCGCAAAGCCGATACGGCGCAGCAAGGCGCGCGAGCGTCCATTGTCCGGGTGACATTCGGCGATGATCGTCGCGTCGGGCTGCCCCTCGGCGAGCGAGCGGACCAGCGCGCCAACGGCTTCGGTCGCAATCCCCTGCCCCCGCGCGCGCGCCGCGAACCAGTATCCGACCTCATATTCGCGCGACGCCAGGCGATGCACGCCGATGACGCCGATCAGCGCGCTGTCGGCATCGCGCACGGCGTGAAAGACATCGCCGCCGCCCGACCGCGCGATCAGCGCACAAGCATCGGCAAGGGTGAAGGGTGTCGGCAGGAAATGCACCTGCGACGTCACGCTATCGTCCGTGATCGCTGCCAGCGCCGCCGCATCATCGGCGTGCAGGGGCGCGATGCGGCACCGCGGGGTCGAAAGCGAAAGCAAAGTATCGGTCATGTCGCGTCTTCTTTCAAAAACGCACGCCGTAACCGTTGGGGGGTGGTATGATGATGACCATTCGCCTGTCCGGACACGGCGGCGATGGTCACAGGTTGATGCCATGCCGCTCCTAGATAAAGGAGCGCCAATACGCCTTGAATCGTTGGGTTCGGTCGTTGGTCATCGCCTGCTCCGCTATCAGGGCGCGTTGCAGCGATCAAGCGCATTTGCACCGCCCTGCCTCTGCGATGCAGTTAACAGGCCCGCAACCCTCTTCTGCCATAGGCCGCACATGGCCGCCGACACCGATCTCGACCGCCCGATCGTCGGCGCCGCGCAAAGCAGCCCCGAGGTCCCTGCCCCGCGCTGGAAGCTGGCCGCGCTCGCGGCGCTCCTTCTGATCCTCGTCGTTCAGCTTTTTCTCATGCTCCGTCCCGCCAGTCCCGAGGAACAGGTGCGCCGCGCGATGGAGGAGCTCCATCTGTCGGGCGCCACCATTGCCATAGGGAATGTCGGTGAAACGCGCCCACGCCTTGTCACCATCGACGCTGAGCCAGACGAATTCTACCGCTATTACAGCCTGTCGAAACCGATCACCGCTGCGCTGGTGCTCGATCAGGTGAGCAAGGGAAGATTGAGCCTCGACCAACAAATAGCAGGCGCCAGCGTCCGCCAGATCTTGCAACATCGCGGCGGCTGGGATCGGGAAATGGCAGGCGATCCGGTGCTGGAGCGCTCGGACCATAGCCCCTGCACCCGCCTGCCGCCTCCCACGGCCCGGCAGTTTGAACCCGGTACACGCTTTGTCTATTCGAACATCGGCTACTGCCTGCTGGGCGCGGCGGTAGAAAGGGCTTCGGGACAGGCTTATCCGGACCTGGCCCGCGCCATCCTCCCCGAAACCCGAGCCATGCGCTATGATCCATGGCTCGGTCCGGCGGGCGGCTGGTCGGGTGATGCCGCCACCTATTTCCGCTTCGCCGCGCGGCCCTTGCCCGCGATGACCGCAGCCCGGCCTGTCGGCGAAACAGCTACGGAATATTTCGGGCTTGGCTGGAAAGTCCATGCCGATGGCAGCCTGTCGCATTTCGGCGCCTATCGCACCGGCGATTATGCGCTGGTCCTGCGGCAGGGGACGCGCATCACCCTTGCCCTCTTTCATGGGAATCCACCCGATTATGAAGGCGCGCGCGACCATTTGCGCGGTCCGCTCACCGCCCTGTCCGATAGCATCGACTAGCTTTTCATCGCCGAAGCGCTTGACGACGCGCTATCATGTATTATTTAAAGTTACATGAAACGCGACAGCCGCCTTTCGGGCATATTGCATGTGCTGCTTCATATGGCCGAGGCCGGGCAGCCCCTGACGTCCGAACAGCTTGCGCAGGCGATGCAAAGCAATGCCGCCGTGGTGCGCCGTATTCTTGGTGGCTTGCGTAACAGAGAAATGGTGCGCAGCGAAAAGGGTCATGGCGGGGGCTGGACCCTCGCTTGCGACCTGTCGGCGATCACCCTGCGTGACATTTATGAGGCGATCGGCGCGCCGCGCCTGATGGCGATGAGCAACCGCACCGAAGCCCCCGGCTGCCTGGTCGAACAGGCGGTCAATGCCGCGCTCGACAGCAGTTTTTCTGAAGCGGAAACGCTTCTCCTTACGCGCTTCGAGCAAGTGACACTGGCCGCACTTGCGGCCGACTTTCATGCGCGCATGGCTGCGCGCTCCTCCACTCCGAAAAAGGAAACTCCCGATGGCTGACGGTGCCCGGCATTTTCTCCACATGTTCAAGGACACTGCGGCGGTTGCCCGCTATAATGACGGCCCACGCCGCTTCGTCCCCGGCCTTGATGGTCTGCAACGCATGACGACCCTTTTGCTCGCCGAACGCGTACCCGCCGACGCGCATATATTGGTGTTGGGCGCCGGTGGAGGCAGCGAGATGCGCGCCTTTGCCGATGCTCATCCCGGCTGGCGCTTCACCGGGGTCGATCCGGCCGGGCCGATGCTCGATCTGGCGGCGGAGGTGATGGGGCCGCATCGCGCGCGCGCGCAAATGGTCGAAGGGGTCATCGACGATGCACCCGTCGGCCCCTTCGATGGCGCCGCTTGCCTGCTCACGCTGCATTTCCTCGCCTATGCCGAGCGGGTGCGTACGCTCAAGGCGCTTCGCGCGCGGCTTCGGTGCGGCGCACCCTTTGTCGCCGCCCATGGCAGCTTCCCGCAGGAAGCGGACGCACGCGACCGCTGGCTCGACCGCTATGCCGCCTTTGCAATAGCGTCAGGGGGTGACCCCGAACAGGTTGCCAAGGGGCGACAGGCGGTCGCCGAGCATGTCGACATGCTCAGCCCCGAAGCGGATGAAGCCGCAATGCGCGAGGCGGGGTTCACCGGCATCGAGCAATTTTATCAGGGCTTCACCTGGCGCGGCTGGGTCGCCTATGGCTGAGATGGTTCGCCTTAACGGAAGGGCGGCTCGTTAAAGGCGCGCAATTTGCGGCTGTGCAGCTTGGCGCCTTCATCGCGCATCATTTCGCAGGCACGAATACCAATCTGCAGATGCGCGGCAATGGCTTCCTCGTAAAAGCGGTTCGCCTGCCCCGGCAGTTTGAGTTCGCCATGCAGCGGCTTGTCGCTGACGCAGAGCAACGTCCCATAGGGGACGCGAAAGCGATAGCCTTGCGCCGCAATCGTCGCGCTTTCCATGTCGATGCCGATGGCGCGCGATTGGGAAAAGCGCAGCGCGCTGTCGCTATAGCGCAATTCCCAGTTGCGGTCGTCAGTGGTGACGACCGTGCCGGTCCGCATCCGCTTTTTCAGATCCGCGCCGCTCGTCCCCGATACCGATTCCGCCGCGCTCGCCAGCGCCTGCTGTACCTCGGCAATGGGCGGAATGGGAATTTCGGGTGGCAAAAGCTGGTCGAGAATATGGTCGTCGCGCAAATAGGCGTGGGCGAGCACATAATCGCCGATCCGCTGGCTGGGGCGCAGCCCCCCGCAGTGGCCGATCATCAGCCAGGCTTCGGGGCGCAGCACCGCCAGATGGTCGCAGATCGTCTTGGCATTCGATGGCCCGACGCCGATGTTGACCAGCGTGATGCCCCCGCCATCGGGCGCAACCAGATGATAGGCCGGCATCTGGTGCCGTCGCCATGCGCTGTCCGCAACCAGTGCGCTGGCATTGGTGCCCGGCTGGTCGACATAAAGGCCGCCCGCTCCGGCGAGCGCCGTGTAAAATCCGTGCCCCACCTGCGCGCCGGCCCAGGCGACAAATTCATCGACATAGCGATGATAGTTGGTGAACAGGATATAGCGCTGAAAATGTTCGGGCGCGGTGCCGGTATAATGGCGCAGCCGCGCGAGGCTGAAATCGGTACGCAACGCATCGAACAGCGCCAGCGGTTGCGGCGCGCTGGGATCGAGGCCGAACAGGCCATCGGCCAGCTCATCGCCGATATCGGCAAGCTCGGTGGTCGGAAAATGGCGCGCCAGTTCCAGCGGCGTCACGCTTCCCATATCCGACCCGTCGCTGGCGTCGAGCACATAGGGAAAGGGGATTTGCTGCCCGGTGCGCGTAACCGACAGCGTCACGTCATAATGGCGAACCAGCAGGCTGAGCTGATCGCGCAGATAATCGGCGAACAAATCGGGGCGCGTCACCGTGGTTTCAAAAACCCCGGCGCGCTCGAAACGGCCAAAGGAAAGATTATGCCCCCGCTGCCCCTCGCGCGGCTCGCCCGTGGTGACAAGGCGCAGTGCGGGATAATCGAAAAGGCCCGTGGCAGCCGCATCGGCGGGGGGCAAGGTGCCATCGCGCACATAAGCGGCAATGGCTTTTTTGAGATTGCCTACCGATTCGCGAAAGGCGGCCTGCAATTCGTCGATGATGGCGTCGACGCGTGCGTTGATGTCGGAATTTTCTTGTGATGATGTGGATGTCATCGCGACGCTGTTGCACGAAATTATGACAAAAAGAAAGGGGACGGTCGCCCGCCCCCCTCCTTTTACGTCAAGATGGCGCCGGTCGGCGCCTCTCATATGTCGTGCTTACAGCTGTTCCAGCATATGATCAGCGCTCGACACCTTGAACTCACCGGGCGCCTCGACATTGAGCTGCTCGACGACGCCGTCGTTGACGACCATCGAGAAACGCTGGCCGCGCTTGCCCATGCCGAATGCCTTGCCATCCATGGTAAGACCAACGGCTTCGGCGAAATCGCCATTGCCGTCAGCAAGCATGGTGATCGCATCGGCATTGGCGCCCTTGCCCCACGCGCCCATGACAAAGGCGTCATTGACCGCGGTGCAGGCAATTTCGTCGATTCCCTTTGCTTTCAGTGCATCGGCCTTTTCGACGAAGCCCGGCAGATGCTTGGCCGAACAGGTCGGGGTAAAGGCGCCGGGGACCGAAAAAAGCGCAACCTTGCGCCCTTTGAAATAATCGGCGGTGCTCACCTGTTCGGGTCCATTTTCGGTCGCCTTGACCAAAGTCGTTTCAGGCAGCTTGTCTCCGGGTTTGATCGTCATCGCGGCATCCTTTTGCTAGAGGGGATAATGGTGGACGCAGACATTGGGTGAGCAAGGCGCTGAGTCAAGCGGTGGCATGTTGATGGACGCCCTTGCCCCGCCTGTGCGAGCAGAAAGAGGCGATTAACCATAAAGCAAGGCTTGGCTGAGTAATTTTGTCCAAGTCGCCGCTTTTCCCTTGCGGCGAGGCGACGGCGTTGCCACCTTAATTGTGTGGGGCGGCCCTCCCCGGCCGTCCCCCGCAAGGAGAATGACCCATGCCGTCCTTTTCGGAGAGCCTCGAAAAGACCCTGCACAATGCGCTGAAAGCCGCATCGGAACGTCATCATGAATATGCGACACTGGAACATTTGCTCCACGCGCTGATCGACGACGACCATGCTGCCGAAGTGATGCGCGCCTGCGGCGTCGCGCTGGTCGACCTGCAATCGGCGGTGGTGCATTATCTCGATACCGAACTCGACAGCCTGCGGGTCGAGGGGCATAGCGACCCTTCCCCCACCAGCGGATTTCAGCGTGTCGTGCAGCGCGCGATCCTGCACGTCCAGTCCTCGGGCAAGGATGAGGTGACGGGCGCCAACGTGCTGGTCGCCCTCTTTTCCGAACGCGAATCCTATGCCGTCTATTTCCTGCAGCAGCAGGACCTGACCCGTCTCGATGCCGTCTCCTATCTCAGCCACGGGGTCGGCAAGGGCGGCAAGCCCGCCGCGCAGGCCGAGGCAGAGGAAAAAGAAGAAACAAAGGACAAGGATGCGGCGAAGAACAAGAAGGAAACCGCGCTCGACCAGTTCACCGTCAACCTCAACGAAAAAGCGAAGGGCGGGAAAGTCGATCCGCTGATCGGCCGCAACGCCGAGGTGGATCGCACGATCCAGATCCTGTGCCGTCGCAGCAAGAACAACCCCCTCTATGTCGGTGACCCCGGCGTCGGCAAAACCGCGATTGCCGAGGGGCTGGCGCGCAAGATTATCGAGGGCGAAGTGCCCGACGTGCTCAAGGAAGCGGTCATTTATTCGCTCGACATGGGCGCGCTGCTCGCGGGCACCCGCTATCGCGGTGATTTTGAGGAACGGCTGAAGCAGGTCGTCACCGAACTGGAAGGCCTGCCGCACGCCATATTGTTCATCGACGAGATTCACACCGTCATCGGCGCGGGCGCGACGAGCGGCGGGGCGATGGATGCGTCCAACCTTCTGAAACCCGCGCTGTCGGGCGGCGTCATCCGTTGCATCGGGTCGACGACTTATAAAGAGTTTCGCAATCATTTCGAAAAGGACCGCGCGCTGCTGCGCCGGTTCCAGAAGATCGACGTGATCGAGCCGAGCCTGGAGGACACCAAGAAAATCCTCGCCGGTCTGCGCGACGCCTTTGAAAAGCATCATAGCGTCAAATATACTGCGGATGCGATCAACGCCGCGGTCGACCTGTCCGCGCGCTATATCAATGATCGCAAATTGCCTGACAAAGCGATCGACGTGATCGACGAGGTGGGCGCGATGCAGATGCTCGTCGCCCCGTCGAAGCGGCGCAAGACAATCACCGCCAAGGAGATCGAAGCCGTGATCGCGACCATGGCGCGCATCCCGCCCAAATCGGTATCGAGCGATGACAAGAAGCTGCTCGAAACGCTGGAAACCGATTTAAAGCGCGTGGTGTTCGGCCAGAACACCGCGATCGAAGTGCTATCTTCGGCGATCAAGCTCAGCCGTGCGGGCCTGCGCGATCCCGAAAAGCCGATCGGCAATTATCTGTTCAGCGGGCCGACCGGCGTCGGCAAGACCGAGGTCGCCAAACAATTGGCGTCAATCATGGGCATTCCGCTCCAGCGCTTTGACATGAGCGAATATATGGAGCGCCATTCGGTGAGCCGCCTGATCGGTGCGCCTCCGGGCTATGTCGGTTACGACCAGGGCGGACTGCTCACCGATGCGATCGACCAGAATCCGCATTGCGTTCTGCTGCTCGACGAGATTGAAAAGGCGCACCCGGACCTGTTCAACATCCTGCTGCAGGTGATGGACAATGGCCGCCTGACCGACCACCACGGCAAGACGGTCGATTTCCGCAATGTCATCCTGATCATGACGACCAATGCAGGCGCAAGCGACATGGCGCGCGAGTCGATCGGCTTTGGCAATGCGACGCGCGAGGATGTGCAGGAAGAGGCGGTGAAGAAGATGTTCACCCCCGAATTCCGCAACCGCCTCGATGCTATTGTCCCCTTCGGCTATCTGCCGCCGGAGGTCGTCGCGCGCGTGGTCGACAAGTTCATCCTGGAGCTCGAACTCCAGCTTGCCGACCGCAATGTCCATATCCAGCTCGACGAGGCGGCGCGCGAATGGCTGACCGCCAAGGGCTATGACAAGCTTTATGGCGCGCGCCCCATGGGCCGGTTGATCCAGGAAAAGATCAAGCAGCCGCTCGCCGAGGAACTGCTTTTCGGCAAGCTCGTCCATGGCGGTGAGGTCAAGGTGAAAATGAAGAAGGAAGAGGATGCCAAGGTCGGCAATCCGCTCGCCTTTGAAATCACCCCCACCCCGCCCAAGGGCGCCAAGGGCAAAGGCAAGGCCAAAACCCAGGACAGTGACACCGAAAAGACGGCGGACTGAGCCCATAGCCCCTCCCCAGTGGGGAGGGGCTTACTCCCCTCGCAATCGCCCCCCGTTTCGCCTATATCATTCCCATGTATAATTATGTCTCCGTAACCGCTGCCGAAGCGGGCGCCCCGACCGCCGTGCGCGACGGCACGATCAAGCTGCATGATGCGGCAGGTTTTGCCGGGATGCGCAAGGCCGGGCGGCTGTCGGCCGAAATCCTCGACGCGCTTGTTCCCTTTATCCAGCCCGGCGTGACCACCGCCGCCATCGACGCCAAGGTGCGCGAGATGATGCTGGCGGGCGGCGGCATCCCCGCAACGCTCGGCTATCGCGGCTTTACCCATAGCTGCTGCACCAGCATCAACCATGTCGTGTGCCACGGCATTCCCGACGACAAGCCGCTGCGCGATGGCGACATCATCAATGTCGACGTCACCAGCATCATCGACGGCTGGCACGGCGACACCAGCCGCATGTATCTGGTCGGCGACGTCGGTATCAAGGCGCGGCGGCTGGTCGAGGTGACGTATGAAAGCCTGATGCTGGGCATCGAACAGGCAAAGCCCGGCAACACCATCGGCGACATTGCCCATGCGATCCAGCAATATGCCGAAAAGCATCGCTATTCGGTGGTCCGCGACTTTTGCGGCCATGGGCTGGGGCAATTGTTCCACGATGCGCCCGAGGTCGTCCATGCCGGCCGCCCCGGCACCGGGCCGGAGCTTCGCCCCGGCATGTTCTTCACCATCGAACCGATGATCAACACGGGCAAATATGCGGTCAAGATGCTCCCCGACGGCTGGACCGCGGTAACCCGCGACCGCTCCTTGTCGGCGCAGTTCGAACATAGCATCGGCATTACCGAAGATGGCTGCGAGATCTTCACCGCCAGCCCCAAGGGGCTGAACGCGCCGCCTTGGCAGTAACGGGACACAGCGTCTCCTCAACACTGCCGGGAGCTGCGCTGACCGCTCCCGCCGCCCCTCACCCATCAAATGCCCATAAATTAGGCAGCCTCGCGCCATGCCTGCACAAGCCTTGGGCAGAGGCGCGGGCGGCGGAGTGAAAACTTCGCCAATGGCCGCGATTCGCCAATTGGCACGGCTCTTGATTGGTGCAAGATGGCGGGGACCGCACCGACTCATGGCGCAAGACCGGACCAGGCGGGCCTGATCCGGCCTTGGCTGCGAGCAGCAAAGACCGGCCCAAAGGGGAAGAGAAGCGTGAAGAAAATTGAGGCGATCATCAAACCGTTCAAGCTCGACGAGGTGAAGGAGGCGCTGCACGATGTCGGCGTCAGCGGCATCACCGTCACCGAGGCGAAGGGTTTTGGCCGTCAGAAGGGACATACCGAATTATATCGCGGCGCCGAATATGTCGTCGACTTCCTGCCCAAGGTGAAGCTGGAAGTGGTTGTCGAGGACGGGCTGGCCGAACGGGTGGTCGAGGCGATTGCCGCCGCCGCCCAGACGGGGCGCATCGGCGATGGCAAGATTTTCGTCATGCCCATCGAAGGCGCGCTGCGCATTCGCACCGGCGAACGCGACGAGGATGCGCTTTAAACCCCACCCCATAACCAACAGGTTCAACGTGGCCGGGACAGCCCGGACGATTACGGAAAGAAGGAAGACAAGATGGCGACCAAGCCCAAGGATATCATCGCGCGGATCAAGGAAAATGACATTGAGTGGGTCGACCTGCGCTTCACCGATCCCAAGGGCAAATGGCAGCATCTGACCATGTGCGCCGGCGTGATCGACGAAGATTCGCTGGAAGACGGGCTGATGTTCGACGGTTCGTCGATCGCCGGGTGGAAGGCGATCAACGAAAGCGACATGATCCTGAAGCCCGATCTCGATGCCGTTTATGACGATCCTTTTTCGGCGACGCCGATGCTCGTCATCTTCTGCGACATTGTCGAACCGTCGACCGGCGAAGGCTATACCCGCGACCCGCGCACCACGGCAAAGCGCGCCGAAGCTTATCTGGGCACCACCGGCATCGGCGACACCGTCTATGTCGGCCCCGAAGCCGAATTTTTCATGTTCGATGATGTCCGCTTCGAAACCGGCTATAACAAGTCGGGCTTTGAAATCGACGATATCGAGCTGCCGACCAATACGGGCCGTCGTTATGAAGGCGGCAACCTCGCCCATCGTCCGCGCGCCAAGGGCGGTTATTTCCCCGTCGCGCCGGTAGACAGCGCCGTCGACATCCGCGCCGAAATGGTCACGACGATGCTGGAACTGGGCCTGCCGTGCGACAAGCATCACCATGAAGTCGCCGCCGCGCAGCATGAGCTGGGCCTGACATTCGGCACGCTGACCCAGACCGCCGACCGGATGCAGATTTACAAATATGTCGTGCATCAGGTCGCCCATGCCTATGGCAAGACCGCGACCTTCATGCCCAAGCCGATCAAGGACGACAATGGCAGCGGCATGCACACCCATTTTTCGATCTGGGAAAAGGGCAAGCCCCTGTTCGCGGGCAATGGTTATGCCGGCCTCAGCGACATGTGCCTCTATTTCATCGGCGGCGTCGTGAAGCATGCCAAAGCCCTGAACGCCTTCACCAACCCGACGACGAACAGCTACAAGCGGCTCGTCCCCGGTTTTGAAGCGCCGGTGCTGCTTGCCTATTCGAGCCGCAACCGCTCGGCCTCGTGCCGCATCCCCTATGGCGCGGGCGCCAAGTCGAAGCGCGTCGAATTCCGCTTCCCCGACGCGATGGCCAACCCTTATCTCTGCTATGCCGCACTGCTGATGGCCGGCCTCGACGGCATTCAGAACAAGATCCATCCGGGCGACGCGATGGACAAGAATCTCTATGATCTGCCGCCCGAAGAGCTGAAGGAAGTGCCGACCGTTTGCGGTTCGCTGCGCGAAGCGCTCGACAGCCTGGCGGCCGATTATGACTTCCTGCTGAAAGGCGACGTGTTCACCAAGGACCAGATCGACGCCTATATCGAACTGAAATGGGAAGAGGTTTATGCCTTTGAGCAAACCCCCAGCCCCGTCGAGTTCGACATGTACTATAGCGCCTGATCGTTCGCGATCAGCTTGCGCTTTGGGGCGTCCGGTTCGGGGGGACCGGGCGCCCCTTTTCATGTGGGTAGGATGGTCGCCTCCTTCGCCGCAAGGCGGGCGGGGGACCGAAGTTTGCTTCTGCCTCGTCATCCCGGACTTGATCCGGGATCCACGACGACGGGGAGCCATGGATCCCGGATCAGGTCCGGGATGACGATGATGGTTTTGCCCTCCGCTCCGATATCGAGCCTTGCTGTCGGCAGCCCCCTGCCATCGCAAACCACAGAACGGACTTGGGAAGTCGAGCGGTCATGGCGCTGGCCGATGCGGTTTGGTCAAAAATAAACAGTTCAAGCCTCGATTATTTCAAGCGCGATTGATCGCGCGCGCGGCAGAGGCGATTTCAAAGTTCAGTAAAGTTCAGCCTTGTGCGCACCCCGTTTGCGCCAGCCCGGCGGATGGTCCCGCGGGGTTTGGCCCGCACCGGCAAGACTGGGTGGCGAAGAGTGATGGACAGGTTGAAAGAGCCGGGTTGAAAGCTGTTACAAAGGGATGATGTAGGACAGGCTTTTTTGGGCAGCGAGCGGCAGGGCGGGCGTGGACCAAAGTTTGCCGCCTTACCTCGTCATCCCGGACTTGATCCGGGATCTACGACGACGGTGAGCCATGGATCCCGGATCAAGTCCGGGATGACGATGATGGTTTTGCGCTCCGCCGCGATATCGAGCCTTGCTGTCGGCAGCCCCTGTCATCGCAAACCACAGGAGGTATCCGGGAAGCAGAGCGCTCCGGCTTCTCAGCAGGGCGGTTTGGTCGAAAATAAACAATTCAAGCCGGGATTGAGGAAAAGGTCATGACGTCTGCCTCACCGCCTTTTGCGGATCGGATGAGGCGGGGCGGATGGCGCGCATCTGGCACGCCTGCTCAAGGATAATCCCTATCCGGGCTGACCGCTTGCCTTGAGCGAGCGGCGGCGGCACAAGGGCGGGCGAAGGAGCCTGCTCAAGCCATGACCATGCCGCGCCGCGCCGTCCCTGCCCTCCGCCTGAAAAATCTTGTCCTTGCCGCTGCTTTTGCCTGTGGCCTTGTCGCGGCGCCGTCCGCCGGGGCGCAGCTTACGCCTGCTGAACAAGTGATGGCCGAAACGGTGACGGCGGAGCAGGAGCGCAATATCGCGCTGCTCGAAAAGCTGGTGAACCAGAATAGCGGGTCGCTGCATATCGAAGGCGTCGAGAAGGTCGGTGCGATGATGCGCGCCGAGCTGGAGCCGCTGGGGTTCAAAGTCATCTGGAAACCGATGCGCGAGACGGGGCGCGCAGGCCATCTGATTGCAACGCACAAGGGGCGCGAAGATGGCAAGCGCCTGTTGTTGATCGGTCATCTCGACACGGTGTTTGAGCCGGACTCGCCCTTTCAGCGCTTTGAGCGGATGGGCGACAAGGCGAAAGGCCCCGGCGTCGGCGATAACAAGGGCGGGATGACGGTGATCGTCGCCGCGCTGCGCGCAATGCAGGCGGCGGGGACGCTGAAGGACGCCAATATCGAAATTCACCTGACGGGCGATGAGGAGGATAGCGGCCATCCGCTGGAGGTGGCGCGCGCCGACCTGATCGCGGCGGGCAAGCGCAGCGATGTGGCGCTGGGCTTTGAAGGGCTGGTGCGCGACGGCGGCGCCGACATGAGCTCGATCGCGCGGCGGAGCTCCGAAAGCTGGCAGGTCACCGCCAGCGGCAAGAGCGGGCATAGTTCGGGCATTTTCAGCGCCCATGCGGGCGATGGCGCCATTTACGAACTCACCCGGATCCTTCACCGTTTCCGCACCGAATTGCCCGAGCCCAATCTGACCTTCAACGTCGGGCTGGTCGCCGGGGGGCAGGAGGTTTCGCTCGATGAGGGGAAGATCCGCGCGAGCGCGAGCGGCAAGACCAATATCATCGCAGGCACCGCCATTGCGCGCGGCGACCTGCGCACTTTGTCGGCCGAGCAGGCGGCGCGGGTAAAGGCGAAAATGGCGGCGATTGTCGCCGATCATGCGCCGGGAACCTCGGCGACCCTCGCCTTTGACCCCGGCGGCTATCCGGCGATGGCGCCGACCGAGGGCAATCGCGCGCTGCTTACCCGGCTGAATGCCGTGAACCGCGACCTGGGGCTCGCGGAAATGGCGCCGCTCGACCCGCTGAAACGCGGCGCGGCGGATATCAGCTTTGTCGCGCCCTTTGTCGACAGCCTCGCGGGGCTGGGCAGCTATTCGACCGGCGACCATGGGCCGCAGGAAACGGTCGACCTGCCGAGCATCGAGCGGCAGGCAACCCGCGCCGCGATTTTGATGTCGCGACTGGCGGCGGAGAAACGCTGAGCGGGGATGTCTTTTGAAACGGCACCGGCCCGCTCCCCCGCCCGGCGCCGCCAATCTTAAAGCGATTGCCCGTCGTCGACGGTAATGACGCTCCCCGTGACCCCCAGCGAGGCGTCGGAGCAAAGATAAAGCAGCGGCGCGTGCAGATCGGTTGCCGGACGCATGCGGCGGCGCGGGAAGCTGTCGACCATCTTGCGCCCCGCTTCGCTTTCGAACAGCGCAGCGGTCATTTCGGACTGGAAATAGCCGGGCTGGATGATGTTCACATTGATGCCGCGCCGTGCCCATTCGCGCGCCAGGCTCTTGCCCAGATGGCGCACCGCCGCCTTGGTCGCGCCATAGACGGAGGTGGCGGGGAACAGCTTGTCGGCGGTGATCGAGCCGATCAGGACAATGCGGCCATGCTGGCGCTCGCGGCTGCCCGCGGCATCGAGCCGCCGTGCGCCCTCGGTCGCGGTCAGAAAGACACCGCGGATATTGGCGGCGAGCAGCCCGTCGACATCCTCGACCGAGAGGCCCAGCGCCAGATTTTCGGTGGCGACCCCGGCATTGGCGACGATCGTGTCGACCGTGCCCCATGCCGCCTCCGCCGCGTCAAAGGCGGCGCGGGTCGATGCGGCATCGGTGACGTCGAGGCTGACCGCCATTGCTTCGCCGCCCGCGGCCTTGATCGCGGCAACCTGCTCGGCGAGCCGGTCCGCGCGGCGTGCGGCAAGCACCACCTTCGCCCCGGCGGCGGCGAGCGCCCTGGCAAAGCCCGCGCCCAGCCCCGATGACGCCCCGGTGACAAGCGCAATGCGCCCCGACAAATCGAAAATGGGGTCCTGTGCCATATCATCCTCTCCCTTTTGCGCCCGCCTTGGCGGCTCTTGACGTTTACGTCAACCTGAGGGCGGCCTTCGATGGCGGCGAGGCTTGACTTTGGGCCAGTGTTCTCCTATTGTTCTTTTTGTGCACACACAACCTCATCCCCCGTTGCGGCTGCCGGAGGCGGCGAACGGGGGATAAAGGTGGCCCCCTCCCCTCGCCTGAATTTTTCCTATAACCGGGGCGTGATGCGTCCGGTTGGGCGCGACTCGCGCTTGCGGGCGGCGCGGCTCTCGGCTCGCGCCGGTCAGCGCTGGACGTCGAGCGCCTGCTGCGAGGCCTGCGCCACCGCCGCGCGGCCAAAGGGGGCGAAGTCGCCGCGCAGCCCGTGCTTGAGCCGCGACAGCGCGAGGCCGCGCTGGACGGCGTTCAACCCCTCACCCTGCCACAGACCGTCGATGACCCCGGCGGCAAAGGCGTCGCCCGTGCCCACCCGGTCGACGATCGGCGCGATGATCGCGGGATCGGTCGTCGCGGAATCGACGCGGCTGTCCATGCGCGCGACAATATGATGCTCGCCCGTGCCGACGATATGGCGCGCGGTCGAGGCGACATGGTCGAGATTGGGGAAGCGGTCGAGCAGCGCGAGCGCGGCTTCGCGGCGGCGCCCCGTGCCATCGCCCGAAAATTGGCGGCCCAGCAGGAGGGTCGCGTCGCGGTGGTTGCCGAACAAGAGGCTCGCTTGCTCAATGATCTCGCACAAAATGGCGGCGGGGTCCGAATCCCATTTCTGCCACAGGCGGCCGCGCCAATTGCCGTCAAAGGAGATGCCGAGCCCCTGTTCGCGGGCGAAGCGCACGGCGGCGAGCACCGCCTTTGCCGCATCGGGGCCCAGCGCCGGGGTGACGCCCGAAACATGGAGCCAGTCGGCGCCATCGAACAATTCGGCCCAGTTCCAGTCGGTGGCCGGGGTCGCGGCGAACAGCGTGTCGCTGCGGTCGTAAATCACCTCGGCGGCCTGTCCCGCACCGCCCGCCAGATGATAATAAAGCCCCATGCGCCCCGCGCCCCGCGCGATGCCCGCGACATCGACGCCGTGCCGCCGCAGTTCGGACACCGCGGCCTCGCCAATGGCATCGCCCGGCAGCGCGCTGATCATGCGGCTGCGATGCCCCAGCGCGGCGAGCGCAACCGCGACATTCGCCTCGGCCCCGCCGACATGCACATCCATTTGCGGCACCTGCAAGGGGAAGCTGCCCGGCGGAACCGCGAGGCGCAGGATCACCTCGCCAAAACAGACGATATTGCGGCTTTTAACACTCATGCGATATCTTCACTTTCCGGAACGGCGATACAGTGGATGATGGCCTTGTCGCCGAAACGGGCGGTCGCCGATTGGCCGGGGTCGATGGGATGGACGCCGGTGATCGCGCCCGCCGAAATCCATTGGCCGGCGGCCAGGCGGATCTCGCCGCGAAAATGCAGCGCCATCAGGAAATGCAGCGCACCCCAGGGGCCGTCCAATATGTCGCAGGCGCGGCCCGTTCCGACCACCGCATCGGCGATCCGGGTTTCGACCATTAATTGCTCGCAGCCTTCAGGCTCTAGTTCGGGGCCGATCAGCAGGCCATTGTTGATGCCGACATCGGCGATAATGCCATAGGGTGCATGGTCATGCACATCGGGCGCGGGCGAGCTTGCGACTTCAAAACCCGCACAGATGCGGTCGACGCAGCCGCGCGTGTCATCGGGGGTCGCGGGCAGTTCGGGCGGAAGCTTCGCGAGGCGCAGCATCAGCTCAACCTCAATCGCCGCCGCGCCGCCGACAAAAATATGAGCCTGCCCGGGGGTTTCCCCTGTCAACTGGGCGCTGCGCAGCACGGGTCCGGCCAGCCGGTCGGTGCCGAGTTGGTCGATCAAGGGGACCGGAATACGCCCGACCTTCCAGCCAAGGACAGGCTGCCCCAGCGCGGCGGTCAGCCGGTGCTGGCACGCATAGGCATCGGCCAGTGTGCCGGGCACCGAACCCGGAAAATGGGGCAGCGCCGCCCCGGCGCGTCGTGCGTCAAGAAGGTGAGGCACTGGGTCGCCAGCGCATGTCAAAACCGTCATAGTAGCGACCCAGTCTCCCTTGTATCAGCCCAGCTTTGCGCTCAGCATATAACGTTCGCGGCTTTCAGCGGCGCGCTGTTGCAATTCGACCAACGCCCGCTGTTCGGTTTCGTCGAGCATCGATTCCAGCAAGCGGTGGAAATGACGCCGCATTGCCAATCGTGCGCCCGCGGCATCGCGGCGCC